>CACDAB010000003.1:0-122018 GCA_902550615.1 uncultured Pelagibacteraceae bacterium | reverse complement strand
TTTGATAAAATTTCAGAGACAATTTCAAGTTATAAAGTTTTAAAACGTGATGAAAGAAGAAGAATTAAGATAGAAAAAATTGAAAGAGAGAGGGCAGAAAAAATTAAGTTGGCTAAACAAAAAGAGGAAGAACAAGCTCTCAGGGTTAAACTAAAAGAACAAACACTTAAAGAAGAAGCTAGATTAGAAAAACAACGAGTAAAAGATATAAAATTATTCCTAAGAAAAGAGCAAGCACTTTTGAGAATTGAGCAAGCTGAAAAACAAAAACAGTTTTTAAAACAATTAAGACTAGATAAACAAATTGAAAAATTCAGAATTAGAGAAGTCAAGGAACTAGAAAAACTTGAGAAAATTTCTTTAAAAGAAAAAAGAGAAGACTATGCGGGTTTACAAGAAAGAATTGATAAACTTAAGGAAAAATATCGATTACTTCGAGATCAAAAAATCAAAGAAAGGGTTGAAGCATTAGGGGTTAAACTTCAAGGTGATGAAGATAGAGAAACCTTATTAGAAAAAGAAAAAGAATATACTTTAGCAAGACAAAAAATTGAATTTGCATTAGAAAGTTTTTACAGAAGTGCAAGTAGCCTAGTATTTCAGTTAAATAAAAGACATATCACCCGCGACATGTCTATTTTTCGTTGTATAGACAGAAGATTTGAAACTGGTGAAGTTTTTATTAAATGGGATGAGTCACAAGATGATGACTGGTTATTATTAATTTATATTAAAAATAATTCTCCAGATGAAGGAATTGTTATTGAAGATAAAACTAATCCTGAAAAAAATCTTTCTCATGAGTTTAGAAATGTAGATATTTTCAAAGCGTCAGATACAATGGTAGACTCTTTAACGCAACTCATTGCAAGGAAAAGAGCCAAAAATAACAATTAAACATTTATATTAAATTAGGTATTATCTGTAATGATTTTAGGATCTGCCTTTCTAATAATTTTATATTTAATTTTCAGATACATTATTGCGTGGATCACATATTTTAATAATTTGGACCCAAGACTTGGTGATAGTACATGGCGGTTTACGTATGATTATCCAGTAGTTGGTGAGAGAGATATCTCTGATTTGGATGATAAGGACTTTGTTAGATTAAGAAGAAAAAAGAATAAAATTATTTTATTAATGTACTCAATAGTCTTAGTGATGTTTGTATCTTCTATGTCCTTATTAAGTAAATTTTTATTATTTTTTACAAGTTAGATTTTTTAAGTTGCTTTTTATTTTTTAAGTAAAGAAAAAAAGCTACTATTTCATATACAATTGAAAATATATTAAAGATGATTGGTAACTTAAAAAATTTATAAAGAAATTTATATTTTGGCATTTTTTTCCATAATAATAAAAAAGCTTCCGCACCTCCAATAACTTTTTCACCATCTTTGACATGCAGTCTTCTCAAAAGTTGTTTACTATCTTTAGAGGTTTCTTGTTCTGCTAATTCATTATCTGTAATATCAACCCAATCAATTTCCTCTATTTTTTCCTTCTTATAGAGATCAATTTCTGCCTTACAAATTTTACAAGAATTATTAAAATAAACTTTCATAATTAGATGTTTTATTACTAATTTGTCCCATATATGTACATGCGTAAAATACACTAGTTGAAAAATCTTTGAAACAATCTATTTAATGTCTTCTATGAGTAATTTCTTTGAAAAATCTGACCTATCAAGAAGTGAGGCTGAAAATATTATTTCGGATACTCTTCAAAAATGTGATGATGGTGAGTTGTACTTAGAAAATTCTAAATCTGAGTCAATTTTACTAGATGATAATAAGATAAAAAATTCTAGTTATAATTCAGATTTAGGATTTGGGTTTAGAGCTATCTCTGATGAAGTAGTTGCTTATTCTCACTCTAATGAAATTTCAAAAAACTCCTTAAAGCAATCTTCAGAAAATTTAAAATCGACACTTAAATCTGTCAAAGGTACCTATAATCATGAAATTCCTAAATCTAATAAGAAATATTATGAGAACATCAACCCTATTGAACAAAAATCTCTTAATGAAAAAATTAAAATACTTAATGAAGTAAATAATTATTTGCGTTCAAAAGATGACAACATTAAACAAGTTACTGCTAATTTTTTGGGAGAACAAAAATCGGTTGAAATAATTAGATCTGGTGGAGAAACTTTGACTGATGTTCGTCCTTTAATAAGATTCAATGTATCCGTTATGCTTGAGAAAAATGGGAGAAAAGAGACGGGTGTGTATGGTGTTGGGGGAAGACAATCTTATGACTCTTATTTAAAAGATGATAACTGGAAAAGCGTTTGTGATGAGGCTTTGAGAATAGCTTCGGTAAATTTAGAGAGTAAACCTGCGCCAGCTGGTGAAATGAAAGTTGTGCTAGGACCTGGTTGGCCGGCAATATTAATTCATGAGGCTGTTGGTCATGGTTTAGAAGGGGATTTTAACAGAAAAAAAACCTCAGCTTTTCATAATTTAATGGGCCAAAAAGTTGCAAGTGAGGGAGTTACAATTGTTGATGATGGCACTATTGATAACAGAAGAGGTAGTCTTACGATTGATGATGAGGGAACCCCGACAGAAAAAACTGTTTTAATTGAGAATGGGATTTTAAAAAATTTTATGCAAGATCGTCTAAACGCTCGTTTAATGAAAACCAAATCTACTGGTAGTGGAAGAAGAGAAAACTATAGACATATTGTTCTTCCAAGAATGAGAAATACGATGATGCTGAGTGGTAATCAGACTCAAGATGAGATGATTAAAGCTGTCGATAAAGGTATTTTTGCTGTGAGTTTTGGTGGCGGACAGGTTGATATTACCTCTGGAAAATTTGTATTCAATTGTACTGAAGCTTATGAGATTGTTAATGGTAAAATTGGATCTCCAATTAAAGGCGCGACACTTATTGGAGATGGCCCTTCAATTTTAAAAGAAGTTTCTATGGTTGGGAATGACATGATGATGGATCCTGGTATTGGAACATGTGGAAAAGCTGGCCAAGGCGTTCCCGTAGGCGTTGCTCAACCATCTATACTAATTAATAAGATGACTGTTGGTGGCACAAAACTTTAAATGGTCAAAGATCAAGAATTTTTAAAAAAAAAAGCATCATATTGTTTAGGTTTAGCTAAGAAATTAGGCGCAACCGAGTCCAGTGTGATTGTTAATAACTCTGTATCTGAAACTGTTAATTTTAGAAATAAAAAACTAGACGAGTCTAATAGATCAGATGATCTTGGAATAAGCATTACCACTTACATTGGAAAAAAAAAGTCATCAATATCTTCTTCTAATTTACTTGATGATAATCTAAACATTTTGATTGAAAAATGTGTTGAGACAACAAAAAATACTCCTGAAGATGAATTTAATTCATTACCAGATAAAGATTTATTGGCCAAAGAAGTTAAGGATTTAGATCTTTATGACGATACCCATATAGAAAACGATCAAAAAATAGATTATTTGAAAAAATTAGAATCTGCTGCTTCCAATGATAAAAAGATTGTTAATACAGAATCTAGTTTTATTCAAAATAAATCAAATTTTATTTTAGCCAATAGTGAAGGTTTTTGTGCTGGCTACAAAACATCTTCGTTTACAGCTTCGAGTGTTACAGTTGCAAAAGATGAAAAAAGTATGGAGAGAGATTATGAATATTCTAGTAAATGCTTTCTGAAAGACTTGGATGACGCAGGAGAATTAGGTAAACAAGCTGCTGATCAAACCATTAGAAAATTAAGCCCCAAAAAAATAGGTAGTGAAAAAATTGCTATAATTTTTGACAAAAGAATTGCTAAGGGAATACTAAGTACTTTTGCAAGTGCGATTTCATCATCAGCGATATCAAGAGGAACCTCTTTTTTAAAAGATAAAGTTAACCAAAAAATTTTTTCTGATAAAATTAATGTCTTAGATAAACCGGATATACTCAAAGGTTTAGGCTCAAGAAATTTTGATAGCGAGGGGGTTAAAACTGATACTCTTAAATTAGTAGACCAAGGAATTTTAAAACATTATTTGATTGATACTTACAATGGAAAAAAATTAAACCTTAAATCAAATGGAAGATGTGGAGGGACAAGCAATCTTTATTTTGAAAATGGAAATATTAGTTTTAAAGATTTATTGAATTCAAAATCAAAAAGTCTCTATATTACAGAAACTATAGGACACGGAAGTAATATTGTAACTGGTGATTATTCTGTAGGTGCAACAGGTTTTTTAGTGGAAAACGGAGAGTTTAAGTATCCTATAAATGAAATTACTATTGCAGGTAATTTTAAAGACATGTTTAAGAATATTACTCTCGCAAATGATTTAGAGTTTAAATATTCAACCAATTCACCAACCATGATGATTGAGGGAATGGTTGTTGCTGGTAAATGAGTGAATTTTGCGTAATCGGCTCAGGTATTTCTGGAGCTACAATTGCGAATCTTCTTAATAAAAAAAATTCAGTAATCCTATTTGATAAAGCGAGAGGTCCAGGAGGACGTGCATCTTTCAAAAGAATGAAAGGTAATATAGGCTTTGATCATGGCACTCAATACTTTTCGCCAAAAACCCCAGAATTTAAAAAATTTACCAAAGATTTAATTAAAAAAAGAATTTTAAAGGTTTGGGGTGGTAAACACATTTTTCTTAACTCCAAAAAAAAAGAAAATAAAAAACATCTGAAAATTATAGGTAAAAATGGAAACAATGATATTAGCAAGTACTTATTAAAAAAAATCAATTGTAACTATCAAAGTGAATTAAAAAAAATTCATTATAAAAACAAACTTTGGCATTTATCATTTGCTGATGGAAAATTGAGATCTTTTAAAAGTATTATTTTAACCTGTCCTTTTCCACAATTAAAAAAACTCTCTAAAAGACTCATAAATAATTCTTTTTTAAAAAAATCAATTAAAATGGATGCAAATATAACTACTATGATTGCTATTAAAAAAAACAAGAAATCAAATAGTAGCTATCTTTTTGAAGATCCAATTCTTGGTTGGGCTGGTAATGAAAATTCAAAAAAAAGATTTAAATCAAAATATGATTTATGGACCCTTCAAAGTACATTTAAGTGGGCAAATAAAAAAATTAATCAAAATAAAAATAATAAGAAGAAGAATTCAAAAATTATGATTGATAAGTTCTTTCAACTTTCAAATATTAAAAAAACGAAAATAAATTTCTCTCTTAATCATGGTTGGAAATATTCTTCCAATTCAAAACCTTTCAAAATTAAAAGTTATTGGGATCCAAAGAAAAAAATAGGTGTCTGTGGTGATTGGTTTGTAGGACCAAGACTAGAGTCGGGATGGATAAGTGCACAGGACTTATTTAAGAAAATTTCAAGATAAATTATTCAAAGCTTTTTAATCTGTACTCCCAATTACCCATCCTGGAATAAGTCACTCTTAAAATTCTTAAATTTTCTTGATCGTACCAAATATTAAAGTCTAATCGTTTATCTTTAGGAATATTCATATCTTTAGATTTAAGTGTAAAATGATCAGCATCATAAATTTTTCCATAAAGATCAATTTTTTCTTTTCCTATAAAACTAACAACCTGTTCTTTAATACTTCCAGATATTGGGCTTATTTGAGATCCTGCTTGTAAAATTTTATGATTCCACCAATTTCCAATAACGTTATTAGTTGTTGCTTCGCCATTGAATGAGGAGCCCTTGATATCATATTTTTTACTTTTTTTATTTAATTCTAAATTTACAAATTTTTCTTTACCATTTTGAAGAGTTTTAGAATTAAAAGATATCAACTGATCTTTGATATATTTTTCTTCACCATATGACTCAACCTGAAAAATTGTAGCTCCTAATAGATCAACAGAAAATTTAAATTGATTTGTAATAATAGTTTCTTCACCATTTCTCTCGAAAAAATAATAATTGTATCCAATTAATTCACCATTTCTAAAAATCTCCATTTCAATTTTGTTATATTTATTGTAGTGACCCATATGTGCCATGGAAGTAACTGGAAAAATTACAATAAATAAGATGGCTATAAATTTTTTCATTTGGCAATTACATTAGTGGACTTTAACTATAATAGAAATAACTTATTAAGATGTTTTTAAAAATAAAGAAAATACCAAAAGTTAGTTGGAGTTCTGACAAGCCATATAATTTTAAACCAAAATTTTCCACTTTCTTTTTTTTATGCTTTGGTCTGACGTTGTTTGGTCTTGGTGAAGGGTTATTAATTGTTTCCTTTACAGGCGCTTCTCCGTGGAGTGTTTTAGCTCAAGGTATTTCCTTAAATGTTAACTTAAGTATTGGAACAATTACTCTTTTAATAAGTATTGCTGTTTTAATTTTGTGGATACCTTTGGGCCAAAAACCAGGAATGGGCACAATATTTAATGCCTTAATTATAGCCTTTATGATTGATCTTTGTATTAAGTTTGTACCAACCCCGTCTAATTATCTTAATCAATTAATCCTAGCAGTAATTTCTGTAATGATGGTTGGAATAGGTGGGGGCATTTATTTAGTTTCTAATCTTGGTGCAGGACCAAGAGATGGATTAATGATTGGTTTACAAAAAGTAACTAACTTACCAGTGGCAGCTGTTAGAGCTTTTTTAGAGATTTCTGTTGTAAGTATTGGTTGGTATTTAGGTGGAACAGTAGGGGTTGGAACTCTTTTATTCGCTTTTGGTATTGGTCCGTGCGTTGCTCTAGGTTTATTTTTAGTTGATAAAATTTTTGATTAGGCAGCAGCGCCTGATTTTTCACTTCTTTTTCTCTCATGAGGATCAAGAATAGCTTTTCTTAATCTACAAGACTCTGGAGTAATTTCTAAAGCTTCATCTGTATTTAACATACTTAATTGTTCAGCAATCGACATTTTTCTAACAGGAGTTAAGACAACATTTTCATCAGTACCTTGCGTTCTCATATTTGTTAATTTTTTACCCTTCATAACATTAATAATCATATCTCCTGGCTTAGGTGATAGACCTACAATCATTCCCGGATAAACAGGATCGTTATGAGTTACAAACATTTCTCCTCTTGCCTGTAAATTAAAGATTGCAAAAGCAACTGCCTTTCCTTGTTCCATAGAAATAAGAGCACCATTTCTTCTGCCCTCCATTTCCCCTTCAAATGGACCATATTCATGAAAAATTCTATTGATGACACCATTTCCTTTTGTCAGCGTTAAAAATCTACTTGTATATCCCATCAAACCTCTTGTTGGTGCATGAAATATAAGTCTCTTTTTATTTTTACCAGTGTCTTTTAATTCTATTAATTTACCTTTTCTTCTATTCATTGAATCAATTATTTTTGATGAATGTTCCTCATCAAGATCCATAGTAATTTCTTCTATTGGCTCAAGTTTATTTCCGTTTTCATCTTTTTTATAAAGAACTTTTGGAGGGCTCACAGTCATTTCAAAACCTTCTCTTCTCATTTGAGTAAGTAAAATTTCCAACATTAATTCACCACGACCACTAACCACAAAAGAGTCATTTCCCTCATTTTCAGTGAATGTAATTCCAACGTTATTTTGTGCCTCTTGAACTAATCGATCTCTAATCTGTGTACTTGTAAGTTTTTTACCTTCTGTGCCAGCTAAAGGAGATGTATTTACAGTAATTGTAATTGACATAGTTGGAGGATCTATAGGAGTGGCTTCTATTGGCTCGTTAACCTCAAGATCACAAATAGTATCTGCAACGTTAGCTTTTTCTAAACCGGCAACAACTACAATATCTCCAGCTTCACCAACCTCAATTGGAACTTTTTTAGTTCCTTCATATCTAAAAATTTTAGTTAATCTTCCTTCATCAACTTTCTCTCCTTTTAAATTGATTGCCTTAATTGCTTGATTAGCTTTTGCGGTTCCTTGTGAAATTCTACCGACTAAACTTCTTCCTAAGAAACTATCAGCATAAAGAAGTGTAGAGAGCATAGCAAAAGGTTTTGATTTATCTAACTCAGCTGGTTTAACGTGGTCTATAATTTTATCTAAAAGTGGATTAAGATTTTCTCTAGGACCATCAACTTCAAGATCAGCCCATCCAGATCTTCCACTTGCATATAATACTGGGAAATCGAGTTGGTCTTCATTAGCATCTAAACTTACAAATAAGTCGAATGTTTCATCTAGAACTTCATTGGCTCTTTGATCAGACTTATCTAATTTATTTATAACCACAATTGGCTTTAAACCTTGTTTTAATGCTTTTGCTAAAACAAATTTTGTTTGAGGCATCACACCTTCAGCAGAGTCTATTAATAACAATGCTCCATCAGCCATACTAAGCACTCTTTCAACTTCAGCAGCAAAATCTCTGTGGCCGGGGGTATCAATTATATTTATTCTAGAATCTTTCCAATTAATCGAGGCAGGTTTAGCTAATATTGTAATTCCTCTTTCTTTTTCTAATTCTCCAGAGTCCATCAGCCTTTCATCAACAACCTCATTTTCTCTAAATGAACCACTTTGCTTCATTAGATTATCAATTAGGGTTGTCTTACCATGATCAACATGGGCAATTATGGTGATGTTTCTTATAGTATTATTCATAAATCTGGGTTCTTATACATATTTAAACACTTTTGAAAACTTAAAAAAACTCATACTAGGCTTGAATAAATTAAGTATTTTTTTTTTTATTCTAATTTTTTCGCTTTTCGCGTTTAAGTTTTCTTTTTTCTTTAAAACTTAATTTAGGTTTTTTTTTGACACTAGAGTCTTTAAACGATTTTCCACTATATCTTTTTGACATTATCGCAAGTTTTTATAAACAATGATGTGTTATATTTATATATGCAGAATCAGCAACTAGAATTATTTAACAAAAATAAATCATTAAATTTAAAAGAAAAAAAAGAAATTTTTTTAAGGTCTATTATTAGTAAAAATAGCAAAAGTCAGAATAAATACAAAAGAGTTGCTTTATCAACTATTAGATACGCGGGAGGGAAATCTTTAGCTGTCGGACATGTTTTTGAATTATTACCAAATAATGTGAAAAAAGTAGTTTCTCCATTTTTCGGTGGCGGTTCTATTGAAATAGCAATGAGTAAAGTTTTAGGACTTAATGTAGTTGGTTATGATATTTTTGATATTCTTTGTAACTATTGGAATTTTCAAATTAAAAAACCTGAAATACTTTTTAAAAGATTAAATAAACTAAAACCTACTTTTTCAGAATTTGAGAGAATACGAAAAATCTTAAATAAAGTTTGGAAAAAAGAAGTTAAATTAGATCCACTTACCTTAGCTGTTTATTACGTTTATAATTTTAATTTATCTTATGGCCCAGGGTTTATGGGATGGACATCAGAAATTTATTTAAGCAAAAAAAAATATCAAGCAATGTTAGAAAAAATAAGAAACTTCAAACCTGGAAAATTATCTGTTAAACATGGAGACTTTGAAAAAGTTTTAAAAAAACATAAAAATGACTTTTTGTATTGCGATCCTCCTTATTATATAGGCTCAGACTCTAAAATGTTTAAAGGAGTTTACCCAATGAGAAATATTCCAGTTCATCATAAAGATTTCCCACATGAAAAATTAAGGGATATGTTAAAAAAACATAAAGGGGGATTTATATTATCTTACAACGATTGCCCAACTATAAGAAAGTATTACAAAGGATTTAAAAAATTATATCCAACTTGGCAATATACCATGGGTCAAGGTGAAACTAGAATTGGAAAAAATAGAATCGAAAAGGGAGATGATCATGTTAAAAAGTCTCATGAAATTTTAATTTATGATTTATGATGATTCTTTATTTTTTTAAAAAGTGCGTCAGCTTTTGGGCCAATTTTAGGATCAGGTAAACCACTATATTCTGCAAATAATTTTTTTGCTTTTGGATCATAGGCTTTTCTCTTCTCTTGTAAATTCCAGTTTGGTAACTTTTTAAATTTTTTTTTTACATAATTTTCGGTATCTACAGCATTTAATAATGATATGAATTTTTCTTTACCATCTTTTTTAAATACACCTTCAACACAAGCTTCAAAGGTTTCGTCAAACCATCGTGCCCAAAAATTTACTTTTTTATTATTTTTAAGCAATTTAAAAATTTCTAAATGTAAACAAAAACGATTTGGACCTGGTTTACCTGTCATTGCGCCTAGCCCATATAAGCCAGTCGCACTGCTTAAGCCACCTTTTGAATTGGTATAACCAATTTTTTGAATTTCTTTATTAACGCAAATAAAGTAAACAACCAGTGCTCTATGAGATATTTTTCTATTTCCTGAATAAGTGTTTCGGTATCTTACTACTGCAAAATGTTTATTGTTACCCTTAGTTATTTTACCCAACTCACTTTGAGGTACAAATTCGAAATGTCCAATTTCCTCTACTTTATTAATATCTGAGATATTCATAGAAATTAATTATTTACTTATAAATTTTTTGAGTAAACAAAAAAAAAGGGCAGTAAAAACTGCCCTTTTAGAATTTTAATTAAGAGTTATTGGGTTACATTCCCATGCCGCCCATTCCTCCCATACCACCCATGCCGCCCATTCCACCAGGCATTCCAGCAGGAGCCGCATCTTTTTCTTCTGGCTTGTCAGCTATCATTGCTTCTGTTGTTACTAATAATCCAGAAATTGATGCTGCATCTTGAAGTGCAGTTCTTACAACTTTAACTGGATCAATAATACCTTTAGCAAACATATCACAATATTCTTCATTTTGTGCATCATAGCCATGAGTTTTTTTATTCTGTTCTAACAACTTACCAACTACAACTGAACCATCTACTCCAGCGTTTTTTGTAATTTGTCTAATAGGAGCCTCTAATGCTCTTCTAACTAAATCAACACCAGCTTTTTGATCTTCACCTTTGGCTTTTACTTTTTCAAGCTCTTGAGCAGCATATAACAAAGCACATCCGCCACCTGTTACAATACCTTCTTCAACTGCAGCTCTGGTTGCATTAAGTGCATCTTCGACTCTGTCTTTTCTTTCTTTAACTTCAACTTCTGTAGCACCACCAACTTTAATTACAGCAACACCACCAGCTAGTTTAGCTAATCTTTCTTGAAGTTTTTCTTTATCGTAATCAGAAGTTGTTTCATCAATTTGTTGTTTGATTGAAGAACATCTAGCTTCGATATCAGATTTTTTACCGCTACCATTTACGATAGTACTATTATCTTTATCAACTTTAACTTTTTTACATGATCCAAGATCATCTAACTTCACGTTTTCAAGTTTAATTCCTAAATCCTCAGAAATCACACTTCCACCGGTTAAAATTGCAATATCTTCAAGCATAGCTTTTCTTCTGTCACCAAAACCTGGAGCTTTTACAGCAACTACTTTTAAACCACCTCTTAATTTGTTTACAACTAACGTTGCTAAAGCTTCACCTTCAACATCCTCAGATATAATCATTAATGGTCTACCAGCTTGCACCACTGCTTCTAGAAGTGGAACCATTGGTTGTAGATTTGTTAATTTCTTCTCATGTAAAAGAATAAAAGGATTGTCTAACTCTGTTGTCATTTTATCACTATTCGTAATAAAGTATGGTGATAAATATCCTCTATCAAACTGCATACCTTCAACGACATCAAGTTCCGTTTCAATTCCTTTATTTTCTTCAACTGTAATGACACCTTCATTACCAACTTTTTGCATTGCTTTAGAAATCATACTTCCGATTTCTTTATCACCATTTGCAGAAATAGTTCCTACTTGAGCAATTTCATCACTATCTTTTACTTTTTTGGCTGAGGAAACTAAGTTTTGTTTTACAACATCTACTGCTGCATCAATACCTCTTTTTACATCCATTGGGTTCATTCCAGCTGTAACATATTTTACACCTTCTTTAACTATCGCTTGAGCTAAAATAGTTGCAGTTGTTGTTCCGTCCCCAGCTTCATCATTTGTCTTGCTAGCCACTTCCTTAACCATTTGAGCACCCATATTTTCAAACTTATCTTCAAGGTCAATTTCTTTTGCAACTGAAACACCATCTTTGGTAATTCTTGGAGCACCATAAGATTTGTCCATCACAACGTTTCTGCCCTTAGGACCTAACGTTACCTTAACAGTATCAGCTAAGATATTTACACCTCTTATCATTGCTGATCTTGCTTCAGCGTCAAATTTAACAACTTTTGCCATTATACTTTCTCCTTTAACTTATATTATTTACTTGAAATACCCATAATGTCTGACTCTTTCATTATGCTGTATTCTTTACCATCAATTTTGACTTCAGTTCCTGACCATTTGCCAAATAAAACTTTGTCTCCAACTTTAACATCCATTGGAATTTTTTTTCCATCTTCAGTTTTTGCACCACCACCAACAGCAACAACTTTTCCTTCTTGAGGCTTCTCTTGCGCAGTATCTGGTATGATTATTCCTCCAGCAGTTTTTTCGCTGCTATCTAAAACTTCTATTAAAACTCTGTCATGTAACGGTCTAAATTTCATATATTCTCCTATATAAATATGAAGTTCATATAGAGATTGGTAATACTATTTCAAGATATACTTGATATTTAGTTTATTAAAAAAGGTAGGAAATTGTGGATTTTTTGGGTTATAGATTATTTTGATGACTAAAAATTTAGACAAAGATGGTTTCTGCTCCATCGTTGATAATTATCAGCTTTTTTACATTGATTTATGGGGTGTTATTCATAATGGAATAAACCTCCATAAAGAAGCAATCAACGTTTTAAAAGAAATCACAAAAAAAGGCAAAGAATACATTCTACTCACTAATGCTCCAAGACCTAACGATGTTGTTAAATCCTTTTTAGAAAAAATGGGCATGGAAAAAGAAATTAGAGATCATGTTTTTACATCTGGCCAAGCATCATTGAATTATCTTAAAAAAAATTTATCCACTAAAAAATTTTTTCATGTTGGACCACCACGTGATTTTGATCTGTTTAATGACTTTGTAAAAATGAAGTCAGACAAAATTGATGATGGAGAGTACATATTGTGTACAGGGTTATTTGAAAAATTTGATAAAGATTTGAATTATTATAAAAATTTATTTGAAAAAAATTTAGACAAAGAGATGGTTTGTACTAATCCTGACTTAATTGTGGATAGAGGTGATAAAAGAGAGCTTTGTGCAGGATCAGTTGCCATGGTTTTTGAAAAAATGGGTGGCAAGGTAGTATATTTTGGTAAGCCATATCCTGAGGTTTATAATTTATCTATTAATAACAAAGGTAAAAAAATTCTTTCTGTTGGTGATAATTTAAATACTGATATTAAAGGCGCAAATCTTTTAAATTATGACTCATTAATTATATCAAATGGAATTCATAAAAATGAAATCAAAGAGAAAGGAATTGAAGCAACCGCGAAATCTTATGAAACAATTTGTAACTATATACAATCAGATTTAAAATGGTGAAAATGAAATCATATAATACTTTTAATATTAAAAAAAATCATAAAAATTCAATTATTTTAATTGGTAATTTTGATGGACTTCATCTTGGACATCAAAAATTATTTAGATTAGCGAAAAAATATAAAAAAAAATATTCTTCAAAGATCGGTGTTTTGACTTTTGAGCCTATGCCAAAAATGTTTTTTAACTCTAATTTAAAAAATTTTAGATTATCTAATTTAAACCAAAAAATTGAAAATTTAGGTAAACTTAATGTTGATTTTGTTATTACTAAGAAATTTAATCGTAAATTTTCAAAAACAAAATCAATTTCATTTATTAAAGAAACTTTAGGTAGAAAACTAAGTCCAAAATTTATTTTTGTAAGTAATAATTTTAGATTTGGAAACAAAAGAGAAGGAAACGTAAAACAATTAATTCATCACGAGAAATTATGTAATTATAAAATTGTTAAACCACAGCCTTTATCAATTAAAAAACAAATTATTTCATCTTCATTATTAAGAAAATATTTGCAGAGTGGGAAACTTAATAAAGTTAATAAACTTTTAGATAGAAAATGGTCAATTGATGGAAAAGTTCAAAAAGGTAGACAACTAGGAAAAAAGATTGGTTTTCCGACAGCCAACATAGATATCAAAGATTATGTGCTGGCAAAACCAGGTGTTTATGCTGTTAAAGCTAAGAAAATAAAAAGTTCAAAATATATTAAAGGAATTGCCAATTTAGGATATCGACCTACATTTAATGAAAAAAAAATATTATTAGAAGTTCATTTATTTAATTTTTCTGGAAATTTATATAATAAGTATTTAAGAGTAGAATTTTTAAAATTTATAAGAGCTGAAAAAAAATTCAAAAATATAGATCAATTAAAAAAACAAATTAAAATTGATTTAGTAACTGCAAAAAAAGCAAAATGAGTAAAAACCAAATTAATTTACCTAAAACAGCTTTTTCAATGAAAGCTAATTTACCAATTAGAGAGCCAGAAATTCTAAAACTTTGGAAAAAAATTGATCTTTATAAAGAGTTAAGGAATTCAAGAAAAGGAGAGGAAAAATTTGTTCTTCACGATGGTCCCCCATATGCGAATGGAAATATACATATGGGTACTGCGTTAAATAAAATATTAAAAGATATTATCGTAAAGTTTCATCAAATGGATGGTAAAGACTCTGTTTATGTTCCAGGTTGGGATTGTCATGGTTTACCTATCGAATGGAAAATCGAGGAACAATACAAAAAAAATAAAAAAAATAAGAACGATGTTCCGATTGTAGAATTTAGAAAAGAATGCCGAACTTTTGCTGAAAAATGGATAGAGGTTCACAAAGACCAATTTAAAAGATTAGGTGTTGTTGGTGATTGGGAAAACTATTATTCAACAATGAGTTATGATGCAGAGGCACAAATTGTAAGAGAACTTGGAAAATTTTTAAAAGAAGGAAGTCTTTACAGAGGATTTAAACCAGTTTTATGGTCAACTGTAGAAAAAACTGCCTTAGCTGATGCCGAGGTTGAATATCAAGACCATAAATCTGATACGATCTATGCTTGTTTTCCAGTTAAATCATCAAAAATAAAAGAACTTAATGATTGTGATATTGTTATATGGACAACCACCCCTTGGACGATACCAGCAAACAAAGCTTTAGCATACAATGAAAGCTTAGATTACTTGATAATTCAAATTAATGATGATGGAAATTTTAAAAATAAAAAAATTGTTATCGCTGAGGCACTATTAGACTCTGTTTTAAAAGATTGTGAGATTAAAGAATTTGAAAACCTTAAGAAATTTAAAGGTAAAGATTTAAAAGATACCATCTGTAAGCATCCATTTTTTGATTTGGGGTATGATTACGATATCCCAATGTTAGAAGCACGTTTTGTAACCACTGAACAAGGAACAGGAATTGTTCATTGTGCACCAAGTCATGGACCCGACGATTTTAATCTTTGTTTAAATAACGGAATAAAGGCAATTGAGACAGTGGACGATGATGGAAAATACACAAAAAATGTTTCTCTGTTTGAGGGTTTACATATTTTTAAGGCTAACCCAGTTGTAATCGAAAAATTGAAAGACCAAAATAAACTTCTTTCAAATGGCGAATTGGTTCATTCATATCCTCACTCTTGGAGATCAAAGGCACCTTTAGTCCATAGAGCGACACCACAATGGTTTATTTCTATGGAAAGTCATAAACTGAGAAGTAAGGCTTTAAAAGCAATAGATGATACGACTTTTTATCCAAGTAAAGGTAAAGAAAGATTAAAATCAATGATCGAGACAAGGCCAGATTGGTGTGTATCAAGACAAAGAGTTTGGGGTGTACCACTTCCTATTTTTGTAAATAAAAAGTCTAATGAAATTTTAATAGACGATGGAGTATTTGAAAATATTGCTAATATTTATGAGAAAGAAGGTTCTGATTGTTGGTTTTCAGATGACCCTCAAAAATTTTTAGGTGATAAATATAAAGCTGAAGATTTTGAAAAGCTTAGCGATATTGTTGAAGTTTGGTTTGATAGTGGATCAACCCATTCTTTTGTATTGGAAAAGAGAAAAGACCTTAAATGGCCTGCATCAATGTATTTAGAGGGTTCTGATCAACATAGGGGTTGGTTTCATTCCTCATTATTACAGTCATGTGGAACGCGAGGTAAGGCACCTTTCGAGTCTATATTATCTCATGGGTTTGTTGTGGACGGAAAAGGTCTTAAAATGTCAAAATCACTTGGAAATGTAATTGCACCTGAGGATATTTTGAAAAAATATGGTGCCGATATTTTAAGAATTTGGGTTGCTGCATCAAATTATGCTGAAGATTTAAGAATAGATTATTCTATATTGGATCAGCATTCTGAGTCTTATCGTAAAATTAGAAATACATTTAGATATTTATTAGGAAATATAAATGACAAATATGAGGATATTAATTTTGATAAAATTGATATTGAAAACTTACCAGAGCTAGAGAAATTTATGTTAAGCAAGATTCATTCTCTTAACAACAAATTTGAAAATTATTTTAAAAAATATGATTTTCACAATCTTTATAAAGAATTGTTGAATTTTTGTACAACAGATTTGTCGGCATTCTATTTTGATATAAGAAAGGACACTTTATATTGTGATCCAATTAATTCTGAGAAAAGAAAATCTTGTGTTAAAATTTTGAATGTTTTATTAAAATCTTTACTCAGATGGTTCGCTCCAATATTGTCTTTTACAACTGAGGAAATACATCAACTGATATCCAAGAATAGTAAAAGCATCCATTTAGAAAAATTTCTTACTTTTCCAGATAAATTTAAAAACGAACAGCTTACTGAGAGATGGTCTCAATTGATAAAAATTAGAGATGTATGTAACATAAGTATTGAGGAAAAAAGAGCCAGTAAAGAAATTGGTTCAAGTTTAGAAGCAGATCTTAATATTCAACTTAACGAAAAATATAAGGAGATAGTTAGAGATATGGATTTATCTGAATTATGTATTGTGTCGAAAGCTGTTGTTAATTTTGATAATCAGTCAGATATTTTAGTTGTGACAAAAAAAGCTTCTGGAAATAAATGCTCAGTTTGCTGGAAAATCAGAGAAGACCCATGTGAAAGACACCCTAAATGTCAAATTTCTTAAATAAAAATTTTGTAATAAATTTTTTTATTATTCTGAGCATCTTTGGTCTCGATAGATTTACCAAAGTCTATGTGATTTCTGAAAATGAAAAAAATTTATCGTCTGAACTATTTGTATCAAAATTTTTGAATATCAATTTAATTTATAATGAAGGAATAGCATTTGGTTTATTATCATTTGATCAAAGTCATATATACAATATTTTAACAATTTTAATTGCAGCTGTAATTTTAATTATTTTTTTTATGACTTTAAAAAGTGATGGTCTTAAAAAATATTCATTTTTAATGATATTTGGCGGAGCCCTAGGTAATTTATATGATCGAATTTTTTTTAAGGCTGTGCCAGACTTTATTGATTTTCATATCGGAAATTTTCATTGGTTTATTTTTAATGTATCGGATATATTTATTTCATTAGGAGTATTATTTTTGATTATTTTTGAAATAATTGATAATCAAAAAAATAAAATTGATGAAAAAAATATTTAAACTAACAACAATTATAATTTCAATTTTAGCTTTTAATTCATGTGGAACTATTAAAGAAGGTTTTAGTTCACAGAAAAAAAATAGTATAGATGAATTTTTGGTTGAAAAGAAATCACCTTTAGTGATGCCTCCAGATTTCAATGAATTACCATTACCGCAGCAAACTAATCAAGTGACTGAGAATGAAGAGAATACAGATATCAAATCATTACTGACTGACAACAAGGACTCAGATTTAGATAATCAAAACACTAATCAAAATACAAATTTTGAAAATTCCATTTTAGAAAAAATTAAAAATAATTAATGATAACATCAGGAATTTTTTTTAAAAATTTTAAGGGTAGTAAACAAAATTTTAAAATTAAAAAAAACCTTAAAAAATTAATTAAAGAAAATAGTCAAATCTTTCAATCTTTTAGTAAAAAATATAAAGACCAATTTAAGATCAAAAATTTAGGAATTTTAAAAAGATTCAACGATATCCGTATAATTGGAATTGGTGGTTCGTCATTGGGTACGAAAACTATTTATAGCTTTCTTGAAGATAAAATTAAAAAGAATGTATTATTTTATGACAATTTATCAACTTTCAACAAAAAATCTGGAAATAAAAAACATTTAAATTTAATCATCTCTAAATCAGGCAATACTTTAGAGACAATAGTTAATTCTAATATTCTGATCAAAAAAAGTGATAAAAATATTTTTATCACAGAAAATAAAAAAAATTATTTAAATTCATTAGCTCATAAACTAAAATCAGAGATTGTTCATCACAATAATTTTATAGGTGGTCGATATTCAGTTTTATCAGAAGTTGGAATGTTGCCTGCAGAATTAATGGGTCTTAATTCAAAAAGTTTTAGGCAATTTAATAATTTAATTAAAAATCAAAAATATTTAAATGCGCTCATATCTAATGTGGGATCTACAATAAATTTAATTAAAAAAAGAAAATTTAATTCAATTATCATTAATTATGATGAAAAATCTCAAAATTTTTTTTCGTGGTATCAACAACTAGTAGCTGAAAGTTTGGGTAAAAAAGGAAAAGGTTTATTGCCAGTCGTATCTAACATGCCCAGAGATAATCATAGCGTTATGCAACTTTATTTGGATGGTTTTAAAAATAATTTTTATACGTTTTTTTATGTCCATGAAAATAGTTCCTCCAAAATAGATAATAAATTTATTTTGCCCTCACAAAATTTTCTAAAAAACAAAAATATTCAAAATATTACTTACGCTCAAAAAAAAGCTACAGAAAATGTTTTTACAAAAAAAAATATACCTTTTAGAAGCTTTGAAATTAAAAAAAGGGATGAAAAAACTTTAGGTGAGTTATTTTGTTTTTTTATGTTGGAGACTATTTTAATTGGAAGAGCTTTGAAAATAAACCCTTACGATCAACCTGCTGTTGAGTTAATTAAAAAAGAGACTAAAAAAATTTTAGTTTAAATCACCAAATATAATTTTCGATATTCCATATTTCTTCTCATCTAGAATTCTAAATTTTTTTGAAAACTCATCATTTTCTTTTTTATGCCTGTGCACAATAATCACTCCATCTTTATTAAGAATTTTTTCTTGAAAAATATTATCAATAATATTTGACAATCTTTTTTCTTTATAGGGAGGATCCAAAAATATGATATTGAATTTAAGCTGAATTTTTTTCAAAAAGTAATTAGATAGTAAGTCTTCCTCAATAATCTCATATTTTTCTCTCATATTTAAATTATTTAGATTACTTTTTAAAATTGGTAAAACACCATTATACTTTTCCACAAAAGTAACATGTTTAGCTCCTCTTGAGAGACACTCTAAACCAAATGAGCCAACACCTGCAAATAGATCTAAAACTATTGAATTTTCAATATTAATCTTAAATTTATTTGAGTGATTAATAATATTAAAAATAGATTCTTTCGCTAAGTCCTTTAAGGGTCTTGTTTCTTTGTCTTTTGGTTGTAAAATTTTTTTTCCTTTAAATTTTCCACCAATTATTCTCATTTTTTTATTACTTTATAACCAATATCTTTTCTAAAAAAACCATTTGACCAATTTAGATTGTTCAGAAGTTCATGAATCCTATTTCTTGATTCTTCAAAACTATCTGATAATGAAACAAAATTTAAAACTCGTCCACCCACCGCTAAAGTAACATCACCTCTTTTAATAGTGCCAGCATGAAATAAATGATCATCAGTGTTTAATTCAATTTTATTGATATTTTTGATTTCAATGTTCTTTTGGTAGGCTTCAGGGTAACCTTTTGAGCACAAGACAACACATATACTTTTTTTATCATTCCAATTAATTTTGATTTCTTTTAATCTTCCATTACAGCATGAGTTAATAATTTCACCGAAATCTGTATTTAGCTTAGGAAGAATAGTTTGACATTCTGGATCACCCATTCTCACATTATATTCAATTAAATAAGGTTCATTATTTTTTATCATTAGACCTGCATATAAAAAGCCTTTATATGATGATTTGAAATCTTTAAGTGCTCTTAAGGTTGGATCAATTATATTATTCAAAATCTTTTTTTCGAGCTCTTCATTTATTAATCTTGATGGTGAATAAGCACCCATACCACCAGTATTTTTTCCTTTATCACCTTCCTGAACTCTTTTATGATCTTGAGCAGTACCAAAATTTTTGTAAGTAATACCATCACTTAAAATGAAAAAGCTCATTTCTTCACCCTCTAAAAATTCTTCAACAAGAACATTTTTGGCATCACCAAATTTTCCATCAAAAATTTCCTTAACCGCTTGAAAAGACTCCTCTCTATTTTCACAAATATAAACACCTTTTCCTGCAGCTAAATTATCTGCTTTAATAACTATTGGAAAATTGGATTTATCTAAAAAATTTTTAGCTTGATTAATATCATTAAATATACCGAAATTCGCAGTTGGAATATTATATTTTTTACAGATATTTTTTGTAAATATTTTAGACCCTTCTAATTGTGAAGCGATTTTACTAGGTCCAAATACTTTAATATCAAAACTTTCCAAGTAATCTGTTAGTCCATCAACCAAAGGTTTTTCTGGTCCGATCACAACTAATTTTATTTTTTTTGAAAGAATAAAATTTTTAATTTCCTCAAAGTTATTTATGTCCAAGTTAATATTTTCGGCTATTGCATCAGTGCCAGCGTTACCAGGAAAACAATAAATTTTATCAATTTTTTTTGATTTATTTAATGCATGACTAATGGCATGCTCTCTTCCACCACTTCCTATAATACCTACAATCATGTATAAACATATAAACTATAAATGAATAAAAAATTAGCAAAAGTAAAATATTTACCAAATAATTTTCAAGTAATTGAAAAAGGTGACCATGTAATTTGTGCAGTTTCGGGTAAGGCAATCAGCCTTGAAAATTTGACTTATTGGAACGTGGAACTTCAAGAACCATATTATTCATATGTTGAGGCTTCCAAAAAAAAAGAGAAATTAGACAATAAATAGTATTATTTCCAACGATTATGGGACCATATCCAATTATAAGGATTAGCAAGTATCATTTTCTCAAGAATTTTGTTTAATTCGTTTGTGATATTTTCAATATTGTCTTCTTTTGAAAATTGAATTGGTTTAAGAACTTTCATTTTAAATTTAACACCTTCGTATCTTTCTATAAAAAGAGGTACAACAGGCATATTAAATTTTTTAATTAATTGTGCTGGAATAGTAGTAGTAAACGCTTTCTCATTAAAAAAATTTGACTTTATACCCTGAGAAACTCTCTGATCTATCATAAGTGCCGTTGAAAAACCTTGGTTATTTAGTTTTATTAATTCCTTTAATCCACCGATTCCTTTTTTAATTTGATTTTTGCAGATATATCTTTTTCTTATTCGCTCCATGAATTTATTCAAAAAAATATTGTTTAGTGGTCTATAGATTGCTCCAATTTTAATACCTATTTTGTCTATCTGCATTGCCATAAGCTCAAAGTTACTAAAATGCCCTGATATAAATACGACTTTTTGATTTTGATCTTTTATATCTAAAAGTATGTCCTCACCTTCTATAGAAATATTTTTACTAAGATAACCATGTCTAAAATTTTTCATATAAAGATATTCTGCAAAAATTCTTCCATAATTATTCCACATTGAAGATTTAATTTTATTTAATTCTTTAGAATTATAATCTGGGAAAGCTTTTTTTATATTATCATTGATTATTTTTTTTGATCTAAAAATTGGACCAATAATTTCAAATAATTTTCCGCTTAGAAAAGATGAAAGTTTTACCCCAATAATTCTGAATATCATATAAAAAATGCAGATTATGATAAATTGTATTAAGTATTTAATTATTTTCATAAACATTAGAAATATCGTTTATAAAAGCTTCTTGGTTCAGAATTTTTAATTCCGATTTAATATATAAAATTTTGTTGTTGTTGTTCAATCTCATATAATCTTTTTCTGTAGTTAAAATTTTACAATTTAATTTTTCTGAAACTGAAACTATATCATCAATATCTTTTTGTGAGTATTTATAATGATCAGGAAATTCTAAATCTCTAATTACATTCATATTATTTTTTCTTAACATAGTTATAAAAGTTTTATGGTTTCCTATGCCAGAAAAAATTAAATACTTATCATTTTTATCAAACTCAGTGATATTCAGTGGAGTATATACTCCTTGATAAATTTTTATACTTGGATCTATTTTATAAATATATTCTTTTATACTATCTATATTTTCATTATTTCCATTTAGAAAAACATTTTTATATTTTTTCAAATTTTTAACACTTTCTCTCAGGGGCCCTGATGGAATAGTAAGATTATTGCCGATCCAATTATCAATATTAAAACAAACAATACGATAATCATATTTTATTGAAGGATCTTGTAAACCATCATCAAAAATCGCAAGTTCAAATTTCTCATGAATTGCTTGTTCAATAGACGAAGATCTGTTTTTAGATTTAAAAAGTTTACCATGATTTGCTAATATCTTCTGTTCATCAATTTGATTAGGATAATATTTTTTGATAAAGCAGGATTTTATTTTTTTTCCTAAAATTTCATTTATTTTTAAACTCAAAGACGTCTTACCTGTTCCACCTAGATAAATATTTCCGACGCATACAGTTTTAATTGAAGCATATTTTTTTTTTTTAACTGTTGAGTTAATAACAATTCTTAAAATTATCAGTATTAATGAGATTGGTAAAAGTAAATAGGAAATGATGGTAGGTTTTTTATAATCCCAAAATTTGGGTTTTTTAAATTTCATTATGGATAGATTTATCTAACTCATTTAAGGTTTTTTTAAGTATTGTTGAACCAAGATATTTCATTTTTTGTACTTTTTTCATGTTTTTTTTAAAGATTATTGAGTCTGCACATTTTTGCGGTGAATTTACTACAGATGATATCTTCAACTTTCTGAGATATTTATAAACATCTTTAAAATTATTAACATCTGGCCCATGCAATATCTTTGCACCGAACCGCGCAGGCTCTAATGGATTTTGACCTCCTCCTTTTATGATTGATTTTCCCAAAAAAACAGTTGTAGCAAACTTATAAAATTTTTTTGTCTCTCCAAAAGTGTCAACTATAAAAATATCAATACCTTTTAATTTTAGTTTTTTTGAACTACGAGAAACAACATTCAGCCCAAGATCATTTATTTCAGCGATTATTTGTTTAACTCGATTTATATGTCTAGGTATTATAATTGTAATTATATTTTTATTTTTTTTCTTTAAAAGAATATGAGTTTTAGCAGCAAATAATTCCTCGGTCTCATGCGTGCTGGCAGCAATAAATGTTTTATATTTTTTAAATTGAGAAAATAATTTTTTATCAGACTTATCAGATTTGATGTTATCATCTTCAATAAATTTCATATTTCCAATAGATTGAATATTTTTGACATTTAATCTTTTTAAATAATGATTAGTCTCAGAGTTTTGTGAATAAGCTTTGTCTATTAAACCAAATATCGAGTAAGAAAATTCTTTAAATTTAGACCAACGATCAAAAGATTTTTGAGTAATTCTAGCATTAAGTAATATTAAAAGAATATTTCTGTTTTTGATTGATTTAAACATACTTGGCCAAATTTCAGATTCTAAAAAAATTGCTATATTGGGTTTCCAATAGTCTAAGAACTTTCTGGAAAATATTGCATGATCAATAGGATAAAACTGGTGAATAGTTTTTTTAAATTTTATTTTCTCTAATATTCTAGAAGAACTTAAAGTGCTAGATGTGATTAATATTTTACCTATTGATTTATCATTATCATATTTTTTTATTATTGGAATAACACTTAATATCTCACCAACACTAGACCCATGAAACCAAATTAATTTCCCATTACCCCTTTCCTTTGAAATCAAACAAAATTTTTCTTTAAACCTTAATTTATCTTCTTTGTTTTTTAAGATTCTAATAATAATTATGATTGGTGAAAAAATTAAGATTATTGAAAGTAAAAATTGATAAATAAAAAAAATCATTACCTCTGAAATTGCTTATCGTGAAAATTTTTGTAAATCTTCGAATTGATTAATAACTCTTCATGTTTTCCATAATCAATTATTTTTCCAGAGTCTATCACAAATATTTTATTTGAATTTAATATAGTTGAAAGCCTATGAGCAATAACGATAGTAGTTTTATCTTTTGTTAAAATTTTCAATGCATCTTGTATTTTCATTTCAGTTTCTGAGTCAAGAGACGATGTGGCTTCGTCTAAAAGAATTATTGAGCTTTTTTTAAGCATGGCCCTTGCTATTGAGATTCTTTGTTTTTCTCCTCCAGATAACCGAACTCCATCTTCACCGATTAAGGTTTCGTATTTTTCTGGCAAATTATCTATAAATTCGTCACAATGTGATAGCTTAGCTGCTTCGAATATCTGATCATCACTCGCATCTAAATTAGCGTATTTAATATTGTTTTTGATAGTATCATCAAAAAGTGTAGTTTCTTGGCTCACCAATGAAATATTTTTTCTCAATGATTCTAATGTCACATTATAGATTGATTGATTGTCTATAGATATATCTCCAGACTTACTATCATAAAACCTTGGTATCAAATTTAGAATAGTAGATTTTCCAGAACCACTATGACCTACTAAGGAAGTCATTTTCCCTCCTTCAAATTCTAAATTAACTTCTTTTAATACATCGCCATCAGACTCTTTATAACTAAATAAAACATCTTTAAATTTAATGTCTCCTTTTTGAATATTTATTTCTTTAGCATTCTCAATATTTTTAATTAAGTTTTTTGTATCCACTACAGGTAAGATCCGAGCGGCTGCAGATAAACCTTCATGAACTATAATATTCAAAGTCGATAAAGATCTTACTGGCTGATATGCAAGCATCATCGCTGCAAGAAATGAAAAAAAATTGTTTACACTTAATTCATTGTTTGCAATTAATTTTCCTGAATAAAAGATTAAAATTGCAATCATAAAACCAGTTAGAATCTCCATAATTGGTGATATTCTCACGATTACTATTCCAATTTTTTTATTTTTTTCTTTCAGTTCATCCAAATGATTATTGGCTCGATTAGTTTCATACTTTTCTTTTTGAAAAATTTTTGTCAATTTATGATTTTTAAAAAGCTCAACTAAATACCTTGTTAAGAAGCCAGATTTCTCTTGCGCTTGAGTTGTAACTTTACCCATTCTTTTACCAAGTGATCTTGCGGCTGTACTGGCAATTGGTATCAAAATTATGGCAATCAGTGAAAGTTTCCAGTTCTGTAAAAACATCACAACTAGTAAGCCAATTAAAGTTAAGCTATCTTTGAACAGATTAAGTATTCCATTACTTAATAGATTTGTTATGTGCAGAACATCGTAAGTTAAATTGGAAATAAATTTACCTGAATGTTTTTCATCTATTGATTGAGTGTCAGCACTTATCAAAGTGCTTAACATATCTATTTGAAGTTTCTTTTTAATTTCCTCTGCCACATTGATCATCATTACTTTGGCAAAATAAAGTGAGACACCTTTTGTTGTAAATGCTAAAATAATTAGAAATGGAATCAATATCAACAAAGACTGATCTTTTTGAATGAAAATTTTATCTATTGCAGGGTCTAATAACCATGCAATCGATGAAGTGCTTCCTGCTACTAGTAATGAAAAAAAAATTGCTAAAAGTATCTGTTTGAGATATTTTTTTGTATAATCTTTATAGAGCCTTTTAAGAATTTTTGTCTTGTTCATCAAAACAACCTACCTACCAAGATATTTAGAAATATGATAATCCCTAAATAATTATTACTTTTAAAAATTCTTAAACAAGAAGCAGGATTTTTAGAGTTAAAATTATTTATCTGATAAAAAAATAAATGTATTACTGGAATGGCAATAAATAGAAAATATATTAAATCAAAATTCATCATCAATCCTCCAACTATAAGTGATAATATTAAAGATAAGTAACATAATATTAAAAAGATTTTTGCTGTTCCTTTAAATTTTATTGAAGTTGATTTTACTCCTATAATTTCATCATCTTTAATATCTTGGAATCCGTAGATTGTGTCGTAGCCTAGTGTCCAAAATATGGCTCCAAGATAAAAAATTATTGGTGCTACATCTATTTGTTCTGAGATTGAGGTCCAGCCAAGTATTAATCCATAATTAAATGTAATTCCTAAGAAAAGCTGAGGCCAATATGTAAATCGTTTCATCAAAGGATATGTGAAAGCTAATGGCATAGAGGCAAGAGCAATTATAATTGTAAAATAATTGAAATTTATTAGAACAAAAAAAGCTAGCAAACAAAGAATAAAAGCATATAAAAATCCAGTCTGGACTGAAATTTTTCCAGAAGCGATTGGTCTATTTTTAGTTCTTGTAACTTTTTTGTCGAATTTTCTATCTAAAATATCATTGACTATACATCCAGCAGATCTCATCAAAACTGAACCAAGAAAAAAAAGCAAGATATAAAAAAAATAAATATTCAAACTCTTAGTAAAATCATAAATTAAGGTTAGTCCCCATACACATGGCCAAAATAGTAACAGATATCCAATCGGCTTTTTTAGCCTTGTCAGTTCAATAAATAAGTTTAGTTGGCTCATAAAATTTACTTGTAAATAACAAAGGCAAGATTGATAATCAAATTGATTCGTATGAATATTGATTACACCGTTACTGCTTTAATGTTTCCTGCAATCCCATTAATAATGGGTGTATATTCCAATAGATTTCATACTCTTAGTTCTTTGATAAGAAAAATACACGATGAGTATGTATTTGAAAAACACACTCCACCTGAATGGAAAGACCAATTAATAAATCTTGAAAAGAGAATAGGTGTTTTAAAATTAAGTATTTTATTTGCTGCTTTTGGTTTTTTGTTTAATATGCTGACTGTTTTTGGGCTCTATTTAGAGGAACTTTTCATTGCAAGAATAATTTTTGGTTCTTGTTGTTTATCGATGATGATCTCAATTATATTTTTTATTATTGAAATTCAGATCTCAACTAAAGCGCTTCGACTTCACCTTTCCGATATGGATATTCAATTTAAGGAATGATTACCGCTGGACCAGTTAATAATCTTGCTTCTAGATCTTTGTGAGCTTGAGTAGCATCTTTTAAAGAGTATTTTTTTGAAATTTCTACTTTAAATTTATTTGACAAAATGGCATCAAAAACTTTTTTTGCTGACTCAATTAGCTCTTCTCTTTTGATTGTATAATGTGCGATAGATGGTCGAGTAAAAAATAATCCTTTAGCATTAATATCTTTTTTTACGTCAATCGTATCAACGTATCCAGATGCATTACCAAATGCTACCATCATTCCTCTTACTTTTAATGCTTCAATTGAACCTTTAAATGTTTTTATCCCAACACCATCATAAACAACATCAATACTGTTTTTTCCTAAAATTTTTTCAACTTCCTCTGAGAAATTTTTTTCAGAATAATTAATTACATGGTGACAACCATTTTTTTTGGCAATTTCTTCTTTAGCTTTTGAACCAACTGTTCCAATTACCTCTGCACCTAAAGAATTAGCCCATGGACATAGGATTTGACCGAGAGCTCCAGCTGCAGCATGATAAAGTACTTTATCACCTTTTTTCAATGGATACGCTCTGTGTAATAAATATTCTGCAGTAATACCTTTTAGAGTTATACAAGATGCCACTTCATCAGAAATATCATCTGGAACAGAAATCAATTTTTCTTCAGGCATAATTTGTTTTTCTGAATATGCGCCAATTGGCATTGATGCATGTGTAACTCGATCTCCAACTTTAAATAATTTTACTTCAGAGCCTATTTCTTCAATAACTCCACTTGCTTCTAGGCCAATACCACTTGGTAATGGAATAGGGTAGAGTCCTGTTCTGTGATAAACATCTATAAAATTAAGACCTATTGATTTATTTTTAATTAAAACTTCTTTTGGACCTGGTTTTCCAATGTCCATATCTCTTACAACCAAAACCTCTGGCCCACCAAATTTCTCAATTTGTATTGTTTTCATTTTTTATTTTACAAATGTGCCGTTATGATAATCTTGAACGGCCTGCAATATCTCTGCTTTAGTGTTCATTACAAACGGACCACCTCTTGCAATTTCTTCATTAATAGGTTTTCCAGAAATAATTAAAAATTTAGCCTTTGACAAAGCTTTCACTTTCAAATTTTCACCTCTTGTAAGTAATATCAAGGTGCTATCTTTAACTTTTCCATGTTTCTGCTCACCAATCTTTATTTCGCCATCTACTAAATAAATAAAACTATTGTGTGTAGATGGGAGAAGATAATTAAAATTCTTATCTTTATTTAGTTCGACATCAAAATAAACTGGCTCAACATTGTGCCCTTTAACTGGACCCTCTGCTTTTTCAAACTTACCAGCTATAACTTTTACTTTTTTGTTGTCATCTTCATGTACACTCATTTTATCTGCATCAATATAAAGATACTCAGGTTTGCTCATTTTTAATTTTGCTGGCATATTGATCCATAGCTGAAATCCATGAAGTTTCCCTTCTTTCATTGCAGGCATCTCTGAGTGGATAATACCACTTCCAGTTTTCATCCATTGGACATCACCAGCAGTCATTTTACCTTCACCGCCTGTGCTATCTTTATGTTCAAAATCACCAGCAAGCATGTAAGTTACTGTTTCAATTCCTCGGTGAGGATGTGGAGGGAAACCAGCCACATAATCATCACTATTTTCAGAGCCAAATTCGTCTAGCATCAAAAAAGGATCAAAGTAATTGGGTTCAACTCCAATACTTCTTTTTAATTTTACTCCAGCTCCATCTGAGGCTGGGATTGGATCAATGATTTGTTTTACTTCAATATTTTTCATCTGCTTTAATTAACGAATTAATTATTAATTTCAAGGTCACTTTTTATCTAAACAAAAACCTTTAGCACCATTGACTACCAAGAATAAAAAACCACCAGCCAAAGCAATGTTTTTAAGAAAAGCGGTTAGCTGTACCTGGTCAGCAAAATCATTGTGAAAAATAATAGCTGTTGCAAAACAAAATAAGCTTAAAGCTGCTGCAGCAATTCTAGTTTGATAGCCAATTACAATAAGAATGGGTCCAATTATTTCAAGAGCAATTGCGGGTATAATTAAAATACCAGGCAAACCAAAACTTTCCATCCAACCTATAGTTCCCTCATAATTATTTATTTTAAAAATTCCATTTAAAAAAAATAATGCAGATATTAAAACTCTTCCAAATAAATCTAGTGCTTTAATCATGTTAAATAAATCTTAGTAAATACAATGGCGGATTGTAACATTGTTTGCAAGTACAAAAAAAAATATTTTGTCACCTTTGATCTTTTTTTAAACTATTAAACTAATTGAATTAGTTTGTTAAGATCTGTAATTTGATATTTTGGTCTAAAATCTAAATTATCAAAAATGTTATTATTTCGATTTACCCAAATTGATTGGTAACCATAATTTCCACCACCAGAAACATCCCAAGTATTAGCACTTAAAAATGCAACTTCACTTTTATTAATATTATATTTTTTTATAGGCATATCATAAACTCTAGAACTTGGTTTATATACGCCAACTTGTTCAATGGAAAATATATCATCAAATAAATTGTCCAAATGGTTACTTTTTACTAATTCATCTAATAGTGATGGAGTACCATTAGATAAAATAGCTAATTTAAATTTTTTTTCTCTTAAAGCTTTCAAGGTATCTGGAACTTCTTTATAGGGTGATAAAATTTTATATAAATTGAGTAATTCATTTCTCATTGAAGGATCAATATTAAAAACTTTTATTGATTTATCTAAACTATCTTCTGTAATTTGCCAAAAATCTTTGTGTCGATCCATTAAACTTCTAAGCCAAGTATATTCTAATTGAGTGGTTCTCCAAAAATTTGCAAATCCCTCCCATTTATCTCCAATTTTATCTTTACATTTTTCTGCAGCTGAATTGACATCAAACAATGTTCCATATGCATCAAAAATTATTGCTTTAACATTTTCCATAAACTAACTTAACACAAATGAGCAATATTAGATTATTTTTCTCGAGAACATTATCTACAGATATGACCGATATATTAGATAAGTCCCAATCACATTATTTGACTAAAGTTATGCGAATTAAAGAAAGTGAAGCTTTTTCAATATTCAATCAAAATGGAGAATGGGAAGCAAAAATTTTAAAAATATCAAAAGGTAATGTTGAATTTAAAACAATTAAACAATTAAGAAAAAAAGAAAGTTCAAAAGAATTGTGGCTAGCATTCTCACCGATTAAATCAAACTATCAAAATTTTATGATTCAAAAAGCAACTGAATTAGGAGTAACTAAATTCTTACCAATTATTTTTGACAGAACAGTTGTGAGAAAAATTAATAATGAGCGTTTAGAAAAAATAGTTATTGAAGCAAGTGAACAATCTAATCGACTAAATGTACCTGAAATTGAGAAAGCTCAAAATTTGAAAAAATTTTTAAAATCAAATTCAATAGACTTAATTTTTACTGATTTAAATTCTAATAATAAAAAAATTGATAAAACAAAGTTTTCAAATAAACCAATTTGCATCATTATAGGTCCTGAGGGAGATTTCTCAGGACACGAAAGGCAAGAGATTCTATCTTTTAAAGGAGTACAGGCACTAAAAATTAATGATAATATTTTAAGATCAGAAACCGCGGTGATATCTGCAATTTCGATCATAAATTATGTGATTAATTGATAAATTGTCGCGAAAACTAAAGTGTAATTTTTACAAAAGGGCTTTATATAGCTAGTAAAAATGAAAAAAATTTTATTTATATTTTCAAGTATTTTTATCTCTCAAAATGCTTTTGCAAACCAACCTGTTGATTGGCAATTAGGTTTCCAAAAAGCGGCATCAGAGTCGATGAGAGACATTGTAGCCTTTCACGATAATTTGTTATTACCGATAATAATAGCAATAAGTGTATTTGTTTTATTTTTAATGCTTTATGCGTGTGTAAGATTTAGAGCTTCAGCAAACCCCAATCCCTCAAAGAGAACACACAATGTAACTGTTGAAGTTTTATGGACTTTAATTCCTTGCTTAATTTTAATTGTTATGGCGGTTCCATCATTTAAAATTTTATATAAGCAAGATACAATTCCAAAAGCAGATTTAACAATCAAAGCAATAGGCTATCAATGGTATTGGGGTTATGAATATCCAGACGAAAATTTGGAATTTGACTCATACATGATTGAGGAAAAAGATTTGAAAGCAAATCAACCAAGATTGTTAGCTGTTGATAATCAAGTTGTTGTTCCAGTTGGCAAAGTAGTTAAAGTTTTAATAACAGCAAATGATGTTTTACATGCATGGGCCTTACCTTCATTTGGAGTAAAAAGGGATGCGGTACCTGGAAGAATTAATGAAACGTGGTTTAAGGCTGAAAAAGTTGGTACTTATTATGGTCAATGTTCAGAACTTTGTGGTATAAAACATGCATTTATGCCTATTGCGGTAAAAGTAGTTAGTGAAGATGAATATCAAGAATGGTTAGCTGAGGCGCGTGTGAAATTTGCAAAAGAAGAAATTGAAAATGATAAACTTAAATTAGCGAGTAAATAAATTATGTATACACAAACAGCATCACACGATCATCATACTCCAACTGGTTGGAAACGTTGGGCGTATTCTACTAACCATAAAGATATTGGGACAATGTATTTAATTTTTGCAATTGTTGCAGGAGTTATTGGAACTGCTTTTTCTGTTTTAATGAGAATGGAATTAATGCATCCTGGTGATGGCATTTTAGGTGGTAATTATCATTTATATAATGTGTTGGTTACTGGACATGGTTTGATAATGATTTTTTTCATGGTAATGCCAGCAATGATTGGTGGCTTTGGTAATTGGTTTGTGCCAATTATGATTGGAGCTCCTGATATGGCATTTCCAAGAATGAACAATATTTCTTTTTGGTTACTACCTGTTTCTTTAACTTTATTAATTTTATCAATTTTTGCAGATGGCCCTCCAGGACAAACCGGTGTAGGGGGTGGATGGACTATTTATCCTCCGTTGTCCTCAAAAGCTGGACAACCTGGACCAGCGATGGATTTAGCTATTTTAAGTTTGCACTTAGCAGGTGCCTCATCAATTTTAGGAGCAGTTAATTTTATTACTACTATTCTAAATATGAGAACACCAGGAATGACATTACATAAAATGCCTTTGTTTGCGTGGTCTATATTAGTAACTGCTTTTTTATTATTATTATCTTTACCAGTATTAGCTGGAGCAATAACAATGTTATTAACAGATAGAAATTTTGGTACCGCCTTCTTTGAAGCCCAGACAGGGGGTGATCCAGTTTTATTCCAACATTTATTTTGGTTTTTTGGTCATCCAGAAGTATACATTTTAATCCTTCCAGGATTTGGAATGATTAGTCATATTGTTTCTACATTTTCTAGAAAACCTGTTTTCGGATATCTTGGAATGGCTTATGCAATGGTGGCAATTGGAATAGTTGGATTTGTTGTATGGGCGCACCATATGTATACAGTTGGATTAAGTACAGATACAAAAGCATATTTTTTAGCTGCAACAATGATTATTGCTGTTCCAACAGGAATAAAAATTTTCTCATGGATTGCAACAATGTGGGGTGGTTCAATATCTTTTAAAACACCAATGGTATGGGCATTAGGATTTATTTTTATGTTCACAGTTGGTGGAGTAACTGGAGTTGTTTTAGCTAACGCAGGTGTTGATACTGCAATGCATGACACTTATTACGTAGTTGCTCATTTTCACTATGTTCTTTCTTTAGGAGCTGTTTTTGCAATTTTTGCAGGCTTTTATTACTGGTTCTCAAAAATGAGTGGTTATGAATATTCTGAGTGGATGGGTCAATTACATTTCTGGTTAACATTTATTGGAGTTAACTTGATTTTCTTTCCTCAGCACTTTTTAGGATTAGCTGGGATGCCGAGAAGATATGCTGATTATCCTGATGCATTTGCCGGATGGAATTATATATCTTCAATAGGGTCTTACGTGGCTGTAGCTGGGCTAGCTGTATTTTTTATGAATTTGATTTATGCATTTGCAAAAAAGAAAGCAGCCGCACAAAATCCATGGGGTGAGGGAGCAACAACGTTAGAATGGACTGTGCCATCTCCACCAAATTTCCATACTTTTGAGGAGTTGCCAAAATTTGAAGATGGTCAGGGTACACAAAAATCGCACGGCTAATAAAATTAAGAGCATTAAGAACTGATGGATAATTCAAGGCTAAAAAAAAGAAGCTTAAGCCAAGAGGATTTATTTAATCTTTCAGAATTATTTAAATTGATGAAGCCAAGAGTTATGTCATTGGTAATTTTTACCTGTGCCGTAGGTTTATTAACAGCACCTAACATTGTTTCAACTAAAGATGCAATTATTGGAATTCTTCTCGTTTCATTAGGTGCAGGAGCAGCTGGTGCTTTAAATATGTGGTATGAGTCAGATCTCGATGCTTTAATGACCAGAACCTGTTTAAGACCAATCCCAACAGGGAAGGTCAATAGAAATCAAGCTTTGATATTTGGTGTTACATTATCAATAGTTTCAGTTGTAGCTTTAGATTATTTTACAAACAGAGTTTCTGCAGCAATATTATTATTAACAATATTGTTTTATGTATTTGTTTATACAATCTGGTTAAAAAGAAGAACTCCACAAAATATAGTTATTGGTGGGGCAGCTGGTGCTTTTCCACCGGTTATAGGATGGACTATTGCTACAGGCTCTATATCGCTTGAACCATTAACATTCTTTTTAATAATATTTTTTTGGACGCCCTCTCATTTTTGGGCACTCAGTTTATACAAGTCTGATGATTACAAAAAAGCCAAAATACCAATGCTGCCACTAACCAATGGAATAGAAAGTACCAAAATAAATATATTCATTTATTCTTTATTGATGATTCCGGTAATTATCTTTCCATATTTAATTAGCTTTGTTGGCTTAACATTTTTAATTCCATCATTGCTATTAACTTTTTATTACAATTTTTTATGTTATGAATTGTTGGATTATAAAAAAAATAGATTTAACTCTAAGAAAGCAAAAGCTATCTTTGGATATTCCATATTGTATTTATTCTTAGTTTTTGTTCTATTTTTGATTGATAAAATAATATGATTACACCAGATAAAAAAACAAAAAGAAAAAATATTATTACGGCATTAGCTATTATAGCGTTCATGATTTTTCTTTTCTTTTTTACTTTATATAACACTGGGGTATTTGATAGGTCGATATGATAGAAAAGAAGAAATTAACACCATTAGTTTTAGCTGGGATTTTTGTTTTGATGTTAGGTTTGTCATACGCATCGGTGCCTCTGTATGAGATTTTTTGTAGAGTTACTGGTTTTGGAGGAACTACTCAAGTAGCAGACAAAGCTCCGAAAATTGTTTTAGATAAAGTAGTTAGTGTAAGATTTGATACCAATGTTAATAATTTACCATGGGATTTTAAAGCAAAATCGAATGTGATGGACGTTAAAGTGGGTCAAGTAAACAAAATAGAGTTTGAGGTAACTAATTATAGTAATGAACCAACTGCAGGTGTAGCAAGTTTTAATGTTTCACCCTCAAGTTTTGGAAAATATTATAGTAAACTTGGTTGTTTTTGCTTTGAAAAACAAGAATTAAAAGCTGGTGAAACTGCTACCTATGTAATGACTTTTTATTTAGATCCAGAAATGGTCAACGATGCAACAGTAAAAAATTTACAGGATGTAACTATGTCGTATACTTTTTTCTCGACAGATTACTATAAACAATCATAATCCAAAAAAATGTCAGCTGAAAAAAAACACGATTACCATTTAGTAGACCCAAGTCCTTGGCCTATCTATGTTTCATTTTCATGTTTAGTTTTAGCTGTTGGCGCTGTTTACTACATGCATTATGAGGTTTCATGGGGAATGTACCTTGGATTTGCTTTATTAATTTATGGTGCATACATGTGGTTTAGAGATGTTGTTATTGAAGCTGAGCATCAAGGACATCATACACCTGTGGTTCAAATACATCATCGTTACGGAATGACTTTATTCATTGCCTCTGAGGTAATGTTTTTTGTTGCTTGGTTTTGGGCATACTTTGATGTGAGTCTTTTCCCAAATGACTTTGTTGGAAATGTATGGCCACCAAAAGATATAGAAACTTTTGATCCTTGGGATATACCATTAATAAACACATTGGTTCTTTTGTTGTCTGGAACTACTGTGACTTGGTCTCATCATGCTCTTTTAGAGGATGATAGAAAAGGATTTATTCAAGGATTAGTTTTAACAGTTATATTAGGAGTTTGTTTTACTGCTTTACAAGCTTACGAATATCATCATGCAACATTTGCATTTTCAGATCACATATATGGTTCAGTATTTTACATGGCAACAGGATTTCATGGTTTTCATGTGATCGTAGGTACAATTTTCTTAGCTGTATGTTTGTGGAGAGGAAAGTTAGGTCATTTCAACAAAGATCATCACTTTGGTTTTGAGGCGGCAGCCTGGTACTGGCACTTTGTTGACGTAGTTTGGCTATTCTTATTTGCTGCGATCTATATTTGGGGAAGCTAATTTGAACCTTGAGACATAAGTTTTTATTTTCAGTTTTTATCATATTTTTTATCTTTGTTTTTATTGCTTTAGGTACTTGGCAAGTAATTCGTTTAAATTGGAAGAATAATCTTATCCTAGAAATTGAAAATTCATTGAAAAATCCTCCAGTTCAACTTTCACAATCTAATCAACAAAATTATCTTAAAATCAAAACATCTGGTCGTGTTGATTTTGAGAAACAGATTTATTTATATAATTTAAATGACTCTGGAACACCTGGGTTTGAAGTTTTAAATCCAATTCTAATAGATGGTGAAAACTATTTACTCAATAGAGGATGGATACCATTTGAAAAAAAAGATACACCAGAGATAAATATATTGGATCAAAATAATATAGAAGGAACTCTTAAAACACAGGGAAGAAAAAATATATTCAAACCAGATAATGATATAAAAGAAAATTACTGGTTTAGTTTGAATAGAGAAGATATCTCAAAATTTACTGGTAAAGAATTTTCTAAGTACATAATATATTTAGATGGAAATTATCAGTTTCCTAGACCAAAAAAAATTACTGCTAATATTTCCAACAATCATAAAAAATATGCAATGACATGGTTTTCATTAGCGATTTCAATTCTTTTGCTATATCTATATTTTAGAAAAAAGAATTATTAAATGAATTATATAAGTACAAGAAATAATCAGAAAAACTTTACTTTTAAAGATGTTTTCCTCAAAGGTTTGGCAGATGATGGGGGACTATTTGTTCCAAAATCAATTAAACCCTTTAAAAAGGAAGAATTAGATAATCTAAAAAACCTGAGTTACAATGATTTGGCTGCTGAAATAATTTATCCATTTATAGGAGATTTCATGTCTAAAGATGATCTAATCTCTTTGATTTCAAAATCATATTCAAATTTCAGATCCGACGATGTTGTAAAAATATCAGATCTAGGAGATTTAAAAGTATTAGAATTATTTCATGGACCTACACTTGCATTTAAAGATATAGCAATGCAATTAATAGGTAATTTTTATCAATATCATTTAGGCCGTGATCAAAAAAAAATTAATATAATTGTTGCAACTTCAGGCGATACAGGTGCAGCTGCCATAGACGCTTTAAAGGGAAAAAATAATTTAAATGTTTTTGTATTGCACCCTAATAATAAGATTTCACCAGTACAAAGAAGACTAATGACAATACATGAAGAGAATAATGTATTTAACATTGCGGTAGAGGGTAATTTTGACGATTGCCAAAATTTAGTTAAAGCAATGTTTAATGACGAAAAATTTTCTAAAGCAATTAATATGTCGGGTGTAAATTCAATTAATTGGGCAAGAATAGTTGCTCAATCGGTGTATTATTTTTACGCTTACTTTAAAATTGGAAATGGTCATCCTTTGTCCTTTTCTGTTCCAACAGGAAACTTTGGTGATATTTACGCTGGCTATTTAGCCAAAAAACTAGGTCTTCCTATTGATAAACTAATCGTAGCTACAAATAAAAATGACATACTGCACAGAGCTATATCCGGTGGTGATTATAGTCAAAAGAAAGTTGAGGAAACAAACACACCAAGTATGGATATACAAATAGCAAGTAATTTTGAAAGGCTTTTATACGACGTCAAAGATTGTAACTCAGAAGTTACAAAAGATGTAATGGCTGAAATAAAAAATAATACTTATAAAATTGATAAAAATGACTTGGATAAAATTAAAAAGAATTTTATATCTGAAATGCTTGATGAAAATGAAACTGTTCAAATGATAAAAACTATCAATGATGAACATCAGATGGTAGTGGATCCACACACTGCAGTAGGTATTGGTGCTGTGAGAAAACTAGGATTAGAAAAAAATTGTGTTGTATTATCAACTGCTCACCCATGTAAATTTCCAAAAGCAATAGAAGATGCAATTTCAAAAACTGAAACTTTACCAGAAAGTCTTAAATACGTTAATGACAGAAAAGAAAAATTTGAACTTCTGTCAAATGATATTGAAAAAGTTAAAAAATATGTAATGAATTCGATATGAAACTTAAAATAAAAGATCAACTACCAGACACAGAGATTTTTCAACTTGTTGATGGAGAACCTCAAAAAAGTAAATTAAGAGAAACTATTGGCAATGGTAAAGTCGTTTTGTTTGGTTTACCTGGGGCATTTACATCAACTTGCTCCAAACTTCACTTACCAGGTTTTGTAGCAAACGCAGATAAAATCAAAGCAAAAGGAATAGAAAATATATTTTGTTTATCAGTAAATGATCCTTACGTAATGAATGGCTGGGGTGAGATTAATAATATTGGAGACAAAATTAAAATGTTATCTGACCCATATTTATTATTTACGAAAGCAATTGGAGCAGAAGTTGATCGTAATGCAAAAGGAATGGGAATAAGATCAAATCGTTATTTAATGGTGATTGAAAATTTCACAATTGTTAATATTCATTTTGAAAAAGAAACTAAGGAATGTGGTTTAACTTCAGCAGAGAACTTATTAAATAATCTAATTTAGGTAGGGCAGTTCTGTTGTCCGACTCAAATCAATACATAACATAATATATGACTTTTTTGAAAGGTACATAGTAGGGTACATAGTTAATCTAGGATTTCTTTGTGATGACTTTGTAATTGAGGTTTTTTTCTGATATGTAATTCTCAAGTGAAATTAAATTGGATTATTTTTGTAACTGGATGGATGTCATTCAGAGCAGTTGGGTCAGGTTTGTTTTTGTTTTGGATCTTTACTGAAAATGAGCGTTCGGCACCATCCGAATGGGTAGTTCCTTTTGTGGGCGACTTTTTTATTGGGATAACTGCTTTATTTTTAGTTTACCACATTATAAAAAAACCAAGCACTATACTATGGGGTCTTTTGCTGTCTTGGAATGTGATTGGTTTGTTAGATTTAATCCACGCAATAAATGTAAGTTTTGTCGCTCCTTATGGACCTATACCAGAAATAGGATTTAATGAATTGACAGTAAGATCTATTTTAATTTTAAATACTTTATTACAGATTTCTTGTATTTACCTATTGTTTCAAAAAGACATAAAAGAATATTTTAAAAAAAGTAAATTTTGAGTTTTGAAGGTATGGTACATAGTCAGTACATAGTAGGTACATAGTCTTTTTAAAAATAATTATCGTTGATAGAGAAAGATAATAAATTATTTAAGGGGCGTTCTGTTGCCAGGTGCCCCAACTATAAGTTGGCAGCATCTCTAGCAAGTAAATCTACTTCATTATTTAATTCATCAGTTGAATGGGCTTTTACCCAGTTCCAACTTATTTCAAACTCATTATTTAATAGATCTAATTCTGTCCAAAGAGCTTTATTACTCACTTCTTTTTTGTTTGCAGTTTTCCATCCATTTTTTTTCCAATTGTGTATCCATTCTGTTATTCCAGATTTAACATATTTAGAGTCAGTAAAAATTTGAACTTTACTTCCTTTTGGAATTTTTTTAAGAGCTTCTATAGGTGCTAATAATTCCATTTGATTATTTGTAGTATCACTTTTACTTCCTTTGATTTCAGTTTTTTTCCCTTCATTTATTATTATTGCTGCCCAACCACCATTGCCAGGATTACCAAGACATGAACCATCAGTATAAATTTTAATCATTAAACTAAATAATCCCTATAGTTTTTTAAATTATTATGAATTATCAATTTCTGATAATATTCTCTAGGATCTTTAATTTTTATCAATGCAGTTTTTGGAGTATTTGTGTAGTCGTAAAGTCTTGTTAGAAAATATCTTATCGCAGCAGCTCGGCATAAAATATTCAATGATTTTTTCTCAATTCCAGAGATCTTTTTAATACCCTCATATCCTCTGATTAAATTTTTAACCTTTTTTTTATTTAATTTAAATTGCGAATTTTTTTTATCGAAACAAAGAGCATTAATACATATTGCTATTTCATACATAAAATAATCATTTGCGGCAAAATAAAAATCTATAATTCCAGAGATCTTATTTTTTTTAAAAAATATATTATCTATAAAAAGATCGCCATGTATTATTCCATTTGGCAATTTTTTTGGCCATTTATTTTTAATTTCTCTAAAATTACTTTTGAGAAATTTTTCTAAATTAATGAATTTTTTTGACTTAAATTTAATACTTTTTAATAATGGATTTAAATTTTTTATATTCATTGAGTTTTTTCTAAATAATCTTATTTTTTTTGACGAAGAGTGCATTTGAGCAACAGTTTTTCCAATATCATAACAATTCTTCAAATTAAGATTTTTTTTGTCTTTTCCATCAAGAAACGAAACAACACAAGCAACCTTATTCTTGATTTTAAATAGATATTTTCCATCACGATTTTTTAATGGTTTTGGACATCTTATCTTTAGATCATTTAGTTGATCCATTAATTTCATAAAAAAAGGTATTTCTTTTTTTTGAACTCTTTTTTCGAATATAGTTAGTATAAATTTATTGTTTTTTGATTTTAATAAATAATTAGTATTTTCAATTCCTTGCTTTATACCTTTAAAACTTAAAAATTTTTGGTTTTCAAATTTTTTATTAATATACGAAATGTCTTTCTTATTTATCTTTGTGTAAACAGCCATTTAATTTAATTTTTTTGGAACACGAAAAACGACGTTTTCTTTTATAATTTCCACTTCTTCTATAGTGACTGTAAATTTATTTTTCAATTCTTTAATGAAATTTTCGACAAGTATTTCAGGGGCAGACGCACCAGATGAAATTCCGATTATATTTGAATTTTCAATTAAGTTGAATGGAATTTCACTTTGTGAGTGGATCAGTATTGAGTTTTCACACCCAGATTTTTTAGCAACTTCAACAAGTCTTACTGAGTTAGATGAATTTCGACTACCAATAACAAAAAACAGATCACACTTTTTTGCAATGTTTTTAACAGCCATTTGTCTATTAGTTGTCGCATAACAAATATCTTCTTTTGCAGGCTCTCTAATATTTGAAAATTTTTCTTTAAGTATTGATATTATTTCTTTTGTATCATCCAACGATAGAGTTGTTTGAGTGACATAGGCAATCTTTTCAAAATTTTTTGGATCATAATTATTGGCTTCATTCTCATTTTGGATAAGATCGATAGATCCTTCAGGCAGTTGTCCCATTGTTCCAATTACTTCTGGATGATTTTCATGCCCTATTAAGATTAAATGGTATCCAGCCTTATGAAGATTTTCAGCCTCTCTATGAACTTTAGAAACCAAGGGACATGTTGCATCAACATAAGTCATATTATAATTTTTTGCATCTTGTGGAATTTTTTTTGGAACACCATGTGCAGAAAAAATAACTGGTCTTGTTTTGTCTTCAATTTCTTCAAGCTCTTCCACAAATATTGCACCTTTGTTCCTTAGGTCATCAACAACAAATTTATTGTGTACTATTTCATGTCTAACGTAAACTGGAGAACCATATTTTTGAATTGATTTTTCAACAATTTCAATTGCTCGTTCAACACCAGCACAAAATCCTCGCGGAGCAGATAACAATATTTTAAGTTCTTTGTTTTTCATTTTTATCTAAAAGATACTCAAGTAATATATGTGGAAATGTTAAAGACGCCAAACCTATAAAAATGACTTTAATAATTGAGTTATCAAAATCATATTTAAAATTGAGCAAATAAATACCAACTAAACAAATAATAGCAGTTAATATCGTAAGTGGCATAGCCTTTTGAGTAAAAATCAATAACCCATTTTTAATATTATTGTTATCTAATTCATAAATTAATGTGATGCTATGTCTTACAGAATGTAAAAAGCAAAAATAAGCAGTAAATGCTATTAAAGGGGAGAGATAGTAATTTAAAATCAATATAGAAAAATAATCAAAAAAAATAGAAAAATTTCTTAAAGTAAATTTTTTAATAAACAAAATAATACTCGAAATTGAACTTAAGATTATCCCTAAATCTATTAATCTATTATTCTCAATAAAACTTAAACTTGAGTAAAAATTTTCATTATCAATTAATAATAATTTAAATATTGCGATAGTTTCATCAAAATGAAAATATAATGGTGCCAAAATAACGAGAGATCCCTTTAGGAAATACAGTATCCCTATAAAATGTGAATTATAGTCATGTAAAAATTGTGTATCCTCTTTACCAAAATGATATGAGGCAACTAGTAGAAATATTATTAACAAGATAGATGGTATAAAAATCCAAAGTGTTACAACCATTACAGCTAATAAGATATATGAAATATAAAATAGAGATATATTTTGAATTTTAAAAATCTTTAGAAGCTTACCACCTTTGACATGATCCAAAGACCCATGTGATACACCAATAATTAAAATTAAAAATAAGCAAAATAATGGTGACAATATAAAGTTACTAAATTTAAATAGTATTAAAGAAAAAATGTTACAGAATAAAAAAAAAATAAAAGAATGATTAAGATTTATTTTTTTTATATTCATATTCATTTAGGTTTAATAAAATAAAGCTTTGATAAAAATCCATTTTGGCATTTTTAAAATTATAGTCAAATCCTCAAGAAAATTACTCTTATTGGAAAGAAATTTGATAATTGTTTTAGGTGAACTTTGAAACATTTTAAAAAAAATTTTTGACATTTCTTTTGGATGTTTTTCAAGAACACGTAAAAATATTTCATCCAAAAATTGATACTTTTTACCGATTTCAAATTTTTTAGTACTATGAATATTTTCAATATTTTTTCTTATAAATTTACTATGTTCTTGTATATTCAAAAAAGTATATCCTGTACTTAATCTTGTCATACCACCAGCAGTTCCAATATTAATTTTACTTTTTTCATTTTTAAATGATGGGTAAAAAAGCGGAATTGCGCCTATCTCTTTATAAGTGATTTTATAATTTTTTAAATTTAATTTCTTTTCGATATATTCTTTAATTTGTTGATCATAATCTTTTTGAGAGTCATCATTCATTTTTGAAAGCCAAGTACTCTCAATCAATGCCTTTTTTTTTGAGAAGGGAAGTGTATAAAAAAAATGGACACTTTCTCTTTGATCACAATCAAAATCCATTAGATTAAAAATGTTTTCATCGAAATAATTATTCTCTGTCTCTATTTCAACTCCACAAAAGTGTTGCCATAAATTTCTAAAGTCTTTTTTGATAGTAGGAACACTATTGAATATAAATGAATTTTTGATGTTGATGTCTTTCAGTTCCTTTAAAAAAAAGATATTCTTATTTTTTTTTAATGAATTATTTATTTTCTTATAAAACAAACCACTATCGATGCTTTGATATGGATAATTCTCACATTCAAGAAAATTAGTTTTATTTGGCACATTAACTGAAAAATTTCTCCAATTTTTTATGACACAATCATGAAAATTATGTTCAGACACCTTCCAAAAAGACCAGGTCTTATCTCTTTTGTATTCATCTCGAGGTTCGATTATTGCCAAGGTTTTATTTTCTAATTTATTATGGATCTCTAATTCATAAGCTAGAGACAAACCAGCACAACCACCTCCAATAATTATGTAATCAAATTCTTTCATCAAGATTAATTTCTTTATTAATCAATAAATGATCATGTTCGATTTGATCATCATTTTTATTTAGTAAAGAAAGTATAATTAGATCATAAATTGATAAAATCGTCTCTAAAACTTTTTCTAAGTTTGAGACGTAAATTTTTCCAGATTTACTATAATTTTCAAAGGTTTTCTTTTTCAAAATTTTATATCCTATTTTTCTGTATATTCGTCTAGCAACTAAAATACTAAATCTAAAGCTTAGTGGAATTTCTCTTATGGAATAAAATGAATTTTTATAAAATGTATCTGCAAGTTTAATAGTTGAGTTAATTTCCTCAAAATTTCCATTTATATAAGATCTATTTTTTTTTGAGTCCTCAATCACATCTCTTGATATATTAGTGAGTTGCATTGCTATACCAAGATCGATTGCAGATTTAAGGGATTGTTTTTTACTCACTTTTAAAATTTTTGCCATCATCAGTCCAACAGTTCCAGCTACTCTATAACAATAGATTAAAAGATCTTTTCGATTATCTATTTTTACATCTTGTTTTATGTCCGACTCTATCCCATCAAATAAATCATAAATTATTTCGAGAGAAATATTGAATTCATGAATAATATTCCACATATTTTGAATAATTGGATCCTCAAAATTTTTTTGTTTAAAATCACTTACAAATTTTTGGAATTTTATTTTTTTTATTTCTATTTCATCTTCGTCATCTGCAATATTGTCTACAACTCTGCAAAAATCGTATAAATAAGAACAATTTTTATACGTTTTTTTTGGTAAAAAAAAACCAGCCCAATTAAATGATTTTGCGTAAATTGATAAATAATTTTTAGAGGACATTATAAAATTTTATCTAAAACCTTTGCTGAGGAAAGTACTCCAGGTACACCTGCCCCAGGATGAGTACCCGCACCAACAAAATATAAATTGTTATAAATTTCAGATTTGTTGTGAAATCTAAAGTAAGCAGATTGTGAGAATTTTGGTTGTATAGAAAAACCAGAACCATATTTTGTATTGAGATCTTTTTCAAAATAGTCAGGTGTCAAATAAAAATCTTCGACAATATTTTCTTTTAGGTTTGGCATTAAATCTTTCTCCATTTTATCTACTACTAAATTTTTCATTTTTTCACCCTCTAACGACCAATCAATTTTTGATTGGTTATTGGGAACTGGAACCAAAACATAGAAACAATCATGTCCATCTGGTGCCATGGATTTATCTGTGGCAGTGGGTCTATGTAGATAATAACTTATATCGTTATTTAATTTTTTATTATTAAAAATGTCATCAAGATGCTCTTTATATTTATTGCCAAATTTAATAGTGTGATGTTCAACATTATCGTAGATTTTTTTGGTTCCGAAATAATAAACAAATAAACCCATTGAATAATCCATTCTATTTTTTTTCCATTTAAACATAAAAGAATTACTATTCTGGCCGTTTAACATTTTTTCATAAACACCTGGTGGATCTGCATTACAAATAACTTTATTGGCCTCAATTTTTTTTGAGTTGTCCAATTGAACTCCAGTAATCTCATTTTGATTTGAAATTATTTGAGTTACTTCAGATCCTTTTATTACATTGATTCCTTCTTCGTTCATTAATTTTTCAAAACCATTTATGATATTTCCTGTTCCACCCATAGAATAGTGAATACCCCATTTTTTTTCTAAGTATAAAATCAATCCATATATTGAGGTTGTGGTAAATGGATTTCCACCAACTAAAAGAGGATGCATGCTCAACATTCTTCTTAATTTTTCATTTTTAATATAAGATGATACCAGTGAATATACTGACTTATAGCTTTTGAGTTTAAGTAATGCGGGTAATTGTTTCATCATCACTGAGGGCTTGTCAAAGGGCACATCAGCTAGTTCTGTAAAACCTTTATCAAAAATTTTTTTAGTGAAATTTACAAGTTTTTCATATCCTTGAGCATCCTCTTTATTAATAAGCTCAATTTGTCTTTTCATTTCATTTTCGTCACCAGAGTAATTAAACTTTGATTTATCCTCAAAAATGAATTGATACCAAACTTTAAGAGGTGTTAATTTAATATAATCATTTGGATTTTTTTGAAATAATTCAAATAATTCATTAATTAAGTATGGAGCTGTAATTACTGTTGGACCACCATCATAAATGAACCCATTCTTTCTAAAAACTCTTGCTCTACCACCTAGGTCTTTGTGTTTTTCAATTAATGTAACTTTGTGACCCTTAGCTTTAAGACGAAGAGCAGCTGCTATACCACCAAAACCAGAACCTATAACTACAGAATTCATCATGATAACTTATATTTTTTTGGATAAATTGTAAAAAGTATTATGAGTTAATTTTTTTTAACTCTTCTTTAGTTTCTTCTAAATTTTTCTGAAACAGCGTATCAAGTTTAGATTTATCAACTGAGGTTGTTATTATTTTTTTTACAGAGTCTATAGCTATTTTAACAGATGCATCCCTAATCTCTTTAATCGCTACCTCTCTCATTTGATTAATTTTATTTTTAGCTAAATTTTTCTTAATTTCTGCAGATTTATGAAATTTGTCATTAAGCTCAATGATTAATTTATCAGCATCCTTCTTTGCCTGATCAAGTATTTCTTTACTTTCAGATTGCGCTGTATCTAATTTTTTTTGAGCATTATCTAATAATATCTTTGCTTCACCTCTCAGTTTCTCACTTTCATCAATCTCATTTTTTATGTCCGAGATTAATTTATTAAGAATAATATTAATTTTTTGAGGTACTTTTAAATATATTAGACCCCCAAAAAATATTACAAAAGAGACTGCGACCCAAAAAGTTGAATCAATGACCATAATATTTATCTCCGTTTTTTTTTACTAGATCATCAACAATTGCAGAGATACTGCTATTATTAACTTCTGCTCCAATTAATTTTTTCAAAATTTCAGTAGATGTTACAACTGCAATTTTATTAATTTTTTCTGGAGCACTTTGTCTTAAAGTATCTATTTCTACTTCAGCTTTTTTAATTTCATCATCAATTTGTTTATCTAAAGTCTCTTTTTTAGAATTAATATTTTTGATTACTTTTTCTCTAGCATCTTTAAAAATATTTTTTGCTTCAATTTTACTTTTAAGAATAATCCCATCAAATTCTTTAAGTTTAGCTTCACTACTTTCTCTTTGTTTTTCAGCTGCCTCAATATTTTCTTGGATTTGTGATTTTCTTAATTCTAAGTTTGCACTTATTTTGGGTAGTATTAGTTTAGACAAAACAATATACAACACTCCAAAAGTGAGTACGAGCCAGAAGATTTGTGAAATCCAAAACTCTGGATCTAATTGAGGCATTCCTCCACTCTCCGCTGCAAAAATCTTTTTTGTAAAAAAGAAATTTGTAATTAATGAATATAAAAATATTTTTTTAAACATTAATTAAAATGCGAAAAGAATAATCAATGCAACAACTAATCCAAATAATCCTGTTGCTTCTGCAAGAGCAAATCCTAAAAGCAAATTAGGAAATTGTTTTTGGGCTGCAGATGGATTTCTCATTGCACCAGATAAATAATTTCCAAAAATTATTCCGATACCTACTCCAGCTCCAGCCAAAGCTATTGCCGCAAGTCCTGCTCCAATCATTTTTGCTGCTTCTAATTCCATTATATCCTCCTTATAAGTTAATGGTGTAAATTTAATGCATCATTTAAATAAATGCATGTTAAAATTGCAAAAACATAAGCTTGAAGAAAAGCAACTAGTATCTCCAAACCAGTTAAAGCAACTGAAAAACTCAGTGGAAGCCATCCACCAACAATTCCGAGGCTTACGACAAAGCCCCCGAAAACCTTCATCATAGTGTGTCCAGCCATCATATTTGCAAACAATCTTACTGATAAGCTGATAGGTCTACTTAAATATGAAATAATTTCAATGACCACAATTAATGGTAAAAGTACGATAGGAACACCGCTTGGAACAAATAGTTTTAAGTAACCAAAGCCATGTTTTATAAAACCAACAACTGTAACTCCAATAAAAATAAAAGCTGCTAACATGAAAGTCACAATGATATGACTAGTCACTGTAAAAGTGTAAGGTATCATGCCGAACATGTTACAAAACAAAACGAACATAAATAATGAAAAGATAAATGAAAAATATGGTTTAGCTTTTGAACCTGCAGTATCGCTGATCATTTTTGAGACAAATGAATAGCTTAATTCAGCTAAGAGTTGGATCTTATTCGGAAGTATTGAATTTTTCTTTGAACCAAGATTGAATATTATTAAAATCGCAAGAGAACTTATGACCATGAATAAACTAGCGTTAGTAAAAGAAATATCAAAAGCGCCTACTTTTATTTCTGGACCAATTCTATAAACTTCGAATTGTGTCATTGGGTTAGCTGCCATAAATCCTTATCTATTTTTGCATTTTTTTTGCGGATCTAATTACATTAATTATCCCTGCAACTACCCCTACAAAAAAAAATATTAAAATTAACCAGGGTTTAGTACCAAAGGTCTTGTCCAAAATAAACCCAATAATTGTCCCTACGGCGACTGCTGAAACTAGCTCAGTACTTAGCTTAAAAGCAGTGCCAATTGGAGATTGATTATCTTTTTTATTTTCTAGATCTCTTTTTGAAACCTTTTTCTTTGCAATCTCTAAGCGAGTTTTGAATGGATCTTTGGACATTTTAATTTATTACTTAAGCGACCATGCTTTCTGCTTTTTGTAAATCAACAGCCACAAGCTGACTTATTCCTTTTTCAGGCATGGTGACGCCATAAAGTCTATTCATTTTTGACATTGTCAAAGCATGGTGAGTAACAATGATGAATTTGGTATTTGTAATTTTTATTAGTTCCTCAAGCAAGCCACAAAATCTTGTTACGTTAGCATCATCTAAAGGTGCATCAACCTCGTCCAAAACACATATAGGAGAGGGATTAGTTAAAAAAACAGCGAAAATTAAAGATAGCGCAGTCAAAGCTTGCTCACCTCCAGACAATAAAGTTATTGATTGGAGTCTTTTTCCAGGAGGACTTACTAACATTTCCAAACCAGCTTCTAAAGGATCATCGGAGTCAACCAATTCAAGCTTAGCATTTCCACCATTAAATAATTTTGTATAAACCTCATTAAATTTTCTATTTACCTTATCAAAAGCCTCAATGAGTCTTTCCCTTCCTTTTTGATTTAATTCATTAATACTATCTTTAAGTTTTATAATTGCTGTAACTAAGTCAGCTCTATCTTGTTCCATTTTCTTAATTTCTGTTTCATATTTTACAGTCTCTTCGTCAGCCTTGAGGTTGACCGAGCCTAATTTTTCTCTCTCTTGTTTTTTTTTATCTAATAAGTCTTCTTGATTTACAGCATCAGGCAGTTCTTCGACACCAAATAAATTTGAATTTTCTAATATGTTTTCTTCCGTAAGATTTAGCTCAGAAATTATTCTATCAACTAAATCATTTTTTCTTTTTTTAAGTCCTTCAATTGTTGCCCCTGAACTTGCTTTTCGTTCTCTTATCTGAATAGATTGTTCTTGTATCTCGTTTAGTTGATTTCTAAGAGTGTCAATTTTTTCATCTGTGGTATTGATAATTTGCTCATTCTCATTTTTTTCATTTTCAGAAATTCTCAAATTTTCTGAAATTTGCCCTTTTTTTTCTGCCTGAAATTTTGGTTGATTATCAAGTTTATCTCGTTGCACATTAAGTTTATTTTTTCTATCACTTAATTCTGCAACCATTTTTTCCGAATTAGATAAAAGATTTTTCCAACTCTCAATCTCCTTATCAATTATTGCAATTCTCTCATTTCTTTTGACAGACTCTCTTTTGATATTTTGATTTTTACTATAACTATCTGCGTATTCTTCGATGACAAATTGGCAATCATCTAGTGATTTAATTGCATCATCATTTTTTTGTGAATTAATTAATTGTTTAATTTTATCGATTTCTGATTTTAACTTATTCTTGCTGTTTTCCAAATCTTCATTTGATTGTTTCTCAGTTTGATAATATTTTGAGTCGATTTCAATAAGCTCACTTTTTTCTTCTTTCAGTCTTTTTTCATTTGAGTTTGCATCAATGACTATTCCTCTTTCCCTACTAATATCATCATCTATTGTTTGTAGAGATTTTTTTACGTTTTCTATTTCGTCTTGAATTCTACTATTTTCCTCATCTAGACTTTTTAGTTCTAAGTTTAGCCTTTGTATCTTCGATAAATTTTCAATATTTTTTTCTCGTAGAGGAGTTATTTTATCAACCTCAATTTTAATCAGTTTCTCTAATTCGTTAATTTTATTATTAAAACCACTGACTTCAGTTTCTGCCTCTGTATTAATTTCATTTTCTATTTTAATTTCTTTATCGATTTCTAGTAATTTTAGATAATATAGTCCTGCTTCAATTTTTTTTATTTCATCAGAAATATTTTTGTATTTTGTAGCCTCTTCAGCCTGTTTTTGTAAATTTGCTAGTTGCCTTTCCTGTTGCCTTCTTAATTCATCAGCTCTCTTTAGATTATTTTCTGCAGCGCTCAATCTTAGTTCAGCTTCATGTCTTCTAACATGTAATCCAGAAATTCCTGCAGCTTCCTCTAAAATTGCTCTTCTATCAGTAGGTTTTGCAGTTACAAGGGCACCAATTCTGCCCTGACTAATCATTGATGGAGAGTGAGCTCCAGTTGATAAATCTGCGAAAAACATTTGAGCATCCCTTGCTCTAACTTCTTTATCATTGATATAAAACTTCGAACCTTTATCTTTTTCTATTTTTCTTCTAACATTTATTTCGTCTAACTCTCTAAATTGCACTGGACCCTCGTTATTTTCGTTGGCAACAGTTACCGAAACTTCAGCAATATTTTTAGAAGGTTTGTTTGATGTTCCTGAAAATATGACATCTTCCATGCCTGATCCTCGCATGCTTTTTGCAGATGTTTCACCCATTACCCATCTTAAAGACTCAACAATATTTGATTTTCCACAACCATTTGGGCCAACAATGCCTGTTAAACCATTTTCAATTAAGAAATTAGTTTTATCTGCAAATGACTTAAATCCATTGAGTTGGATTTTTTTAAACTCCATGGATTAACTTATATCAGTTTTTCTAATGTTTTTTTTAAATTTTTATAATTAAGAGATTTTTCGAACTTTTCGTTATTAATTATTATCGTAGGAGTAGAATTAACTTTAAAATTTTTTGTCCCCTCGATTCGATCATTTAAAACATAATCCTCTATTTCTTTATTGTTAATACATTTTTCAAAATCAATATCAAACCCAGCGTTTTTTAGAAATTCTTTTAAATTATTATTTACTTCTTCTATTTCCTTACCTTTAATCCAAGCTTGTTGATTAGAGTAAAGTTTTTCCAAAATCTCTAGGCTTTGATCTTGTTTACACAGAGAAATTTTCGAAGCATTTAAAGCAGCAATATCTAAAGGAAAGTGTCGAAATTCTATTTTGACAAGTCCTGTATCTATGAAATCTTTTTTAAGAGAGGGGTAAACATCTTTATGAAAATTTGCACAATGACTACATGTTAGAGACTCGTAGGCAATTATTGTAATCTTTGCATTTTGATTTCCTGAAACTATTCTCTTTATTTCTGCGTTAGCACTAGTACTTAATCCAAAAATTAGTATTAAAAATAGAAATAATTTATTCATTTTTCTTTAAAAACTTTAGATAATTCAATTAAAGAATTTTTGATTTCTTCATTTTTAACATCATTTAGTTTATTTTTATATTTATTGTTTGTCACAGGTTTATTCTGACTTATCTTCTGATTATCTATTTTATTTTCATCATTAAAACTTGTAAATTTAATCCGTTTTACAACTTCATCTTTAAAAAAAGCATTCATTCTATCCATAATTTCTTTTTTTGAATATTCTAACTCAACTTCATGACCTCTTTGCACCATTATTAAGAGCGTACTTACACTAAACTTGTTAGTGTTCTTAAAAGATTTTGGATAACAAACTTTAAATAATTTTTCACCAGCAATCAATTTCCAATTATTGAGTGTTTCGGAATAAATATGACCTCTTTTATTAATAAACTTTTTAATATTTTTTGGCAAAGTGTCATTGAAAGACCTTAATCCTTGAATGCTACCAGTTCTCTGCTTAATATATTTTTTATATTGCATATGAAAGATCAATTTGTAACAAAAAAAATTCTTAATTGGTACGATTTAAATAAAAGATCATTACCATGGCGAAAAAATGTTTCACTCATTAAAAAGCAATATTTTACATTAGTAAGTGAATTTATGTTACAACAAACTCAGGTTGCAACAGTTATTCCTTATTTTAACCGCTTCATTAAAAACATTCCAAATCTCAGTTCACTTGCCAAAACTAGTGACAAAAAACTATATAAACTCTGGGAAGGTCTTGGATATTATTCTAGAGTAAAAAATTTAAGAAAAACTGCTCAAGTTGTTAAAAAAAATTTTCAAGGGAAATTGCCAGATACTTTTGATGATTTAATTTCTTTACCAGGAATTGGAAATTATACCGCAAGTGCAATTTTGGCGATTGCATTTAATAAGTCTTTTATACCACTAGATGGAAATGTTGAGAGAGTTTTAAAAAGATATCTTTTTCTTAAAAAAGAAAAAGAAATTACCAAGGAAAATCTTCACAAAAAAAAATCAATATTAGGAACATCTCCAAGGTCTAGCGATTATGCGCAGGCTTTAATGGAATTAGGGGCTTTGATTTGTAAACCTACAAATCCCAATTGTTTAAAATGTCCAATTTCAAAAAAATGTAAATCATTTCGTAAAAAAGATTTCAAACTTGTAAAGAATAGTAAAAAAAATATAGATAAGTACTTTATTTTAAATGTTTATAAAAAAGATAAAAGATATCTATTGGTTAAAAATACAAAATTTAAATTTCTCAAAAACTTAAGAATATTTCCAATGCAGGAATTATCTAAACCCAAAAAATTTAATAAAACGATAAATTTTAAAATGTCCAACATGAATATGAATATTAAAATTCAATATCCAAAAAATGTTAGAGAAATATCCTCTTCCTGTTGGGTTGATCAAAAAAAAATTGGTAATTCTATGCTGCCAACATTTACAAAAAAAGTTGTTAAGTATTTAGAGGGCAACTTATGAAAAAAATAGCCATTATCGGAGCTGGTATTTCAGGATTATTTATTGCTAATTTGTTCAAGAAAAACTCAGATTATCAAGTGGTAATTTATGAGAAAAATAATTCGATTAATCTTGAAGAAGGTTATGGAATTCAATTATCCGTAAATAGTGTGAAGCTCTTAAATGAAATTGGATTTAATAAATTTGAAAATGCAAGAAAGTTTAATCCAAAAAAGATTATTTTTTTTTCATCTAAAAACTTCGAAAAGATCTGTGATTTGAATATCTCTGACTTTAATTCAGAGAATTGTCAGTACACTACTTTGAAAAGATCAGATTTAATAAATTTTTTGAAAAAGGGTATAGAAAATTTAATTAAATTTAATCATAATGTTTCGAGTATAAATAAAGAAAATCGGAAAATTCAACTTACTTTTGAAAACAATGAAATTTTCGAATGTGATTATTTAATCATATCAGATGGAGTTTTTTCAAAAAGTAGAAGTTTGATTTCCAACAATAAAAGTCAACCAAAATACAACAACACACTGGCCATTAGAGGAAAGATAACAAATTCTTCCGAAATCGATAATGAAAATATTTCATTATTTTTAGGCTCTGATTTTCATCAGGTAATTTATCCAGTAAATCAAAATGGAGACTTAAATTTTATAGCAATTATGAAGTATGAACTTACTTTAGAACAACAAAAAAATTATTCTTTATTCAAAGAAAATTCCTTCATTAGAAAAGTTTTAGAAAAGGTTCCAAAAGAAAATAAAGAATTTTTTGATAAAATTAAGGAATTAAAAATATTCCCAGTATTTGTTAGTAAAGACTTTTTTAAAACAAATGATGATAAAATTAATTTTATAGGTGATGCTTTTTTTGCTTTTCCACCTTCATTTGCTCAAGGGGCATCTCAATCCATAGAGGGTGCTTATGAATTATTTAAAAGTATTGAAAATAACTTAGAAGGGGATTTCTTTAAGAATAGAGTTAATAAAACTAAAATGGTTAATAAAAGATCTAAACTAAATCAATTCGCATTTCATTTGTCTAATCCTATGGCTGTTTTTTTTAGAAATATTTTTTTGAAAAAATTTATTAAAAACAAAAAGTTTTTAGATTCTTATTTAGGTAAAATTTATAATAATTAATTTTTTGAAATTAATCTTTGTCTTAAATTATCTATAGGCACTATTTGCCCATTAAGATTATAATGCCAATAAGTCCAGCCATTACAACTTTCTGCTCCTAATATTGATGCAGCTACCTTGTGAATAGAGCCCTCTTTTTTGGCATGTTTTATACTCCCATCAGCCATAATTTTTGCACTGATTTTCTTTTTATTATCAAAAATAGTAGTGCCTGGTTTAATTATTCCTAATTCAACCAATGACCCAAAAGGTATTCTTGGCTTAGATCTACCATTTTGCAAAGTATCCAAATAATCATCTTCTATAGGTTTTGTATTTTTTAGTCGTTGTTCAGCTGCCTTATAATAGGTTTTTTCTTTTTCAATTCCGTAATAATTTCTACCCAATTTTTTTGCAACCGTTGCTGTTGTTCCTGATCCTAAAAAAGGATCTAAAACTAAATCATTTTTGTTTGAAGTTGCTAATAAAATTCTGTGAAGCAGAGCCTCAGGTTTTTGAGTAGAATGCACTTTCTTACCATTCTTTTTAAGTCTTTCAGAACCATTACAAATCGGTAACTCCCAGTTCGATCTCATTTGAAGATCATCATTTAAACATTTTAAAGATTGATAATTAAAAGTGTATTTTGACTTTTCTGATTTTGATGCCCAAATCAACGTTTCATGCGCATTAGTAAAACGTGTCCCTCTGAAATTTGGCATAGGATTTTTTTTATTCCAGATGACGTCATTTAAAATCCAAAAACCTAAATTTTGAATGGTGGTGCCAACTCTAAAAATGTTATGGTAACTGCCAATCACCCAAATAGCTCCATTTTTTTTTAAAATTCTTTTACATTCTGTTAACCACGAGTAGGTAAATTCATCATACTTTTTAAAATTTTCAAATTGATCCCATTTATCATTGACTGCATTTACCTTTGACCTATCGGGTCTTATAAGCTCATTTCTTAACTGTAAGTTGTAAGGAGGGTCAGCGAAAATTAAATCAAAAGTTTCACTAGGGATTTTTTTAAGTTCCCTTAAACTATCTCCATTTATTAATTTGTTTTTAAAGTCCAAATTCATTTTATAAAAATAAATTAGACTCCAAAAAGATTCTTGGGTCAACCTAGGATTGAATTATTTGGATTCTATTTGTATGATGGTGGTTCACAACAACTACATCTGGTGTTTCTACGTGAAACCTATTTTAACTTGCTGATTGGTGAAAAGGTTCTTCTATGGTGAGAAGTAATTCCAAATTTTTTTATAGCTTTAAGATGTTGTTTAGTTCCGTATCCATAATTTTTACTCCAGTAATAATTTTTAAATTTCTTCCCTAACTTAGAGATCATTTTATCACGTGTTACTTTTGCTATTATAGATGCTGCAGAAATTGATGGTATTTTTTGATCACCTTTAATGACTGATTGAAGTTTATAATTTTTTAAATTTGGAGTTTTATTTCCATCGACCAAAATTAGTTTTGGTTTTTTTTTGAGTTTTTTAATTGCTCTTTCCATAGCTAATAGGCTTGCATGAAGAATATTTAATTTTTCAATTTCTGAGACAGAAGCTTTACCTGTAGCCCAAATAGAGTTTTTCTTAATGTATTCAGCTAAAAATTCTCGTTTATTTTTTCTCAAACTTTTTGAGTCTTTCAATAACTTTTTATTGATGGAGTTGTTCAATATTACGGCTGCTGCATAAACAGGTCCAATTAAGCTTCCTCTGCCAACTTCATCAACTCCAGCAATAGTTTTCATTAAATCCTAATATTTAAATCTATAATTTTTTGTTTAATTTTTTTTAGATCTTCCCACGAAAATTTTTTATTTTCTGGAAATCTGATTAGATAGGAGGGGCTAAAAGAAATCATGATAGGAATAGTTTTGTTCTTTAAAATTATTTCTTTCCACTTACCTCTTTCATTAGATATTTTGCTTAATCCTGTAATTGCCTCCATTGCTGTGCTGCCCATTAAAATTAAAATTTTTGGATCTATTATCGCAATGTGTTCTTTTAAAAATATTGCATAACGTTTTATCTCCTGTCCGGTGGGTTTTCTATCTTCTGGTGGTCTGAAATTAATTGAGTAGGTAGTGTAAATATTTTCTCTTTTTATATTGATTGCTAGTAACATTTTGTTCAAGAGATTGCCCACTTCTCCTTGAAAGCATAAACCTGACTCATCCTCTATTTCGCCTGGAGTTTCTCCAATTAACATCACATCAGAACTGATGTTACCTTCGCCCAGGACCAAATTCTTAGAATTATTTTTTAAATTACAATTTTCAATTGAATTAATCTTTGTTTTAAGATCATTCAGCAATTTATTTTTATTTATTGAGGTGTTTTTATTTTCAGCTAAGTTGACTTTAAATCTATTGATTGGTTTATCGCTAAAAATAAAATCAGTTTCAATTGTTTTCATGAATTCTTGAGCATATTTAGCATTTTGATTTAAAGTCTTTTTAATCATACAATGTAGTAATGGTTCTTAAAAATATAAAATTTATACTTATAATATTATTATTTTATCAGAACACTTTGTTTACGAAAAGTAATTCTTTTGAAAAAATTGATTCTAAAAATATATCAAAATATTTTTCAGGTATAGTTGCTTTTGGTAATAAAAAAAATTCTGAAGCTTTAGATTTTTTTAATTCATCAAAAATTTTGATTAATGCTCATGATCCATTTTTAAAAAAATATGTATCTTCATTAGTATTGGAGAATAAAGTATTGCAAGCGATTCAAATTATTAAACAAAATTATGAAAATGAAAATATAGATTTTTTCGACTCTTATTTATTATTAATAATTGATAGTTTAAAAAAAAATGAGTTAGACATTGCCTATGAATATATTTCTATTGCAGATAATTTTGCAGAAGAGGATAGGTTTAATTTAGCAATTCTAGAAAGCTTAAAACAATATGTTTATCTTTTTAAAGAAAAAAAATTTTTAGATGATAAGAAGAACTTTGGAAGACTATCTTATATTTCAGAAACATTTCAAAAGTGTTATTTAGATGATCCTAACACAGGGAGATATTTCTCAAAATTGATAAATGATCCTGAGTCGGATTTTACTAGATATATTTATTTTTATATAAGTTATCTAGTTGAAAACGATAACTTAAATGAAGCAAAAGTAATTACCGATGAAATAGAATTTTTAAATTCAACATTGCTACTATCACAAGGTAAAAGTTGGATTGACAATGGAAAATTGCAAAAATTTAAAGAGGTCTTCTCATGTAAAAATCATAATGATTTAATTGCTGAATTTTTGTTTTTAATATCAAATCTGTATTCTGCACAAGACAATTACGAGATGTCAAATTTTTACTTAAATTTATCAAATTTTCTTAACCCAAGATTTGTATTTAATTTATCATTAGTTGCGGAAAATCATTATTTTAATAAAGATTATGAAAAGGCAAAAAAGGTTCTTAAAAAATTTAAAAAGGATGATGATTTTTATTATTGGTTTAGATTAAAAAAAGAAGCGCAAATAATTTCAGCGCAGAGAAATAATCAAGAGTCTCTTAACTTTATCAAATTTAATTTTGATAAAATTGAAAATCCAAATGAAAAAATATTATTTGATGTTGCTAATTTTTATAAAAAAGCAAAAAATTATGAACAAGCAATAAGTTATTACTCTAAAATCATTGAAAATTTAGATGATAATTCGGATATCAAGTCAGATATTCTTTATCGAAGAGGAGGCACATATGAACGAATTAAAAATTATGAAAAAGCCGATAAAGATTTAATTGATGCACTTCAAATTACACCTGATGATGCTTATATACTTAATTACCTTGCTTATTCATGGCTTGAGAGGGATTATAAAATTAATGAAGCGATTAAAATGCTTGAAACAGCCTACGAACTTGAGAGTGATGATCCATATATAATAGACTCTATTGGTTGGGCTTATTATTTAACTGATGATTATCCAAGAGCTGAAAAATTTTTGAAAAGAGCCGTAGAATTGATGCCGGATGATCCGATAGTAAATGACCATTACGGCGATATTTTGTGGAAGCTCAATAGAAAAATCCAGGCTAGATATTTTTGGACCAATGTATTGAAAATGAAAGATACTGAAAAAGAATTAATTGAAAAAATTAATATTAAGATGATCGAAGGTCTTAAAAGCTCTTAATGCCTTTTTCCAGAATAAAATCACACGCGAAATTAAATTTGGCATTAAATGTTATAAGCAAAAGTAAATCTTTGCACAATATAGAGAGCATAATAAGCTTCGTAGATTTGCACGACATAATTTTTATCAAAGAAATTAAATCAAAAAAACATTTAATTTCATTCAATGGAAAATTTTCTCGAAGGATAGGTAAGAAAAATACTGTTTCTAAATTATTTGAAATCTTAGAAAAAAAAAAATTTTTGAAAAACCAAAGATTTCAAATCAAAATCAAAAAATCTATACCTGATAAAGCTGGTCTTGGCGGTGGCTCAATGAATGCAGCAAGTATACTAAGATATTTGGCTCATAAAAGAATAATCAATATCAAAAATAAGGAAATGTTAAAAATTTCTAAGTTAATTGGTTCAGATGTGATGTTAGGCTTAAATCATAAAAGTAAGATTTTAAATTCAAGCAATAAAATAAAGTATTTCAATAAGGTAAAAAAAATTTACCCATTAATCGTAAAACCAAATTTTGGTTGTTCGACTAAGGATATTTATTCAAAGGTTAGAAAGTTTGATAAAGCAAAATTTGGTAAGGGAGCCAAAAAAATGTTTGATATCAATTTTTTAAAAGACATGAAAAATTCCTTAGAAACAATAGCTTTTTTAAAATACCCAAGATTAAAAAATATGAAACTTTATTTAGAGAATTCTCTAAACCCAGTTTTTGTAAGAATGACAGGATCGGGATCAGCTTTAGTTGCATATTTTCAAACAAAAAAAAGATGTGAACGTGCGAAAAAAAGGTTTATTCAAAAATACAAAAATATCTGGTGTATAGCCTCAAAAACTATATAAATTTGATTTTTTTGTGTTATACGAACTTAATATTGGGGCGTAGCCAAGCGGTAAGGCACGGGTTTTTGGTACCTGCATCCTAGGTTCGAATCCTAGCGCCCCAGCCAAGTATGAAAAATTTTTTAGATACAATTTTTTTTAGATCAAATAATTTAAATTATATAAGTCAAAATATTCGAGATTTAACAAAAAATACTCCAGCAAATAAAATATTTAAAGCCATAAATTCTTATTCATCAGATAGTGAAGTAAGATTTGTAGGAGGTTGCATAAGAAAAATCATTAATAAAGAAATAGTAAATGATATTGATATGGCTACAAATCTTGATCCTCAAAAGGTTTGTGAAGTTTTGAAAGAAAATAAAATTGATTATCACGAAACTGGTATTGAACATGGAACAATTACAGCACTTATAGAAGGGTACAAATTTGAGATTACCTCATTGAGAGAAGATATTTTAACAGATGGAAGACATGCAAAAGTGAAATTTTCAAAAAATTGGAAAGAGGATGCATTAAGAAGGGATTTTACCATCAATTCTATTTACGCGGATGAAGATGGAAACTTGTTCGATCCTTTTGAGGGTAAAAAAGACTTAGAAAACGGTTTAGTAAATTTTATAGGAGACGCTGATAAAAGAATTAAAGAAGATTATTTGAGAATTTTAAGATATTTAAGATTTTTCGCCCATTACTCAAAGCATCCGCATAATCCAGAATTAATCAGAAAACTTAAAATTAATATCGGTGGTATCTCAAAATTATCTAAAGAGAGACTATTAGATGAGTTAAAAAAAATAACTCACTTAGAAATATTAGAAAAATTAGCTGACAATAAATTGAGCTCAGAATTATTTTTAATTGTTTTTCCTGAATTAAATAATTTAAAAACTTTTTCAAAATTAAACTCAAAAAAAAAACAAATAATTAATAAGGCTGATTTTGTCTTTCTATTATCTTTAATGATTATTGATGAGACAGATAATGCAGATTATTTTATGTACAAATTTAATATTTCTAAAAAAGATCAAAAAAGAATTAAAATTATTGATAATTTTTTTAAGGAAAAAATTGGACCAAAAACTTTTAGAGAGGAAAACTTTAATGGTATTTTTTATTATAATGGAAAACAAGCTGTAACTGATATTCTCAATTATTATTTAATAAAATCAAAAAAAAATTCTGAAAATATTCAAAGATTAATTGATTTTTACAAAGATAAAACAATACCAAAAATGCCTGTGGGTGCAGAATTTTTAATGAAAAAATTCAATATTCCTGAGGGTAAACAATTGGGTGCAAAATTAAAAACAATTGAGGAGGAATGGGTGAAAAATAATTTTCAAATTTCAGATAAACAAGTAAGTCAAATTGTTAACAATTAGATATATTTTACATCTTTAATTTCAAAATTTTTGACCCCGGCAGGAGTTTTTATTTCAACTAAATCATTTTTATTTTTTCCTATTAAACCTTTACCTATAGGTGATTGAAAATAAATTAATTTTTGTTTGAGATCAGCTTCATCTTTTCCTACAATCTTATAATTTATTTTTTCTCCAGTATCTAAATTTTCTAAAAACACAGTCGAGCCAAAGATAACTTTTCCATCATTATTTAATTTCGTAACATCAATAACATTTGCTCTAGCAATGATATCATTAATTTCAGTAATCCTTCCCTCATTATGAGACTGCTCTTCTTTTGCAGCGTGGTACTCTGCATTTTCTTTTAGATCACCATGTGACCTCGCCTCAGCAATCGCCGCTACAATCTCAGGTCTTTTTTTTTCTTTTAAAAAGATTAATTCATCTTTAAGTTTATTTAGGCCATTTAAAGTAATTGGTTCTTTGTCCATGTTATTTCCATTTTGCTAACGGAGGTAATGACATTAAAATACCTTCAACGTTTCCACCAGTTTGCAAACCAAATTTTGTTCCTCGGTCATAGAGTAAGTTAAATTCTGTATAACGACCTCTTTTTATGAATTGTAATTCTTTATGTTTTTTAGTCCACTTTTTCTTCATTTTTTTTCTAATGATTTTTTCAAAAATAAATTGAAAAGTGATCCCCACATCTCTTACAAATTTAAAATCTTTTTCAAAATTATCTTTTTTATAATCAAAAAAAATTCCACCAATACCCCTCGGTTCTTTTCTATGAGGTAAATAAAAATATTCATCACACCATTTCTTATATTTTGTGTAATATTTCTTATTGTGTTGATCACACATTTTTTTTAGGGTTTTATGAAATTCTTTTTTTTCCTTGTCATCTTTTATTGATGGGGTTACATCCATACCACCACCAAACCAGTCCTGAGTTGTGCAGATATATCTTGTATTAAAATGCATGGCAGGGATCATGGGATTTTTCATATGCATCACAACGGAAATACCAGAGGCCCAAAAACTGGGATTTTTTTTTGCACCTAAAATATTTTTTTGAAATTGTTTTGGGAATTTTCCATGAACTTTAGAAAAATTTACTCCAACTTTATCAAATATTCTTCCATTTTCTAAAATTCTAAATTCTCCGCCTCCTTCGTCTCTTTTTTTACTTCTGTTCCAAACAGTGGTTTTGATATCCGCATCTTTTCTTTCCAGGTTGGTTATAGTATGCCAAATAGCTTCTTGTAGCATTTTGAACCAATTACTTGTGATGTCTTTTTTAATTTCTAAATCCATATTAGATTAATTTAGTTTGTTTTAAACTTTCTGCCAATATGATTGCAACAGAAGATGCAATATTAAGTGAGCGTTTATTGTTTTTCATAGGAATTTTGAGTCTATCTTTAATTTTTTTGTGAACCTCATTTGGCACTCCGGCACTTTCTCTACCAAAAAGAATAGTGTCATTTTTATTAAACTTAAATTTTGTGTAAGAAACAGACGCTTTTGTGGTCATTAGAACTATTCTTTGATCTTTTTTCGATTTAAAAAAATCATCTGAGCTTTGATGGAATTTTATGTCTTTTTCATTCATATAATCCATAACGACTCGCTTAAATCTTCTGTCACTCAGCATAAACCCGCAAGGCTCTATTATTTCAAGTTTTGCACCTAGGCACGCACAGGTTCTGATTATTGCTGCTGTATTTTGAGGTATGTCTGGTTCAAATAAAGCAATTTTAGGGCCATGATTTATCAAATTCTGTGTCATTCTTTCAGTAGTAAATTTATCATTTTATATTATATGAAATCATATATTTAAGTAGAAAAAAGCAATATTGAGTATATTTAACTATTATTGATGTCAGAAAAAAAAACTAATAGACGAGATTTCTTATTCACAGCAACTTATGCAGTTGGTGCGGTTGGTGTTGGTGCAACGATATGGCCAATGATCGATCAGATGAACCCAGACGCATCAGTCAAAGCTTTGGCGAGCACTGAGGTTGATGTAAGTGCGGTAAATCCAGGTAAAACAATTACAGTTTTATGGAGAGGTAAACCAGTTTTTATTCGTAGAAGAACACAAGATGAGATAGCCGAAGCAAGATCTGTAAAGTTAGAAGATTTAAAACATCCAGAAAAAGATGAGGATCGTGCAGCGAACCCCGAGTGGTTAGTCATGCTTGGAGTGTGCACTCACTTAGGCTGTGTTCCTTTAGATCAAAAAGGCGAATACAATGGATGGTTTTGTCCTTGTCATGGTTCGCACTATGATATCTCTGGAAGAATTAGAAAGGGACCAGCTCCGACTAATATGGAGATCCCTAAATACGAATTTGTTAATGCTAATACAATTAAAATTGGATAATTATTATGAGTGATCACGAATACACACCAAAATCAAAATTTGGAAAATGGTTTAACGATCGTTTACCATTATTAACTCTTGCAAATCACTTAACTGATTATCCAACACCTAAAAATTTAAATTATTGGTGGACGTTTGGTGGAATATTAACTTTTTGTTTGATTACTCAAATTGTAACGGGTTTAGTTCTTGCAATGCATTATATTGCTCATGCTGATATGGCTTTTGATAGTGTCGAGCATATTATGAGAGATGTTAACTATGGTTGGTTAATTAGATACATTCATGCAAATGGTGCTTCAATGTTTTTTTTGGCTGTTTATATTCATATATTTAGATCATTATTTTATGGTTCTTACAAAGCTCCTAGGGAAATAATTTGGATAATAGGTATCATTATTTATTTATTAATGATGGCAGCTGCATTTTTAGGTTATGTACTTCCATGGGGCCAAATGAGTTTCTGGGGTGCAACTGTAATTACAAATCTATTTAGTGCAATTCCTTTAGTAGGCGAGGGTATTGTTACTTGGTTATGGGGAGGTTACTCAGTTGATAATCCTACTTTAACAAGATTTTTTACACTTCACTATTTAATACCTTTTTTAATTTTAGGTTTAGTTGTTCTTCACATATGGGCACTTCATGTTCCTGGAAATAATAATCCAGTTGGAATTGACATTAAAAAACCTTCAAAAGATACAGTACCATTCCATCCATACATTGTAATAAAAGATGGTTTTGCTTTACTAATGTTTATGATTGTTTTTGCATTTTTTGTTTTTTATACGCCAAATATTTTAGGTCATGCAGATAATTATATTGAAGCTAATCCATTAGTTACTCCGGCACATATTGTTCCAGAGTGGTATTTATTACCATTCTATGCAATTTTAAGATCGGTCCCAGATAAACTTTTAGGAGTAGTTGCAATGTTATCTGCTATTTTAATTTTAGCAGCTCTTCCATGGCTCGATACTTCAAAAATAAGATCAGCAGTATTCAGACCTTTATATAGACAATTTTATTGGATCCTTGTCGCTGATGTTTTGATCCTGGGATACGTTGGTGCTATGCCAGCAGAGGGATTATATCTGTTAGTTGCTAGAGTAGCCACAGCATACTATTTCTTACACTTTTTAGTGATACTTCCAGTTTTAGGTTGGAAAGAAAAAACTCTTCCAATTCCATTAAGTATTACCGAGCCGATATTAGGTGGTTCACCTAATTTAGCTACAGCAAAGAACAAGGAAAGTTTAAATAAATAAGTGAAAAATTTTTTTAAAATATTTTCATTTATTATATTATTTTCTGGACTTTCACTGAGTACTCAAGCTGCAGAAAAAGTTGAATATTTAAAAACTGATTGGAGCTTTAAAGGACTCTTTGGAAAATTTGATCGAGCCGCACTTCAAAGAGGTTATCAAGTCTACACAGAGGTGTGCTCTTCTTGTCATTCGATGAAGTATTTAAGTTATAGAAACTTAGCTGAAAAAGGGGGACCAGAATTTTCTATAGAGCAAGCAAAAGCCATTGCTGCATCTTTTGAAGTCAAGGATGGACCTAATTCAGATGGTGATATGTTTACTCGTCCGGGCAGATTATCAGATAAGTTTGTAATGCCCTATGATAACGTTCAAGCTGCTCAAGCCGCAAATGGAGGCGCTTATCCACCAGACATGTCTGTATTGGTTAAAGCAAGAGGAGGTGGGGTAGATTATATTTACTCATTACTTCAAGGATATGAAGACCCACCAGCTGGAGTTACTTTAGATGATGGTGTGTATTATAATAAATACATGTATGGAAATAAAATTAAAATGGCTAATCAGTTATCAGATGGATTAGTAGAATACTCAGATGGCACAACAGCTTCCGTTGAGCAAATGTCAAAAGATGTAACAACATTCTTGATGTGGTCAGCTGAACCTCATTTAGAGTCAAGACATCAAATGGGTTTTAAAGCCATCGTGTATTTAATTATTTTAACAATCCTAGTTTATTTTAGTATGAAAAGAATATGGTCACGTATTGAAACGGAAGTTTAGAACGTCTCCATCTTTAACTATATAATCTTTACCTTCTAATCTCATTTTTCCGTTATTTTTTGAATTTACCCAACCATCATTGGATATGAAATCATCGTAAGAAATAGTCTCTGCCCGAATAAATCCTTTTTCAAAATCAGTATGAATTTCACCTGCAGCTTTTGGAGCAGTGCAATTTTTTTCAATTGTCCATGCTCGAGTTTCTTCAGGCCCAGACGTAAAGTATGTATCTAGGTCAAGAATTTCGTAACCTTTCTTAATTAATTTATTCAATCCTGTTTCCTTTAATCCAATCATTTCCATATAATTTTTTTTCTCATTATTATCCAATTCATTGATTTGATTTTCTATGTCTGCAGAAACGATTAAAGTATTGTTGTTTCCATATTTATCAATAAATGATTGAGTGTAGTTATTTCCACTTTGAACGCTTTGTTCATCAACGTTACAAACAAAAATTTTAGGTTTGAGTGATAATAACCCAGATTGATTAAGTTGTTTTTTATTAAATTGGGTTATTAAATCATCAAAACTTTTATTATTATTTATACAATCCATAGCTATTTCAAGAATTTCGATTTGATCCTCATCAACATTTTTTTTATTATTTTTCTCTAATCTTTTTTGAATAGATTCAAGATCTGCAAGCATCATCTCTGTTTCTATAATTTCAATATCTCTAACTGGGTCAACAGAAGGGTTTACATTTTGAATATCATTAGAGTCAAAGCATCTGATCATGTGAATAATTGCATCGACTTCTCTAATATGAGAAAGAAATTTATTACCCAAACCTTCACCTTTAGATGCGCCTTTTACCAGTCCAGCAATATCAACAAAAGAAATAGTGGTATTAATTATTTTTTTTGATTTTGAAATTTTAGCTAAATTATTTAATCTTTCGTCAGGAACTATTACAACTCCAATATTTGGATCAATTGTACAAAAAGGAAAATTAGCAACCTGCGCCTTACTGGAATTAGTTAGTGCATTGAAAAGAGTTGATTTACCAACATTAGGTAATCCAACGATCCCACATTTAAAACTCATTATTTATTATTAACCGTGCTTGAAAATAAATCTAATTTTTTTTCTACAAGTATCGAGAGTGATTCAGTTATATTTTTGGATATTTTTTCTACACCCATAATTTCTTCATCATCAAAATTTTGCAAAACATAATCAGATACTTCAATGGGTCCTTTTGGTTTTCCTATACCTATTCTTACTCTTGAGTAATCTTTGCCAATAAATTTATCTATAGAAGATATTCCATTGTGGCCAGCACTTGATCCACCAAATTTAGCTTTTATTTTTCCAAATTCAACATCAAGGTCATCATGAAAAACAATTACATTTTCAGGTTCGATTTTAAAATATTCAATGAGTTCTCTAATACATATTCCAGAGTTATTCATAAAAGTTAAGGGTTTGATGGCATAAACTTTTTTGCTATCAATATTACCAGTTGTTAACAAACCTTTGAATTTTGGTTTTTGTTTTGTAAGCCCGAACTTTTTGTTGATGGAGTCTATAATTTTAAATCCAACATTATGTCTATTATTTTCACTATCTGGAGTTGGATTACCTAAACCTACAAATAAAAGCATAAAATATTAGTATTTCAAATTAAGTGGATTATTTTTTTTCTTCTGGAGCTTTTTTGTCTGCAGGTTTTTTATCGTCACCCTCTTTTTTATCGCCCTCCGCAGCTGGTTTATCTCCTTCAGCTGCAGCTGCCTCTGCTCCTTCAGCACCCTCTTCACTCTCTGTGGCTTCTGCTTCTGCTGGTTTTTCTGGTTCTTTCATTACTGTCGGTGCTGCTAAGGTTGCAATTACGAAATCTCTTCCTTGAATAGTCGGTGTTACTTCTGGATCTAGTTTAACTGAAGAAATTTTAAAACTTGACCCAATATCGATACCATCTAAATCTAAAGTAATACTTTCTGGTATTTTTTCACTTGGGCATTTTAATTCAACTTTTCTTCTTACAATGTTAAGCACTCCACCTCTTTTTAAACCTGGAGATTTTTCATGATTAATAAAGTTAACTGGAACTTCAATCTTAATTTTTACGCCAGGAAGAACTCTTAAAAAATCTACATGAGTAGGTTCATCACTTATGATGTGATATTTTACCTCTCTAGGTAATACATTTTGAGATTTTCCATCTACATTTAAAGTAATAATGTTTGATAAAAAGTTTTCTTTCTCAATCAAGGTTTTTAATAATTTCTTTGATATAGAAACTTTTTGATTTTGGTCTTTACCTCCATAGATAATCCCTGGAACACTGCCATCATTCCTGATAGCATTAAGTTGACCTTTAGTTTTGTTATCCCTGATCTTTGCCTCTAAAGAATTCATAAAACAGAGGTTTTTAACCCATGTTCATAAATAATCAAGGTAATTATTTGAATAAATCTGAAACTGATGTTGAATTAGAAATTCTTTTTATAGCTTCTCCCATAAGGGCGGAAATTGGTAAAACTTCTATGTTTTTAACATTTTTTGTTTTTTCGCTGTTATCTATCGTGTCCGTAATAACTAAATTTTTGATAACTGAATTTTTAATTTTTTTAACCGCGTCTCCACTTAATACTCCATGAGTAATGTAAACATAAACCTCTTTTGCACCTCTTTGTTTTAATGCCTTAGCGGCATTGACGATAGTACCACCAGAGTCAATTATATCATCAACTAAGATACATGTTTTGCCTTTTACATCTCCAATAATATTCATTACTTGTGATTGACCTGGTTTTGGTCTTCTTTTATCAACAATAGCTAAACCAATATTTAAAATTTTACCAAGTGCTCTCGCTCTTTCTGTACCACCAACATCTGGGGCAACACAGATTATATTTTTACTTTTAATCTTTTTTTTAATGTGTCGTGCAAAGATTGGAGTTGCAAAAAGGTTATCGACAGGAATATCAAAAAAACCTTGAATTTGACCAGCGTGGAGATCAACTGTCACAACTCTGTCTGCCCCAGCTTGAGTTATTAAATTTGAAACAAGCTTTGCTGATATAGATGTTCTTGGTACAACTTTTCTATCTTGTCTCGCATAGCCGAAGTAAGGAATTACGGCAGTTATATTTTTTGCTGATGATCTTTTTAAAGCATCAATACATAATAATAATTCCATTAAATTGTCATTAGCTGGTGAAGAAATAGATTGAATTATAAAAATGCTATTCCCTCTGATATTTTCATTTATTTCAATGTAAATTTCACCATCCGCAAATTTTCTTATACTAGAATTGACAAGTTTAGATTTTAAATATTTAGCGATATTTTTACTTAGGATTTTATTACTATTTCCAGTTAATAATTTCATGAAAAGTTTAATTAATCATAATTATTGAAATATTTCTACCATAATCATTTTGATTTAATTTTAATGATCTTCTTGCACTAAAAAAATTATTTTTTCTATCGAATGTATCAATTTTAATCATATCAATTTTATTGATTTTTTGTGATTTAAGTTGAGATTTGACATAATTTGGTAAATCAAAATAAATTAATTTGTTTTTATTTTTAAAGAAAATTTTGTTTTTTTTGTGTTTTTTAATAAATTTCTTTTTAAAGTCAGCTTTTACTTCGTAGTTTTTTTGAGTAATTGACGGACCAATTGCTCCTATAATACTTTTTGGATTACACCCTTTTTTATGCATAAAATTAATAACATTTTTGATTATCCCTCTATACGCACCTTTCCAACCAGCATGGATAGCTGCGATAATTTTTTTTTCATAGTCATATAATAACACTGGTACACAATCAGCGGTCAATACAGCTATCGGCAGTTTTTTTTGATTAGTTATAATTGCGTCAGCTTTAATTTTTTTTTTTAATTTAGAGTTTTCATTTAGAAAAACCAACTTATTGCTATGTACTTGATGTACTAAATAAATATTTTTTGTTTTTTTTCCTATTTTATTTTTGACAATCTTTAAATTTTTTAAAATGTTATTTTTGTTATCATGAGAACCGGGACCACAATTGAGACTTTTATATATCCCTTTTGATTTACCTCCATTTTTATTAAAAAAACCATGACTTACATTTTTATTTATTAATAATTTTCGAGAGGTGATCAGATCAAAATCCTAAATTAAAATTGTTTTTTTGATTTTTTATTAACATAACTTTAAACAATTTTCCCATTTGTTTATCATCTGTTAATCTTTTTAATCTGTAATAAATATCTGCTTTTTTTAAAAAGTTTTGATTTTTTGCAATCATCTCAGCTCTTTCGAGGATACCCATTTTTGTAAGAAATTCTTTTTGTGTTGTTAAACTATGCTTTAATCCACCCAGTTTTTTGATTATTTTTTCAAATAATCGGAAATTAATATTGTGTGTGATATCTGAGTTCCCAATTTTAGCTAAAACATCTGAATATTCGTGTTTATATAATGCTTGTAAAGTATTTTTCATTTTATCTTCATTATATCCATAGTCTATGATTAAAATTCCTCCAGATCTCATTTTGATTATTTTTGAAATTTGTTTCAGATAATTAATACCAAGCTCTGAATATTCTATAAAATTCTGGTTTTTAGATATTTTAAAATTAATCTTTTTTTCATAATTTTTCATATTTATCTTTTTTTCCGAGAAAGAGGTTATTTTTTTGTTTAAGCTTACAAACTTTTCAAACCAAAGATTTCCTTTTTTTTCAAATTGTTTAATTGCAAGTGCATCAAAAAACTCATTTGCAACAAATATACTAGGAATTTTTTTAATCTTTTTTAAATCGTTTATCCAATTTACATCTGAATTTGATAATTCTTTTTTTTGTATTTTCTTTAAAGTAGGACTTATCTCATAAATTACCAACCTGCAGGATTTGAAAAACGATGGAAATTTTTTAAAACTTTCTATTAGAATTTTCATCATTGCAGCATTTCCTGCTCCAAGTTCGATTAAGTTGAATTCTTTTGGTGACCCTATACTTTTCCAAAAACTTACAACCCAAATAGCAATCATTTCAGAAAATAATCTCGATACATTAGGAGCTGTAATATAATCTCCTTTTTTGCCAAATGGATTTTTTTTTATATAATACCCAGACTTTTTATTATACAGAGAGATATTAATAAACTTGTCTAAGGGTAAATTAACTATTTTGTCTGTTTTCATGTTTAGAGATTATTAAATAACATCCGATTATTAAAAAAAAGATACTTATAAGTTGTCCCATAGTTAAATTGAATAATAAATAGCCCAGTTGGTCATCAGGAACTCTTAAAAACTCAATTGCAAATCTAAAAATTGAGTAAAAAACTAAAAATATGCCAGAGATAAAACCAGGTCTTTTGGAGAAACTCTTATTTTTGAAATATAATAGAACTAAAAATAGAACTATACCCTCAAAAAATGCTTCATATAACTGAGTAGGATGTCGATATAAACTATCTACTTGTGTAAATTGGACTGCCCAAGAAACATTTGTTTCGACACCATAAAGTTCTGAATTTATGAAATTTGCTATTCTGCCAAAAAAAATACCTATGGGCGCAACAAAAGACACAATATCTAAATAACTAAATGAACTTTGTGAATTTCTTTTCGCAAAAAGGTAACTTGCAATTATGATCCCTATAACTCCCCCATGAAATGACATACCACCCTGCCAAATTTTAAAGATATCTAATAAATTATTGATATAAAATTCAAAGTTATAAAATACAACATATCCTAATCTGCCACCAATAATTAAACCTAAAATTAGATAAGTTAAGTAATCATCAAATTTTTCCTTTACTTTCAGATCAGAAATAAAAAATTTTTTACTCAAAAACCACCCTAATAAAATACCGACAATATAAGCTAAAGAATACCATTTAATCTCAAATGAAAAAATTTGAAATGCGACTGGGTCAAAATTATTAATGAACATTTTTATTTTTAAATATAAGTTATAATTATAATAAGTTATTAGATTAATATATGAAAAACTCAAAGTTTGTAATTGAAAAACTTGCTAAATTATTTGAACAAGGCTTAGTATCATCAAAAGATATAGCTAATGAAATTATGACTATTTTAAAATCTAAAAGAGATGAAATAGTTTTTAAAATGAAGTTAACAAGTAAAGATGAGTTTGAAGTGCTTTCAAAAAGAGTTGAAAATTTAGAAAAAAAAATTGATCAATTAAAACTTACAAAAAAAAAGAAAACTAAAAAGGCAAAAAGATCTTAGCTTCTAAACCACCCATTGGTGACTTGGCCAACTTTATATTTCCCCCGTGTGATCTGATAATGTCAGAAGCTATAGATAATCCAAGTCCAACGCTTGATTTTGTTTCAGCTCGACCTTTATCAATTTTGTAAAAAGGTTTAAAAACATTATCATATTCTGCTTCAGGTATACCTGGTCCGTTATCTTCAATTTTAATGAATAAGTTGTTACTACTTTTAGTTATATCTACATTTACTTTTTTCGCATATTTAATTGCATTATCTATAAGATTATTAACACATCTTTTGATTAAGTTTTTTCTACCACTTATATAAATTCTAGGAGTAATTTTGGATGATATATTTTCATTTTCATATTTTTTAACTATTTCATCAACTAATTCGCTAATATTAAATTCTTCATCTTTTTCAAGGTATGACGAGCTAGTAAACTGCAAATATTCATTAAGCATTTTTTCCATTTCGTTAATGTCTTCGGATAATTTTGTGCTTAATTCTTTATCTTTTATAAATGCTATTTGTAATTTCATTCTTGTTAAAGGAGTTCTTAAGTCGTGACTAATGCCAGATAACATTTCTGATCTTTGATTAAGATGTCTCAAAATTCTTTTTCTCATTCTATCAAATTCATAACCAGCTTGTCTGATTTCTGCTGCACCAGAGGGTTTAAATTCATCAATTTCTTCTCCCCGACCAAATTTTTCAGCTGCTTTTGCAAGATTAGTTATTGGTCTAGTTTGATTTTTTAGAAAAATTAATGAAATTAAAATCATTATGATTGCAGGAACTGTTATCCACAGAGCAAAGATACGAGCTGAGGATGTCGTCACTCTATCTCTTGGAACTAAAAACTTAAAATACCCAAACTGATATTTTATTCTAATATCAATTAACTCTTTGTATGAGGTTGTATCAAACCAATAATTTCCATTTCCAAATTTTGATTTGAGTTCTCTTCTTAAAGTCCTATCTATCGGGCTAAACCATCTTTCATCAAAAGTATAAATAAAATCTTTGTTCTCTACAAAATCTATATTTAAGTCTTGGTAAACTGAAAAAACATTTTTAATTTCATCTTTTTTATAAATTTCATCAGAATAAACTTCAATGAAAGTATTAATTTCATTTACTAACGCTTTAGTCATACCTTTGTTTGTCTTGATCCAAAGGCTATCAAAAAAAACAATAGTAATTACCAATTGTAAAACTATGACTGGAACAGCAACAATAAGTAAAGCTCTGTAAAATAATCTCTTTGGAAGTATATCTTTAAAAAATTTACTCAATCCATAGAACATATCCTGCTCCTCTAATTGTTTGTAAAAACTTAGGATTTTTTGGATCAATTTCAATTTTTTTTCTAAGTCTTGTGATTATAACATCTATTGATCTCTCTTTATCAAGTTCAGTTAGAACACCAATATCTTCACGTGAAAAAGTTTTACCAGGATTATTTATCATTTTTTCTAAAATCTTTTTCTCTGTGTTGTTAATTTTGTACTCTGTATTTTTCTTTACAATAAGTTGTTTATTCAAATCAATTTTAATATTTTCAAATTGTATTACACGTTTCTGATCACTTTTTTTTGTTTTTCGAATTATATTTTGAATTCTCAATATTAACTCCTTAGGTTCGAAAGGTTTTGGAAGATAGTCATCAGCACCAACTTCTAAACCCTCAACTCTTTCATCTGCCTCGCCTTTTGCAGTCAGTAAAATTACAGGTGTATCCAGCTTTTTTTGATTTTCTTTAATAAACTCTAAGCCACTTTTTCCAGGCATCATAATATCTAGTATGATTAGGTCAAATTTGATTATTTGTATTTTTTCAAAAGCATCTTCTGCGCTATTAGCAGTTGTAACAAGGTAATTATTTTCATTTAAATATTTTTTAACAAGATTTCTGATTCCTTCATCATCATCAACAACTAAAATATGAGCTACAAAATTATCCATTAATTATTTTTTTTAAGACGTTATCAAAGTTAATGACTTCTTCTGAGCTTGAGTTAAGTAACGCGCTATGAATTCTTTTTTTTTGAATTTCAAAAATTTCATTAAATATTTTCTTTCCTTTATCATTAAGAAATACATGTTTTATTCTTGTATCCTGCCCATCTTTTTTAAAAATTATTATGTCTAGTTTAATTAGATCTTTTAAAACTCTATTAAGGCTTTGTTTGGTTACTTTAAGTCTTTTAAGCAATTCTGAAATAGTGATCCCTTCATACATGGATAACAAATGAATAACTTTTTGGTGTGCTAGGCCAATTTTATACTTATTTAATATCTTTTTTGAGTCTGAAAATGTTTCTCTGTAACCTATAAAAAGCTTTTCGATCAAATCTTTTAATTGATCATCTTTCAAATATAAAAGTTGTTTCATTATTGGTAAGTTATATTGACATATTACAGATACAAAGATATTTTTTCAGTAAGAATTTTTTTATTTCATAATGATACCCTACGATAAAAGATCAGGTAAAATATGGTACAATGGCGAATTAGTCGATTGGTCTGATGTTAAGGTTCATGTTCTGAGCCATGGATTACATTATGCGAGCTGTGTTTTCGAGGGAGAACGTGTGTATGATGGTTCGATTTTTAAATTAGAAGAACATACTTCAAGATTATTTTACTCGGCAAAGAGAATGGGAATTGAAATACCATATAGCGAAGATGAAATTAATAAAGCGAGCAATAAAATAATTTCCACTCAAAAAGTAGAGAATGGATATGTCAGACCCGTAGTTTGGAGAGGTAGTGAAATGATGGCTATTTCAGCTCAGCAAACTAAAATTCATGTAGCAATTGCAACTTGGGAGTGGGGTTCATATTTTGATCCTAAACTTAAGGTTGAAGGTATCAAATTAAATATTTCAAACTGGCGAAGACCCGCCCCTAATACTATTCCTTGGGACACAAAAGCTTCTGGATTATATATGATTTGTACCCTTTCAAAACACGAAGCTGAAAAGCAAGGTTATACAGACTCACTTATGTTAGATCATGAGGATAATATCGCAGAAGCAACCGGAGCAAATATTTTTTTCAAAGATAAAAATGGTGAACTACATACTCCAATACCAGATTCTTTTTTAGATGGAATTACTCGAAGAACTGTAATTCAAATTGCAAAATCTAAAAATATCAAAGTACACGAAAGAAAAATAAAACCAGAAGAATTAAAAAATTTTGATGGATGTTTTTTAACAGGAACTGCAGCTGAAGTAACTCCTGTATCTACTATTGCAGAATATCAATTTAAAGTTTGCGATTTGATAATTGATTTAAATGAGAGTTATTTAGCTTTGGTTAAAAAGAAAAAAGCTGCTTAATCTTTATTGTCCTCTGATATAGCGTGGTCTATTCCTTTTCGTATATACTCATAACCTGTAAACAGAGTCAAAGCTGCTGATAGCCATAATAAAATTATACCAATAGTTTGAGCATTATAGTCTTGAAAATTGATAATTTTATTTCCTGTATCTCCAGAAAGTAAAAGACCGATAGAGACCATTTGTAAAACTGTTTTTAATTTTGCGAGATTAGAGACAGGTAGTTTAATTTTACCTTTTGCTAAAAATTCCCTAAGACCAGATATCAATATTTCTCTTGTTAAAATTATAATTGCAGCAATAACCTCATAATTTTTAATTGTGCCATCCATAACTAATAAAATTAGTGCAGCAGCTACAATAATTTTGTCTGCTATTGGATCTAATAATTCTCCCAATTTAGACTCTTCTCCGAGTAGTCTAGCCAACATTCCATCCAAAAAATCTGTAAATGATGCAATTATGAATAATACTAAAGCCGTTAGATCTCCATAAAATCCGGGTAAATAGAAAGCTAAAACAAAAAAAGGTACAATTAAAATTCTACCGACAGTTAGTATGTTGGGTATTTTTCTTAGCATAATTTTTATTCGTGAAAGAAGTTATATATCTTTTTTGCAACTTTTTCCTCAACGCCCTCAACTGATTTTATTTCATCTAGACTTGCAGACTCTACTGCTCGAGCAGATCCAAAATGATTTAATAAAGCCCTTTTTCTGATAGATCCAATACCCTCAATCTGATCTAACAAAGACTTACTAATCCCTCTTTTTCTCTTCGCTCTATGAGCACTAATCGCAAAACGATGAGATTCATCTCTAATTCTTTGAAGAAAGAAAAGAGTAGGGTCATTTTTATTGAATTTATATTCTTTGCCATTATGAAAAAAAGTTTCATTACCACTATTTCTAAATTTTCCCTTAGCAATCGCGATAATCGGTATTTCGTGAAGACCTAATTCGTTTAAAGAGTCTCTTGCAACAGAATATTGACCTTTTCCGCCGTCAACTATTACCAAATCAGGAAAGGAGAGATAATTGTCTTTTTCTAGAATTGCTCTTTTAAACCTTCTACTCAACACTTCTCGCATCATTCCGTAATCATCTTGTTCATTCTTTTTAGATTTAATGTTAAATTTTCGATATCTTTTCTTAATAAAACCTTCTTCACCGAATGCAATTAATGCCCCGACACTATTTGTTCCTTGAATATGGCTATTATCATAAACCTCTACTAAATTTATATTTGTCTCAATATTAAATTTACTCGCAACTGAGTCAAATAATTCTCTATTATTCTGACTTTCATAAAGTTTTCGATTTAAACTTTCTTTTGCATTTTTGGTTGCTTGATTGATAACTTTTAGTTTCGACCCTTTTTTTGCAACAGATAAGTTTACTTGTTTACCCTCTTTTTTAGAGAGAGTTTTTTCAATCAGATTTTTTTCTTTTATTTCTTCGGAAATTATTATCGATGAAGGCACACTTTTATTTTCATAAAATTGTGAAACAAAAGAATTAAGTATGTTACTTAGACTTTCATCTGGGTCATGTTTTGGAAAAAATGCCTGGTTACCCCAATTTTGTTTTGAACGATAAAAAAAAACCTGAATACAAGTTTTTCCAGACTCTTTATAACCTGCAATCACATCGGCCTCGATTAAATTTGCTTCATTGATTCTTTGAGAAGATTGAATAATATTTAATGATTTTATTCTATCTCTCAAAATTACAGCTTTTTCAAAATCTAAATCTTCACTAGCTTTTTCCATCTGATCTGAAAGACTTTTTTGAATTTTTCTTGATTTTCCTGAAACGAACTCTATCGCATCATCAACAGTTTTTTTATAGTCTTCCTTTTCGACATATCCAACACAAGGTCCAGAACACCTTTTAATTTGATAAAGAATGCATGGTCGTTCCCGATTTTTGAAAACTGTATCATCGCATACTCTTAAATGGAAAATTTTTTGTATCATCTTTATAGTCCAATTTGCTGAGCCAGCAGATGCGAATGGACCAAAATAAAAACCTTCCTTGGTTTTTTTTCCTCTATGTCGTCTTATCTGAGGCCAGACATCTTTATTACCAATAAATATAAAAGGAAAAGATTTATCATCTCTAAGTAAAATATTAAATTTTGGTTTGTGCTTTTTAATTAAGTTGGCTTCAAGCAGTAAAGCCTCACTTTCATTCGAGGTAGTTGTTATCTCAAGTTTTTTTGTTTGAGATAACATTCTCTCTGTTCTGATAATATGGTTTTTTTCTGCAATGTAACTTTTAAGTCTATTAGGTAAATTTTTTGCTTTTCCAACATAAAGAATTTCTCCTTTGTCGTTAAGCATGCGGTAAACACCAGGTAGTTTCGGTATTAATGGTAGTTCTTTTTTAATTACTTCTTTTCCAATTTCAGAACTTATCATGACTTCTTTTTTTGGTAATTTGTATACCAACGGATGAGCATTGTTTTAAAATTTCTAATTTTTCAATTTTAAGCATTATTTTCGCAATCCTTTTATCCTTAAACAATTCATCAAAAACAGACTCCGCGAGTGTTTCTAAAAAATTATAATGTTTCTTTTTTACTAGTTTTGTAATTAATTTGACGATTGTGCTGTAGTTGACAATAGATTTTATATCTTTGTCATTTGAAGGCTTTTTGTCTTGATAGTCAATTTCAAGGCTAAATTTAACTTTTTGAGGTTTTTCTTTTTCGAAATCGTAATATCCAAGTTTTAAATCTAAAATTAATTCATTGATAAGAATTTTTTTCTCATAGTTAAATAGAGCTTTATTCTTATCTATTTTAATAATTTTAAGATTATTTTTTTTCATATTATTTAATTCTTGAGGCAATATAATCTAGAATAACAGGATTATAATACTGAAAACAAAGACCCTGATTCATTATATGACCTGCATTTTTACTTTCTGAAACCTCCCAATCTGAGTCAGCTCCTTTTATAACACAAGTTTTTCCATTTATTTTATAATCTTCTGAAATGATTATTCTTTTAACACCCACAACTTCCTCTAACCAATCAGATAACAGACCCTCATACTTATCTTTTGGATGTGTAAAAGCAAGAACAGGCACATTGTTTAATTTAATAATATTATCAATCTGTCTTTGTCTTAGCTCAGCACCTCCTGGATATTTTTTTGCAAATTTCGCTAGTGCCTTCTCAGAACCAACTTTTTTTACCTTATATTTTGAGGAGAGTTTACCATAACAAGCTTGCATATATGATATACCACCTCCCACTTTTTCAGGATGCTCAGCCATTAACATTAAAGTCAAAAGACCTCCGCAAGAATGACCCGATATAATAATTTGTTTTCTAGGCACACCCATTTTTACAAATTTATCCACTAACTCTAAATTTTTTTCAATTCTTTTATCTAATTTATGTATACCTTTATAAGGTTCTTTAAACTTCCAGTATTTTTTTGGCGACATGTCTCCAGCTAAATCGTTAGTGCAAAAATTATAAACCATAATTTTTTTGTTATTAACTTCCTGATCTACTAGTGAAGCTTGATTTCTTATTTGATTTACCCAAATGCATTCATTCTTTATTGCTTTATCATTTTTATTTTGTCCATGATTATAAATAATTATAATTTTATTTTTTGGGTCTTTAATATTCATGTTCTCATTTACTGAGGCAGATTTAGTAATAAAGCCACTTTTTAAAATTTTTCCATTCGCAAAGACATTGCCACATGATATCAAGGTAAAAATTACGACCATTAAAATTTTTTTCATTCTTTACCCCCCATTATATCTGGTGTTTGCCAGTTTAGACTTTGTCCACTATCGATTGCTAAAATTTGACCCGTAATAGATTTGTTTTTAATAAAAAAGTCAACTGCATCACAAATCTCTTTTACATCAACTTGTTTTTTTAAAGGTGTTGCTAAATATTGTTTTTTAAAATGTTTTTCAGATTGTCTTTTATTTTTGATTGTGGGTCCTGGCGCTATGCCATTAACTCTTATGTTTGGTGAGAGGCTCATAGCGCTAGTTTTGGTCAAAGTGTATAAACCAGTTTTACTTATTGTGTATGAAAAAAAAAATGGTGTTAATTTAAATACTCGTTGATCAATAATGTTAATAATATTGTTATTTTTTCCCCTGATATTTTTTGAGAATTCTTTAGATAAAATAGCAGGAGCTTTAAGATTTGTTGAAATGTGATTTTCCCAACTTTTAGAACTAAAGTTTTCTAGTTTATCATTTTCGAATAAAGATGCATTGTTGATTAAACAATCAAAATATTTTAATTTTGATTTAGCAAAATTTATAATTTTCATAACATCTTTCTCTTTACTAAGATTTCCTTGTACTAAATAAATTTTAGACCCATAATTTTGAAGTCTCTTTTTTAAATTTTCAGCTTTAGCTTTTGATTTATTATAATGAATCATAATTTGTTTATTTGGCCCTGATAATTTTTCAGCTATTGCAGCACCTATTCTAGTTGCTCCACCAGTAATTATTATCCTCTGTGCTTCCATTTTTTATCTTTTTTTTTAGTAACCTTAGTTCCTGGCATTCCCATTGTCGATCTACCTTTTGGATAAAGTTTATTTTTTACATCATATTGTCTTATTTTTGGATTTAGTGTGATCTCTAGCTCTGTACTTTCTAATTTCCTAATTTCATCTCTAATTTTAGCTGCTTCTTCAAATTCTAAATTTGACGCTGCTTCCTTCATTTTTTTGTCTAAAGCTTTTAAATGTTTTTTAAGATTCCCCCCAACATTTGAACCTTCGCTAATTTTAACGTAGTCTTTTTCATAAACACTTTCTAAAATATCATTAATTTCTTTTTTTACAGTTTTTGCATTAATTTTATTTTTTTTATTATAATCTAATTGAATTTTTCTTCTTCTTTCAGTTTCCTGAATTGCTTTTTTTATACTTTTAGTCTCTTTATCGGCATAAAGAATTACTTTGCCATCAACGTTTCTAGCCGCCCTACCTATAGTTTGAATTAATGAAGTCTCTGATCTTAAAAAACCCTCTTTATCTGCATCTAAAATTCCAACTAAAGCACACTCTGGAATATCTAAACCTTCTCTTAATAAGTTAATTCCAACGAGAACATCAAAAACTCCCATTCTTAGATCTCTCATGATCTCTATTCTTTCAAGGGTATCAATATCGGAATGTAGATATCTCACTTTAACACCATTTTCATGAAGATACTCTGTTAAATCTTCAGCCATCTTTTTTGTAAGAGTTGTCACCAAAACTCTATGATTATTTTCAATGACTTTTTTACACTCATGCATTAAATCATCAACTTGGTTTTTTGCAGGCCTTATTTCTACAGGTGGATCAATCAAGCCTGTTGGTCTAATGACTTGGTCGATAAATTTGCCTTTCGTTTGTTCTAATTCCCAAGGTCCTGGTGTTGCAGAAACAAATACAGTTTGTGTTCTCATTAAATCCCATTCTTCAAATTTAAGAGGCCTATTATCCATACATGATGGAAGTCTAAAACCATATTCTGCTAAAGTGCTTTTTCTTGATCTATCTCCTTTATACATTCCATTTAGTTGCGGAACAGTTACATGACACTCATCGACAAAAATCAAAGTATTGTCCGGGAAGTATTCAAAGAGTGTAGGGGGTGGTTCACCTGGTTTTCTCCCTGATAAAAATCTAGAATAATTTTCTATCCCTGCACATGACCCAGTTGCTTCAATCATTTCTAGGTCAAATTTGGTTCTTTCCTCTAATCTTTGTGCCTCTAGTAATTTATTTTCAGCTTTATGTTTTTTTAAAGTTATATCTAATTCTTTTTTTATATTTATTATCGCTTGTTCAATGGTGGGTTTTGGAGTGATATAATGACTATTAGCGTAGACTTTTACAAGGCTTAAGTCCCGAACTTTATCTCCAGTTAATGGATCAAATTCCTCAATTTGTTCAAGCTTGTCTCCGAATAAGCTTAATCTCCATGCTCGATCCTCTAAATGAGATGGAAAGATTTCTAGATATTCACCTCGAGCTCTAAAGGTACCTCTATAAAAATTTTGATCATTTCTTTTATATTGTAATGCAACTAAAGACTTAATAATTTGTTCTCTGTTGTAATCATAGTTTTTTTGAAGTGTTAAAGTCATCTTACTATAAGCTTCAACGGAACCTAGCCCATAAATACATGATACACTGGCTACAATTAAAACATCATCTCTCTCCAAAAGAGATCTTGTTGCGGAATGTCTCATCCTGTCTATTTGCTCATTTATCGATGCTTCTTTTTCAATGTATGTATCTGATCTAGGAACGTAAGCTTCTGGAGTATAGTAATCATAATAAGATACAAAATATTCTACGGCATTGTCAGGAAAGAATGTTTTCATTTCACCGTATAGCTGTGCAGCAAGTGTTTTATTAGGAGCTAAAATTAATGCTGGTCTGTTAGTAGCCTCAATTACTTTTGCCATTGTAAATGTTTTGCCCGAACCAGTCACACCGAGTAATACTTGATTAAATTCCTCTTTATTCGCACCATTTACTAATTTTTTAATTGCATCGGGTTGATCGCCTGCAGGTTTAAAATCAGATTTAATTTTAAATTTTTTACCACCTTCAAGTTTTCCACTGATTTTAGGGTTTTTACTCTGAATATCCGTAATTAAATCTTGATATGTATTTTCCATATATTAAAGAACGTAGTAGAATTAATTTTTATTTCAATGAGCATAATATCAGATAGTCTAAAAAGAATTAAGCCATCCCCAACAATTGCTGTTACTCAGAAAGCAAGAGAATTAAGAGCAGCCGGAAAAGATGTAATTGGTCTTGGTGCTGGGGAGCCGGATTTTGATACTCCAGTTAATATAAAAAATGCAGCCATCAAAGCTATCAAAAGGGGAGACACGAAGTACACTGCTGTTGATGGCACGCCTGAACTTAAAAAAGCTATTATTAAAAAATTTAAAAGAGAAAATAAACTGAACTACTCTTTAGATCAAATAACTGTTGGCACAGGTGGTAAACAAGTTCTTTATAATGCTTTTATGGCAACTCTAAATAAAGGTGACGAAGTAATTATACCAGCACCTTTTTGGGTATCATATCCTGATATGGTTTTATTAGCAGGTGGAAAACCAAAAATAGTAAAATGTACAGCAGTGGAGGGTTTTAAATTAACTCCAAAAAAATTAAAAAAAGCAATATCTAAAAAAACTAAATGGATAATTCTTAATTCTCCATCTAATCCAACAGGAGCAGGGTATTCAAAAAAAGAAATTTATGATTTAGCTAAGATTTTAATTCGAAATAAGAAAATTTTTATTTTAAGTGACGATATTTATGAGCATGTTAGATATGACAACTTTAATTTTTTCACAATAGCTCAAGTTTCAAAATTGAAAGATAGGACACTTACCATGAATGGAGTAAGTAAATCATACGCAATGACGGGATGGAGAATAGGTTATGCTGCTGGTCCTAAAGAAATAATTAAAGCAATTGGAAAAATTCAATCTCAATCTACTTCAAATCCATCTTCAATAAGTCAGGCAGCAGCAGTTGAGGCATTAAATGGAAAGCAGGGTTTTATTAAAACTAGAGCAAAAGCATTTAAAGAGAGGAGAAATTTTGTTGTTAAAAGTCTTAATAATATAAAAGGAATTAATTGTTTGACTCCTAATGGTGCGTTTTACGTATTCCCAAGTTGTAAAAGATTATTAAATAAAAAAACAAAATTAAAAACAGACTCTCATTTTGTTCAAAAATTACTTGAAAAAGAGAATGTTGCTGTCGTTCAAGGATCAGCTTTTGGCTTAGATGGTTATTTTAGAATTTCATATGCTACGTCAATGAATAATTTAAAAAAAGCTATGTTGAGAATTAAATCTTTCTGTGAAGGATTGAATAAATAATTATTTTTGACTTAAAATCTTTTTTGCTGGAATTGTTTTTTTTATCCAAGAATTTGGAATTGAATTTAATCCTTTTAATGCAGCGAAGTATGCTCCAGTAAAATTTGCTCTAGAGCAATTGCAACCACCTGCCTTTATTGTTTTTAATATAGCTTCTTTATAATTTCTTGAATTAATTATTGTATATATTGAACTATTAAAAGTCCCTGGATAACTACATGCCATACCAAGCTTTTTAATAATGATAGGATGAAATTTTGAATTTAATCTTTTTATTTTTTTAATATCATTAACAATAACTTTGAATGATGTGTTTTTTTTAAATCTTTTAATAAATTCATGAACTGGATCTTTGGCTCCTTTAAGAGCAAAATCAATTATATAAAATTTAGCTAATGCATATTTTAAACTAATTTTTGAAGCAGTCACAATTCTAATGATTTTTTCTAGACTTTTGAAATCATAACCATAAAGAAAGTATGGAAGTGCAGCACAAAATCCATCAGACTCATTAACTTTTACACCACCCGAAATTTTCTTATTTGATTTAATATTTTTTACAGTTTCTATAATATTTTGGTGTATCCATGGTCCTTTGATCATACCACGCCAATCTTTTACTTTTTTATATTTTGATCTAAGATTCAAATTTTTCCAATATTTGCTTCCAGGACCAAAATTCTTCAGAATATTTTTTTTAAATTCTTTCTCTATATTTTCATAATTTTCTAGAAGTGTTTGAAACATAACTTGTCCAATTTCATTATAACCTGAAACTTTTCCAGTTTTTATATTGTAGAAAGGACTTTTATTTTTTTTTAAAAAAGTAAAGTCTTTTTTACCTTTAATATAGGAATTAAGTTTTTTTTGATTGTATACCCAATGTAATGGTCTTGCAGCTGCATCAGCAACTGTTGCTCCTAAAAATACATGAAGGTTATTTTTCACTTTAATGTGATAAAAATTTTTCAGCCTCAAGTGCTGCCATACAACCCATACCAGCAGCAGTTACTGCCTGTCTGAATGTTTTATCTTTTACATCTCCAGCCGCATAAACGCCTGGTACATTGGTCTCAGTTGAATCTGGTTTAGTTATCAAATAACCTTCTTTGTCCATACTTAATTGGTTTTTAAATAATTGTGTAGCTGGATCATGTCCAATTGCGATGAAGACACCGTCTAATTTAATTTCGTCAATTTTATCTGTTTTAACATTCTTAATTTTAATTCCTTTAACATTTTTTGGATCTTTATCACCAATAACGTCTTCAACAACACTATCCCAAATAATTTCAATTTTTTTATTCTCCATAAGTTTTTTTTGAAGCATTTTTTCAGCTCTTAAATTATCTCTTCTGTGAATTAATTTTACTTTTGATGCAAATTTCGTAAGAAACATCGCTTCCTCAACAGCTGCATTACCTCCTCCAACAACAGCAACTTCTTTGTCTTTAAAGAAAAAACCATCACATGTTGCACATGCGGATACCCCAAAACCTCTGAACTCTTGTTCTGATTTTAAATTTAACCATCTTGCTTGTGCACCTGTTGAAATTATTATGCTATCAGCAGTGTATTTTTGACCAGTATCTCCGATAGCTTCAAAAGGTGTTTTTTTTAAATCGACAGAACTTATATGATCTTCAATCATTTCTGTTCCAACTGCTTTTGCTTGCTCTTTCATTTGATCCATAAGCCAAGGACCCTGAATAACATCAGCAAACCCTGGAAAATTTTCAACATCCGTTGTTGTAGTTAATTGTCCACCTGGCTCTGAACCATAAACTAAAATTGGATTTAACATTGCTCTTGCCGCGTAAACAGCTGCTGTATATCCAGCTGGACCAGACCCAATTATTAACACTTTTGTGTGTTTAGTTGGATTTTGACTCATATGAAAGCTATATAGTGATTAATGACTAAATTAAAAGGTTTATTATTGACCGAGGGCATGCACGGCATGATTAGCCAAGTTGAAGGACTTGCCAAAGCCTTAGGTTTAGATTTTATACACGAGAAAATTGAACTAAATAATTTTTGGAAAATGATCCCCCCAAAAATCACGCCAATTAAAAGGTTTGTTTTTAAAAATGATATTTTGCAAAAGTTTGATGTTGTAATCTCTTGTGGCAGAAAAAGTGTAATTCCCTCAATTTTCTTAAAAAAAAAGTTTGGAAATAAAATCATGAATATTCATATCCAAGATCCTAAGGTATCTTTAAATAATTTTGATTTTGTGATTGCACCAGAACATGATGATCTAAAAGGTGAAAATGTATTATCAACTAAAGGGGCCATCCACTATCTACGAGAAAGTGAATTAGATGATAATATAAATTATTTAAAACCAAAAATTCAAAAAGAAAAAGTAGTTGTACTTGTTGTTGGTGGTCCAAATAAATATTATAATTTTAGGGATAATTTACTTGAAGAAATTTTCCATAAAATCAAAAAAAATTTTCTTGATAATGGCTATCAATTAATCTTTATTCCTTCAATGAGAACACCCCAAAGAATTATCGATAAAGCTAAAGATTTTTATAATGGAGATCAAATCATTATTTCAGATATTGATAAAAAAGCTTATTTATCATCACTTAAATTAGCAGACCATATAGTGGTAACTTGTGACTCAACGTCCATGATATCTGAAGCTGCAATAACAGGTAAACCTATATATATAGCTGATATGCCAGCAATTAAGAACAATTATCGCTTCAAAAAATTTTTTGAGTTGTTCAAATCTTTAAATATTATAAGAAATCTAGATTCTTCTGTTGAGAGTTGGGATTATAAAAAACTTAATGAAACTGATAGAATAGCAGGTTATATAGAAAAAAGATTTCAAAATTATGACTTTTCTTAATTCCATTTTAAACAACTCAAAAAAATATGAATCTCCTTTTAATCATTGGGAATATAATAATGCTTTAACTGATGAAGCAATTAAAGAAATTGAAAATGCAGACATCCCTGACATCAGCCAACATAATCTTAATTATGATGGCACAAGAGCTATTGATGGTGGTGCAGCAGAATTTAGAGAAGGAATAGCATCTGGGGGAAAAGCAATCAAGTTTAGATGTTTTGTCACAAAAGAAAATGCTTCACAATTTCCAAATTTGGTAAAATTTATTAGCGAGCTTCAATCAAAGGAAACTTGTAATGCAATTTCAAAAATGATTGATAAAGATTTATCTAATTCATATGTCAGAGTTGAAATTATATGTGATCGTGAAGGTTTTTGGCTTAAACCGCATTGTGATATTAAAGAAAAACTAATGTCAGGTTTGATTTTTGTTAATAATGCAAAAGAGTCTGAGGATCTAGGTACTGATTTTTACAATGAAAAATTAGAAAAGGTTAAAACAGTTCCTTACAAACATAATTATGGATATTTATTCACTAGTGGACCTAATACTTGGCATGGTATGGAAAAAAAGAAGATTATTAAGGAAAGAAGATGTATTCAAGTAAATTATGTTACTTTTCCCACTGATTGGAAAGTTGAGTGATTAACTTAATAAACTTGAATACAAACCAATAAAACTAAATACGCCCAATACTAAACAGATTCCTGTTACTGCTTTCAACTGGTCGCCATCTTCATTAATATTTGTTTTGTCATAAAGTTTCCAATAGGCACATTTATCTAGATCAGTAGTTTTTGATTTTGCAATTTTTTTTTTGATAGGAAGTTTTAATAATTGCGCACTAAATATTTCACTTTTTTTAGGTGCGTCTTCGATGATATACTGAGGAACTTCTGAACTCATATAGTTAGATTTTAAAAAATAAATTTGATGAATACAACTTAACGATTATTCATTTTGGGCAATTATTTTTCAGCAAAAAATTATACAACTTTAAATTGTAAATTATTTTAGTTCTTGCAGTGCAATGATATCGAGTTTTTTTGTTTTAAGAGATTTTATTGCTTCCAAACATGCCTGAGCAGTTGACATATTTGTACAATATGGAACTTTATTTTTTAAAGTTGCTCTTCTAAGTGCAATAGCATCGTTTATTCGATGCTCACTATTTCCTCCACCTGTATTAATTACAAGAGCTATTTTTTTTGAGTCTAAAATATCCACTATGTGAGGTGTTCCACTGCTGACTTTATTTATAATTTTACACTTCATTCCATGTTTTCTAATGTACTCTGCGGTGCCTTTTGTTGCACTTAACTTAAAATTTAATTTAATTAAATCTTTAGCCAGATCTATCCCCTCATCCTTATGAGAGTTTTTCAAAGATATAAATGCAAGACCGCTTTTTGGAAGTGAATTCGCAGCAGCAATTTGACTTTTTGCAAATGCCATGCCAAAATTTTTATCAAACCCCATCACCTCACCAGTTGATTTCATTTCTGGACCAAGAAGTAAGTCGCTATTTGGAAATTTATTAAAAGGAAATACTGCTTCTTTAACTGCATACATTCCTTTTGATTTTTCCTTTAAATTGAATTTTAATAATTTCTCTCCAGCCATTACTCTTGATGCAATCTTTGCTAATGGCAAACCTTTTGCTTTAGATACAAAGGGGACGGTTCTACTAGCTCGAGGATTTACTTCAATCACATAAATTTCATCTTTTTTTATTGCAAATTGGATATTCATGAAACCTTTGACTTTTAAAGCTAACGCTAGTTTTTTAGTTTGATTTTCAATTTCCTTTACTAAAAATGGCTTAATAGATATTGGAGGTAAACTACAAGCAGAGTCCCCAGAATGAATACCAGCTTCTTCAATATGCTGCATAATACCGGCTACATATACCTCTTTACCATCAGATATTGCATCAACATCCACTTCCATTGCATGATCAATAAATTTGTCAATTAAAATTGGATTTTTTTCTGCAGCTTTAAAGGCTTCTTCAATAAAATTTTTTAATTGTCCTTTTTCATAAACTATTTCCATTGCTCTTCCACCCAAAACATATGAAGGTCTTACCATTAAAGGTAATCCAATTTTATCAGCAATCTTGATCGCTTCTTTATAAGTTTTGGCAATTCCACTTTCTGCTTGTTTTAATTTTAATTTATTCAATAAATTTCTAAATCTATCTCTATCCTCTGCTAAATCTATAGAGCTGTATTGAGTTCCTAAAATAGGTAATTTGTTTTTATGTAAAAATTTAGCAAGTTTAATTGGAGTTTGTCCCCCAAACTGGGCAATTATACCAATTAATTTTCCATTCATTTGCTCTTTTTTGATGATATTAAAAACGAATTCTTCTTTTAAAGGTTCAAAATAAAGTCGATCACTTGTATCGTAATCGGTAGAGACTGTCTCAGGATTACAATTTACCATGATTGTCTCGAAACCAGCGTCTTTTAAAGAAAAGCTTGCTTGACAACAACAATAATCAAATTCTATTCCTTGACCAATTCTATTCGGTCCCCCTCCTAGAATAATTATCTTTTTTTTACTGGTCGGTTCTGCTTCACACTCTGAAACTGTTGAAAAGTTTCTTTGATAAGTTGAATACATGTATGGAGTGAAAGATTTAAATTCAGCAGCACAAGTATCAACTTTTTTATAAATGGGTAATATTTTTAGTGCTATCCTCTTTTTTCTAACAACATCCTCAGAAAGATTTGTTAATTCTGATAATTTTTTGTCTGAGAAACCTATAGATTTAATCCTATTAAATTCTGTAAAATTTCTTGGTAATCCTATTTTTTTTAAATTTATTTCACAATCAACAATTTCTTTAATTTGACTTAAAAACCATGAGTCAATTTTAGATAATTTAAAAATCCTATCTAAACTGATTTTTTTTCTAACTCCTTCAGCAACCAGTAAAATTTTGTTTGGAATATTTTCTTTTAGTTTTTTCTCAATTTGTCGTTTTGATAAATTAAATATTCTATCAAGGCCCGAGAAACCAGTTTCTAGTGATATCAAAGCTTTTTGAAGAGACTCTTTAAAATTTCTCCCTATTGCCATAGCTTCACCAACAGATTTCATTGAAGTGCCAAGAGTGGCTGGAGAGGATGAAAATTTTTCAAAAGTAAATCTTGGTATCTTGGTAACTACATAATCTATACTTGGTTCAAAAGATGCAGGGGTAGTTTTAGTAATTTCATTTTTAAGTTCATCCAAAGTATATCCGATAGCCAATTTTGCTGCTACTTTTGCAATTGGAAATCCAGTTGCTTTTGATGCTAAGGCTGATGATCTTGATACACGTGGGTTCATCTCAATTATAACCATTCGACCATTTTTAGGATTTATTGCGAATTGAACATTGGATCCACCTGTCTCAACCCCAATCTTTCTTAAACATGCGATAGATGCATTTCTCATGACCTGGTATTCTTTATCAGTGAGAGTTAGTGCTGGTGCAACTGTTACCGAGTCACCTGTATGTATCCCCATTGGATCAATATTCTCGATGGAACAAATAATGATGCAGTTATCTTTTTTATCTCTAACGACTTCCATCTCAAATTCTTTCCAACCTTCCAAGCATTCTTCAACCAAAACCTGGCTAACAGGAGACTCATGTAATCCATTTTTTATAATTTTAAGATAGTCCTTCTTTGTTTTTGCTATTCCTCCACCAAGCCCACCAAGTGTAAAAGCGGGTCTTATGATTGCAGGCAAACCGATCTTTTTTAGAACCTGTGTAGCCTGATTATTATTGTTTACGATTTCGGATTTAGGTAAGTCTAAGCCAATTTCTATCATATTTTTTCTAAATTTTTTTCTATCTTCAGCGTTTGAAATTGCTTTTGAATTAGCTCCAATAAGTTCAATCTTATATTTTTTTAAAATCCCTTTTTTTTCAGCCTCCATAGCTAGATTAAGAGCAGTTTGACCTCCCATTGTAGGAAGAATTGCATTAGGTCTTTCTTTTTTAAGAATCTTTTCTAAAAAATCTAAAGTTATTGGTTCAACATAGGTTTTGTCCGCAACATCTGGATCTGTCATGATAGTTGCGGGATTAGAATTTATCAAAATTACCTTATAGCCCTCATCTTTAAGAGCCTTGCAAGCTTGTGTTCCTGAATAATCAAATTCACATGCTTGTCCGATGATGATTGGGCCAGCTCCCACAACTAATATTTTTTTAATGTCTTTTCTTTTTGGCATTTCTTTTTATGTTATGAATAAATTCTTGAAATAAATAAACACTATCTTGCGGTCCTGGATTTGACTCTGGATGATATTGAACAGAAAATACTGGTTTATTTTTTAATCTTATACCTTCGATACTACCATCGAATAAAGACTTATGAGTAACCTCAATATTTTTTGGCAACGTTTCTTTTACCACTTCAAAACCATGATTTTGACTAGTGATTTCAACATTATCATGAATTAAATTTTTTACTGGATGGTTTGCGCCTCTATGACCTAATTTCATTTTTTTTGTTTTACCCCCAAGAGCCAGTGCAAGAATTTGATGACCTAAACAAATACCAAATATTGGTAAATTTTTTTTAATAAGGTCTTTGATAATATTTATCGCATATTTACCAGTTGCTGCTGGATCTCCGGGCCCATTAGATAAAAAAATTCCATTTGGCTTAAGACTCAATATTTTTTCTGCAGATGTCTTACACGGAACAACAGTAACTTTGCAATTAAAGTTAGAAAAATATCTTAAAATATTTTTTTTTATTCCATAGTCAATTGCAACAACATGCAAAGACTTTTTTTTATTTTTCTCAAAACCAGTTTCTTTTTTCCAAGTTTTAAGCCCTTTCCAAATATAATTTTTTCTTGTGGATACGACCTCTGCAAGATCTAAATTTTTTAAACCACTCCATTTTATTGTCGTATTAGTGAGTTTGTTAATACTGAATTTTCCTTTTTTTGAATAACAAATGGTACCTTTAGGGGCCCCTTTATCTCTAATGAAATTTGTAAGGTTTCTGGTATCCAATCCAGTGATACCAATAATTTTGTTTTTTTTAAGCCAGTAATCTAAATGTAAAAATGATCTATAATTTGAGGGGTTAGTTATTTCAGAATTAAAAATCACTCCTCTAGTCCAAATTTTATCTGACTCATGATCCTCATGATTTGTTCCAACATTCCCAATGTGAGGAAAAGTAAAATTAATAATTTGACCTGCATAAGAAGGGTCAGATATGATCTCTTGATAGCCGGTTAATGACGTATTAAAACACACCTCTCCTGTTGCAACCCCTTCATAACCAATTCCTATACCTTTAAAAACTTTCTTATTATCAAGAACTAAAATACCTGTATGAGTTTGAGAAATTTTTGAGCTATTATTTTTTGCTTTTTTGATCAATTACAACTCATGAGTTAAAGGTTAATACAATAAAAGGTTTATTATCGCAACATAGATGTATTATAAAATTGTAAAAAAACGAATTTTCTTTTGAAGAATTTTTTCTTTAAAGTAGATTAAAAATTATGTCCTTAAAAGAGACCATAGAAACTGAATATAAAAAGTCGCTTAAATCAAAAGATAAAACTAAAATCTCAACTTACAGGTTAATTCTATCCTCTATCAAGGATTTGGATATCTTAAATAGATCTGGTCCAAATAAAAAAGAGACTGATGATGAAGATATTAAAAAATTATTTAAGAAGATGATGAAACAAAGAGCCGAATCAATTGAAATTTATAAAAAGAATAACCGGTCTGATCTTTTGGAAGTTGAGCAAAATGAATATGATATTTTGTCAAGTTTTTTACCAAAACAATTAAATGAGGAAGATACAAAAAAAATATGTGAAGAGATAATATCTAAAGTAGGTGCTAATTCAGTAAAAGATATGGGCAAAGTTATGGGAGAATTAAAAAAACAACATGCCGATGAGATTGATTTCTCCAAAGCAGGAGCGCTGATTAAACAAATACTTAATAAGTAGTTATGAAATATCCAAAAGAATATTTAGAGGAAATTAAAACAAGATTAAAAGTGTCAACAGTAGTTTCAAAATACGTCAGTTTAAAAAAAAGAGGTAAAGAATATGTTGGACTTTCACCATTTAAAAATGAGAAAACTCCATCCTTCACTGTTAATGATGAAAAAGAATTTTATCATTGTTTTGCAACATCCGAACATGGAAATATTTTTGATTTTGTAATGAAAACTCAAAATTTTAAATTTGGTGAGGCTGTAAAGCATTTGGCAAATTTAGCTGGTATGCAACCCTACATTTTCTCAAGACAAGATGAAGAAAGAGAAAAAAAGTGGAAAATATACTCATCTATTTTCTTGGAATATGTAGACTTTTATCACAAGCAACTTTTGAAAAATGAAAAATATTCTAAAGCAAGAGATTATCTTAAAAATAGATCACTTGACAGAGACCAAGTTAAAAAATTTAAGATCGGTTTTGTAGAAAAAAATCCAAATTTATTTGAAAAATTAAAAAAAAATTATCAAATTGATGATTTGCTAGAAACAGGATTATTTTATTTAGATGAAAAGAAAAATATTTATGTTGAAAGATTTAGAGGAAGATTAATTTTTCCAATCAATAATATTTCAGGACAACCAATTGCTTTGGGGGGTAGAATAATTGAAAAAAGCGATTTTCTTGCTAAGTATGTAAATTCCCCAGAAACATTATTCTTTAAAAAAGGATCCAACTTATACAATTTAGATTTAGCAAGAAAATTATCTAATCAGTTTGATAGTATTTTTTTAGTTGAGGGTTATATGGATGTGGTTGGTTTAAGTAAAAATGGAATAGAAAATGCTGTTGCTAATTTAGGCACTTCTTTAACAGATAGACAAATATTTACTCTTTTTCAGTTTTCTAATGATATTATTATTTGTTTTGATGGTGATGAAAGCGGCTATAAGGCAGCCTTAAGAGCTGCAGAAAATTCTATTAAAGATATGAGACCAGAAAAGCAAATATCATTTTTATTTTTACCAGATCAAGAAGATCCAGATAGTTTTGTCAATAAAAATGGAAAAGAATATTTTTTTGATTATACAAAACAAAACAAAATATCAATTCATCAATTCATATTTAATCATTATAAAAAAAATACAGAAAGCAATCCATCTTCTATGGCAATTTTTGAAAAAAAATTAAGATCAATAGCTAACACAATAAAAGATAATTATATAAAAAAATATGTTTTAGAATATTTCATAGAAAAAATTTCTGGATTAACTCCATATACAAGTCAAAATCAAAAAAACTTTTATACAAAAAAAATTAGATCTTTAGAGAAGACTCAAAAGCATTTTAATGAAAGCCAATCATTGTCAAGCGTAGAATTAAAAGAATTTTCATTAATTTATCTTATTATTAACAACTTGGATTTGATGCGAGATCACATTCATTTTCTTCAGGATATAAAATTATTTTCTGAGGTAAATAAACAAATTTTTGAAAAGATTGTGTCCAAACTAAAATTAGAAAATGATTTGTCTATTAAAAAGCTAGATATTGACACTCAATTAATTGATAAAATTACAAAGTTCGCTCCCATTAAACACATTTTACAAAAGAAGTATAATAAGGATCATGAAATTATTGAATTGTTAGAGGACATAACTCGTGATTTAAATAACTACGATTTAGAATTTAGGATACAGGAATTAGAATCGAAATTCTCAAAAGATTTGAGCGAGACGACATTTAATGAGCTAAAAGAACTAAAAAAAAAGCAAAATATCAATTAATACTATTAAATTAACAATGGATTTTTTAAAATTTGCTATTATATACATCTTTTCAAATATATTAGTGTGGAAAGAATAATTACAAAATCATTTGCACGTTTAATGGGACGTGGAACCCATAGGGGATTCATTACTTATGAGGAATTAAGTAAGTCCCTTGGAAAAAGAAACCTTTCGGATCAAAATTTAGCTCAAGCTTTTATTCATATATTAGATGAAAAAATTTCTTTAGTTGAAAAAAAATCAGATTTTAAAGTTTTAAGAAAAAAAGAGGGTTCTTCAAAGGATGAAGGAAAAACTATTGAAAAAAGTGATGATCCAATTCGAATGTATCTTAGAGAAATGGGTGGTGTCGAGCTTTTATCACGAGAGGGTGAAATTGCTATTGCAAAAAGGATAGAAGCTGGAAAGGATGTGATGCTCATTGCATTATCACAAAGTCCAATAACTGCGCAGCAATTTTTTGAGTGGAATGAAAAACTTCAAAATGACGAAATCTTAGTAAGGGAAATTATTGATATTGATACTAATTACATGGAAGATGAGACCACAGGCCCAAGCGCAAAACAAAAAAATTCAGGTGAAGCAGAAAGTGATGAGAGCTCAGGTGATGAAGGAGATGAGGACTTCAATCCAACATTAGCTGCAATGGAGACAGAAATTAAACCAAAAGTTTTAAAAACAGTTCATAATTTAACTAAAGATTATAATAAATTAATAAAATACCAAAAAGAAAAACTTGATTGTACATTGAATTCAAAAATATTTTCACCAGCCAAAGAAAAAAGTTACGAAAAACTCGTAAAAGAAATTTTGGAGGATATAAAATCACTTCAATTATCTCCATCAGTTTTGGAGGGATTAGTTCAAAAACATTACGTGGAAAATAAAAAAATAATTTCCTTGGAGGGAAACTTAATGAGATTAGCTATTGATCATAAAATACCAAGAAATGAATTTTTAAAATTTTATGTAGGGAATGAAATTAACCCAAATCTAAAAAAATTTTTAGATACTAATTTAATATGGAAGCAATTTTTTTCTAAGAATAAAGACAAGTTTAAAGATATTCGTGAAAGATTAATTGAATTTAGTCATAAAATAGGAATGTCTGTAACAGATTTCAAAAAACTTGTTAGCAGAGTTCAAAAGGGTGAAAAAGAGTCAAGAATAGCAAAAAAAGAGATGGTTGAAGCTAACTTAAGATTAGTAATCTCAATTGCAAAAAAATACACTAATAGAGGATTGCAGTTTTTGGATTTGATTCAAGAAGGAAACATCGGATTAATGAAAGCAGTTGATAAATTTGAATACAGAAGAGGATATAAGTTTTCTACTTATGCTACATGGTGGATAAGACAAGCAATCACCAGATCAATCGCTGATCAAGCGAGGACAATTAGAATTCCTGTCCATATGATTGAAACAATAAATAAAATTGTTAGAACTCAAAGACTTATTTTAAGTGAATTTGGAAGAGAGGCAACACCAGAGGAACTTGCAAAAAAATTAAGAATGCCGTTAGATAAAGTTAGAAAAGTTTTAAAAATTTCTAAAGAGCCAGTGTCTTTAGAAAAACCTGTTGGTGATGAAGAGGATAGTAGTTTGGGAGATTTTATAGAGGATACAAAAGCTTTAGCACCTCTTGAACAAGCAATCAAATCGAATCTAGGGGAAGCTACAACAAAAATATTATCAACATTAACCCCAAGAGAAGAAAGAGTTTTAAGAATGAGATTTGGAGTTGGTATGAATACTGATCATACACTAGAAGAGGTTGGTTTGCAGTTTTCAGTAACCCGAGAAAGAATTCGTCAGATAGAAGCAAAAGCTCTTAGAAAACTTAAACATCCAAGTAGATCTAAACAACTTAAAAGTTTCCTAGAAAGTTAAAATTTTCATGGGCCGTTAGCTCAATAGTAGAGTACTGCATTGACATTGCAGGGGTAGTTGGAGCGTAACCAACACGGCCCACCATGATAAGATTTGTTTATTGATTAAAATTATAAAACGAAGTAGAAAAGATCGTTTAAGGGCCTGTAGCTCAGTTGGTTAGAGCAGTACACTCATAATGTATTGGTCCCAGGTTCGAGTCCTGGCGGGCCCACCAAACTATTCATTAATTTTTTGAGAATTCTTCTAATGTTTTAAACAATGCATTAATGTCATTATCGTTTGAGTTTAAAATAGATGCAAACTCTTCTTTTTGAGTTCTAGCTAAGCTTAAACCCTCAATAATTAAATCTCTAATTAAGGGATTTTCTGGATTTTTGGTGTAAACTCTCCAATCGATTTTGACCTCAGGTCTTTCAGAAGTACCTTTTAAAAGACTATTCACAATAGTATAATTTTCACTTAGAACTTCTTTAGATAAAACGTCGATTTCTGGATTTGTATACTCAGATAACCTACTAGAGAAGCTTTTAAGAAAATACTCCCTAAATAATCTTGAGTATTTCTTTTTTTGGTCACTATCTAGGTTTTTTCTAATAGATCCAAGAGTATAGAAACCGATACCTCTAATATCAACTGTCTCCTCAGCAATTATCTTGAGTTTGTCAATTTTTTCATTTTTTGATAAATTTTCCGAAAGAATTTTCGATGCTCTATTAACAGTTGATTGTACAAATACATCAGCTTCAATAGAGAATGAGTTGTTTAATGTAAAAAAGTATAAAAAAATTACTAAAATAATTTTTTTTTTATTCATACTCTTATTTTTTATTGGCTTATCTCTTCCCAGTCACTATCATCTTGGGTATTTACAATTTTTCTTGAGTTAAGAATTTTTTGTTGTCGATCTTGTAAGTATAAGCTTTTGACTGACGCATAGAAGTCTAATGAATTGTTTTCTAAGTTTTCAATTGAGTCATAATTTTTGGCTCTGAAATCCACGCCAGACGCACCTTTTGAAAAATAATAATCTGAATTTTCAAAATATTGAGTGTCTTTGTTGACTGTTACGTTGTACCAAGGATCTCCGCCTAAGTAATTAAATGCTGAAGCAATTGTATCTCTGACAGTACTTGGACCTAAAATTGGTAGCACAATATAACATCCTGGACCAACTCCTGCTTTTGCTAGAGATTGACCATAGTCCTCTTTTTCATAATTTGTTAGTCCTAGATACTGTGCAACATCAAAAATTCCTAAAATACCTAATGTCGTATTTATAATAAATCTTCCAGTATTAATTCCAGCTTGTTTGTAATCTCCTTGCAAAACATTGTTTGGTATTGTCAATAAATGGGAAATATTTTCTAAAGAATTACTAACTCCAGTTTTAGCTGGTGAAGGAAGTTTTCGATATAATGATGCAACAGGTTTGAAAATTACTCCATCTAAAGTTTGATTAAATGCAAAAGTAGCTCTATTGATCTTTTCAAAGCAATCCTTTACTTCCGAAGGTTCATTTTTTTTTAATATTAAATCTCCATCAGAACCAGCGTTGGCATTTAAAGTTAACGCAAGGGTTGTAAATATAATAACTAAGAATTTTTTCATCATGTAAATTTTTATATTATATTGGACCATAAAGTAAAAAAAGTATTAATTAAATATAAAAATGTATCAAAAAATAGGCTTAAAAATGGCCACAAGTTATTCCCCAAATTTTAATTTACCCAAAAGGATAAAAAATAGAATTAAATTTATAATTATTCACTACACAGGCATGAAAAAAGAATCTTTAGCGATTAAAAGACTGCAAGATCCAAAATCAAAAGTTAGCTCACATTATTTAATTAAAAGAAATGGTGAAATAATAAATTTAGTTCCAGACCTTTTTGAAGCCTGGCATGCTGGAGTCTCAAGTTGGAAGCACTTTAAATCTCTCAACAAAAATTCAATAGGTATTGAGATAACTAATTCAGGCCATCAACATGGTTATAAAAAATTTTCAAAAAAGCAAATATTTTCACTTCAAAAATTACTTAAAATTTTAATAAAAAAATATAAAATTAAAAAAAACTATGTTCTTGGTCATTCAGACATATCTCCTGGTAGAAAAAAAGATCCGGGTGAAAAATTTCCATGGGAAATGTTGGCCAAAAAAAAATTAAGTTTTTGGCATAATCTTGATCAAAAAAAGATTCAAAAGTTTAGAGAAAAAAATCTTATTACCAGAATTGATGAAGATTCTTTTTTGAAAAATCTGTATAAAATTGGCTATAATGATGTAAAAAAATTCAAACCTCAAAAAAACATTAAGTATCTTACATTAGCTTTTCAAAGACGATTTAGACAAAGTCTTGTTAATGGTAAGATTGATAAAGAGTGCTTATTAATTAGTAAAAATCTTCTTAAACAATAAAATTTAGCTTGAAATATCAAATTTTAGCAATAGATTGAAATTGCCAGATGAACGACTTATCGCTTTAAAATTTTAAAGAGGAAAGTCCGGACTCTACAAAGATGCAGTGCCAGATAATACCTGGCAGGGGCAACCCTAGGGATAGTGCCACAGAAAATATACCGCCTTAACAAGGCAAGGGTGAAAAGGTGTGGTAAGAGCACACCGGTTCTATTGGTAACAATGAACGCTGGAAAACCCCACTGGGAGCAAGACTAAGTAGAGATGACATTGTTGAAAAACTAAAAGCTATCTTTGGCTCGTCATCAGGGTTAGTTGCTTGAGCTTAAGAGTGATCTTGAGCCTAGACAAATGATAAGTTTAAATGACAGAACCCGGCTTATAGTTCATCTGGCTTTTCAAGGAAAATAAATATCTTTTAAATGTTCACGTTTTGATTCGCCATCATCCTTAATAAGTGTATTTCAATTATAAATAGTATTTGTTGACTCATCTAAAAAAAACCCATAATATCCCATAAATTCCCAAATATGGGATTTATAGGACTTTATGGTTTATGTTTTTATCGACCTACGAAAACAAATTGGACAAAAAAGGAAGGGTGTCAGTGCCTGCAAGTTATAGATCATATTTATCCAACCTGGGATATAATGGTGTAATTTGTTATCCATCTTTTAATAATCAATCAATAGAAGCATGGCCTCAAGATAGAGTAGAAAAAATTTCAAATTCTATAGACTCTTTAAATCCTTTTGAGGAAAAAAGAGATTTTTTTGCAACATCAATTTTATCTGAAAGCACAAATTTACAATTTGATAGTGAAGGAAGAATTTCACTTACTTCAAAATTACTAAAACATGCAAAAATCAAAAATAGCATGGTCTTTGTTGGTCAGGGTAAAACATTCCAAATATGGGAACCAACAATATTTGAAAAATTTAAGGTCAATGCAAGAAAAAAAGCTAATCTAAATCGAGCCAGCCTTAAATGGGAGCATCAACTAAAAAAATAACGGGGGATAACAAAATGACAATTAATTTTAAGGTACCAGAAATAAAAGAACTTCAGCCTAGGTTGTTAGTAATGGGAATAGGTGGAGCAGGTGGAAATGCAATCAATGAAATGATTGATAACGGAATGCAAGGTGTTGAGTTCATAGCGGTGAACACCGACGCGCAAGATTTAAAACATAGTAAAGCAAAATCTAAAATCCAAATTGGTTTAAATTTAACAAAAGGTTTAGGAGCTGGAGCAAAACTTGATATTGGTCAAGCTGCCGCTGACGAGTCTTTAAATGATATAGTGAATATTCTACAAGGTGCAAATATGGTTTTCATAGCTGCTGGAATGGGCGGTGGAACAGGTACAGGTGCTGCACATGTTATTGCAAGAGCTGCCAAAGAATTAAACATTTTAACAGTTGGAGTAGTTACATTACCATTCTTATATGAGGGTCCTTCAAGAATGAGAAGAGCTCAACAGGGTTTAGAGGAATTAAGAAGACATGTTGATACAATTATAGTAATTCCAAATCAAAATTTGTTTAAGATAGCTAATGAGCAAACTACATTTGAAGAGTCATTCAATCTTTCAAATAATGTCTTAATGCATGGCGTTCAGAGTATTACTGATTTAATGGTAAGACCAGGATTGATTAATCTTGATTTTGCTGATGTAGAGTCTGTTATGGCGTCAATGGGTAAAGCTATGATGGGTACCGGTGAGGCTGAGGGAGAAGGAAGATCTATGAAAGCTGCAGAGATGGCTATTAGTAATCCTTTAATTGATGACTATACACTAAAAGGAGCAAAAGGATTATTGGTTAATATTACTGGTGGAAAAGATCTTAAACTATTTGAAGTTGATGAAGCAGTCAATAAGGTTAGAGCAGAAGTAGATCCTGAAGCTGAGTTGATTATTGGCGCTATCACAGATCCAGAACTAGATGGAAAGATGAGAGTTTCAATTGTAGCTACATCATTAGATGGCCAACAACCAGAAACAAAATCAGTCATTAATATGGTACATCGTATTCAAAATCGAAATCCTGGTTATTCTGATTTTGGAACAACTGCAGGTACAACTTCTTTTAATTTCCAGAATACTAATTCCAACCCAATTTCTGATGGTGCAACTGCACTCAAGCTTGAAAATGAGATAGTATCAGAGAGTATCCAGAGTCAGTCAGTTGATGATGTGAATAAGCAGTATCATGAAGAATTGTTAAAAAATCAAGAAGCTGAAAATATTGTAGAAAACATTTCAGAGGACAATGATACTTCTTTTTCACAAGAAGCATTAAGCTCGTCTAATACTGAAGAATCTTCAAATGATTTAAAGGAATTTGGTGTGGATACAGATGAACCAGATCTATTTAATACAGAAAATCAAGCTTCAACATCTGAAGATTTGCTTGGATCATCAGGTGAAGATCAAGAAGAGGATGATTTAGAAATACCTGCATTTTTACGAAGACAAAAAAATTAATGGTCTTCGAAAAAATAAATGGAAGCCACCATGGTATCGGATGCTCCAAAACATTATCCGGTATTGCTTAATGAAATAATTAGCATTATTACCCCTCAACATGGTGGCACATTTATTGATTGTACTTTTGGTCAAGGTGGTTACACAAAAAAAATTTTAAGTTATAAAGATACGCAGGTAATTGCAATTGATAGAGATATAGAAAGTAAAAAAATTGCAGATAAAATTAATGAAAAGTTCCCCAACAGATTTATTTTTAAACATAAAAAGTTTAGTCAATTAGATAACCTCAAACTTAAAAATGAAAAAATCAGAGGGATACTATTAGATTTAGGTTATTCTTTTACTCAAATCAAAGATCCAAAAAAAGGTTTGTCATTTAATTCTGTTGGAGATCTAAATATGCAGATGGGTTTAAATAATTTTTCCGCAAGTGATGCAATAAATAATCTGGATGTTCATGAACTAGAGAAAATTTTTAAATTTTTTGGCGAAGAACTAGAAGCCAAAAGAATTGCTTTTAATATTGTTAAAGAAAGAAAGACAAAAAAAATTGATACAAAAAAATTAGTCGAATTGGTAGAAAAATCAAAAAAAAGAAAAAGTTTTAAGACAAACAACGCCACAAAAACTTTTCAAGCTCTTAGAATTTTTGTCAATAAAGAAATTAGTGAATTAATATATGGTTTAATTGCAGCTACAAAAGTATTAAAAAAAAATGGTATATTGGCAGTTGTAACTTTCCATTCACTAGAGGATAAAATTGTAAAATATTTTTTTAAAAGTTTATCTGAAAAAAAAAGTATATCCCGGTATATGCCTAATATAAATCAACCTGAAACATTATTTAGTATGGTTGAAAAAAAACCAATAACACCATCAGCTAAAGAATTAAGAGAAAATACCCCATCAAGATCAGCAAAACTCAGATACGTAATAAAGAAAAATGATTTTTATAATTTTGAGACAGATATAGTTAAAAAATTTAAAACACTTTTAGATATTGAGAATTTTAGTGAAAAATTATGAAAAATTTTTTTGTTACACTCTTTGTATTTTCTTTAATTTTTTCAACGGCAATAGTTAAAAATTCAACAAAAAGGATTGATGATGAAATATTTGTCTTAAAAGAAAACATCAGAGATTTAAAAAAAAATTTTGAAAATACTAGATTGGAATTTGATTATTTGAGTTCTACTGAAAAATTACTTCAGTTTCAAAATCTTTACTTTGAGAATGAATTAATAAAATTTGATATCCAGGAGATTCAAACAATTACTAGAAAAAATAATGAAATTGAAATAGGTCAATTAAGTTTTAATAAAAATGAGTAATAAAAATTCACAAATTATTTTAGAGGATAATCTTAATGATTTTTCTTTTAAAAAAAATAAGTCTAATATTAATATTTCATTTAATAGGGTTTCATTTATTTTTTTTATCTTTTTTATAATTTTTATAATTTTTTCTATACACTTATTACATCTTGGCTCTAGAGATTCCAAAAAAGTATTAAATGAAAATTTGACTAGCACTTCCAATAAACTTTATAGAGCAGACATAATTGATAGAAATGGAAAATACCTAAGTAAGACAGTAAGCTCAATTGATATTGGCATAAGCACTAGAAAAGTTATTGATAAAAAAAAGTTATTAATAAATCTAAAATATATTTTTCCCAACAAAGATTTTGTCAAAATTCAAAATCAATTAGAAAATAAAAAATTTTTTTACTTAGAAAAAAAAATATCTGAAGAAAATTATGAAAAGGTAATGAAATTAGGTGACAAATCAATTCAACCTGAGGAAAAATTAACAAGAATTTATCCTGAAAAAAACTTATTTAGTCATATTCTTGGTCAAATTGATAATGATAATAACGGAGTCTCGGGTCTGGAAAAATCATTAGACAAAATTTTCAGAAATAGCAAAGAACCTATTCAATTAACTGTAGATAAAGATCTACAATTTTTAATCAGAGAAGAGTTAATTAAATTCAACAAAATTTTTAATACCATTGGAAGTGCTGCAATTTTGATGGATGTAAATAACGGTGAAATACTATCTTTAGTTTCTCTTCCTGATTTTGATCCAAATCAGAGAGAGAAAATTTCAGATACAAATTATATAAATAGAGTCACTAAAGGTGTCTATGAATTTGGATCTGTATTTAAAACTTTCACATTAGCTGCTGCTATTGATGAAAAAATTATTACCGCTGAAACAGAATATGTTGATTTGCCAAAATCTCTTATGTGTGCAGGATTTCCGATAAGAGAATACGACAAAAAAATCCCATCCAATCTTACTGCTGAACAAATATTAGTTCGTTCTGGTAATATAGGCTCAGTCAAAATTGTTCAGCAAGTGGGCGAAAAAAAATTTAAATCATTTTTATCAAAGATTGGTATTTTAGAAAAAATTGATTTTGATATTGAGGAAGTTGGAAAACCAATACAATTCAATTGGGGAAAATGTCCACTTGCTACAGCATCATTTGGTCATGGCATTACAACTACATTACTTCAATTGGCAAAAGCTTATTCTATTGTTGTTAATGGGGGTTATCAAATAAAACCAAAATTGATCAAAAATAACGACAATGAAAAAAAAGAAAAAATTTTAAGTCAAGACTTATCAAGAGAAATTTTACCAATCTTGAGAAAAATTGTTTCAACAAAAGATGGAACTGCATCACTGGCAAATGTAAATGGATATGAAATTGGTGGAAAAACAGGAACAGCTGAAAAAAGTGTGAATGGAGAGTATTCAAATAAGAAGATTAATTCTTTTGTATCAGTATTTCCAACATCTAAACCAAAATTTGTTTTAGCCGTTATGTTGGATGAACCAAAAATAAATGAAAACTATATTTATCATTATAGAGATGGATCAAACATAAAGTATAAAGGGACACCTTTTAATACTGCTGGATGGACAACTGTTGAAGCTACGGGTCAAATTGTTGAAAAAATTGGGCCTATTTTAGCCACAAAATATAGTGAATTTAATTTCTAAATGTTACTTAAAGATTATTTCCCAAATATTGGAAAAAAATATGAAAAGACTTTTTTTTCTGACATCTGTTTTGAGAGTTCAAAAGTAAAAAAAGATAATATCTTCTTTGCGATTAAAGGCACAAATATTGATGGAAATAATTTCATATTAGATGCAATAAACAAAGGCTCAAAAATTATCGTAACTGAAAAAAAAATAACAAAATTTCCAAATGGAGTATTAATTATTCATTCAAAAAATGTGAGGAAATTATTAGCTGAAGTGTCATTTAAAATTTATAATAAAAAACCAACAAATCTAATAGCAATCACAGGAACTAATGGAAAGTCTTCCGTAGCTGATTTTTATTATCAAATATTAAAATTTAATAATAGAAAAGTTGCATCAATTGGAACTTTGGGTGTTAAATCAAACAACAAATATATCAATTTATCCAATACAACCACCGACCCAATTCAATTGGGGAAGATATTAAATTATCTTAAAAATCAGAAAGTAGATGATGTAATATTGGAAGCTTCAAGTCATGGTTTAAGTCAAAATAGGTTAGATGGTTTAAAATTTAATTCAGGAATATTTACAAATTTATCTCAAGATCATTTAGATTATCATAAAAATTTAAAAGATTATTTAATCGCAAAACTTTATCTTTTTGAGAAACTTCTACCTATTAAAGGCAATGTAATTACTGATGAAAAAATACCTGAATTTAGAAACATAAAAAAAATTGCATTAAAGAGAAATTTAAAGATTTATTCTATAAATAATCCAAAAAATCATTTTAAAATTTTATCTCATTATTTTGTAGGTGAGAAACAAATGTTAACAATCAAATATAAAAACTTAATCAAAAATATTAAGCTCAATCTTATAGGTAAAATACAACTCAAGAACATAATGATGGCAATTATAGCTGCTCAAAATAGTAATCTAAGTTTAAATAAAATTTTGGGAGTTATTCCAAAAATAAGATCTGTAGAGGGAAGACTAGAAAAAATTGGCAATATTAAAAATAAATCTAAAGTTATTTTGGATTACGCACACACACCAGATGCATTAAAAATATCTCTTCTTTCACTAAGAGAGCAATTTTCTAATAAAAAAATTATTGTTTTGTTTGGTTGTGGTGGAAATAGAGATCAAAATAAAAGATCAAAAATGGGTAAAATAGCTTCATTATATGCTGATCAAATATATTTGACAGATGATAATCCTAGACTGGAAAATCCTAATAAAATTAGAAAAGATATTAAAAGAGGGATAAATAATAAAAAAATATCAGAAATTTCTGATAGAGCAAAGGCGATTTCTGAGGCGGTTAAAAATTTAACTACAGGCAATATCTTATTAGTTGCTGGTAAGGGTCATGAAAAAATTCAAGAAATTGGTAATCGTAAAATTTATTTTTCAGATAAAAAAATAATTTTAAACGCAATTAAATTAAAAAATTTGAATTTATCAAATAATTTGAAATTAAATCTTATTAAAGAGTCATCTGGTGATAAAAAATTAAATACAAATTTAACTTTGGGACAAGCTAGAATTAATTCAAAAGAAGTTAAAAAAAATGATATTTTTTTTGCTATACGAGGCAGGAAAAATGATGGAAATAAGTTTGTAGAAGAAGCTCTGAAGAAAAAAGCTTCCATAGTAGTTGTAAATAAAATTAAAAAAAAATTAGATTTTAAAAAACAAATAAAAGTAATAGATTCATTGAAATTTTTGACCGAAATATCAAGTACTTTCAGAGAGAATATTGATGCAAAGATAATTGCAATAACAGGGAGCTGTGGAAAAACTACACTTAAGGAATTATTAGGCAAAACTTTAAAAAAAATTTCTAAAACAACTATTTCCCCAAAATCTTATAATAACAAATATGGGGTTCCATTAAGTCTTTTTAATTTGAGTATGAACGATAATTATGGAGTTTTGGAAGTCGGTATGGATAAAAAGGGGGAAATTGATTATTTATCAAAAATTATCAAACCGGACATAAGTGTTATAACTAATATAAATTACGCTCATGCTAAAAATTTTAAGAATATAAAAGATATTGCACTTGCAAAATCTGAAATAATTTCAAATACGAAACCAAATGGTGTTGTGATTTTAAATGCAGATGATAATTTTTTTAGACTACATAAAAAAATAGCTACCAAAAATAATATTAATACAATTTCATTTGGGATCAAAAATCATAAATCTGATGTGAAGTTAATTAGTATTATTAAAATTAATAATAATTTTAGAATAAATATCAAAGCTAAAGATTTTAACAAAATTTTTGTGATTTCTAATGATTTTCAAAATAATATTTATAATATTTTAGCTGCTTTAGCGGTAATGAGCATTAATATTGATATTACAAAATTAGATAAAAAAGTTTTTTTTAATTTTACAACGCCCCAAGGAAGAGGAGATTTATCAAGAGTAAAAATAAATAAAAAAAACATAAACCTAATAGATGAAAGTTATAATTCAAATCCTTTATCCCTAAAATCAGCGATATTAAATTATGATAAAGTAAAGAGCAAAAAATTCAAAAAGTATCTCTTACTTGGTGATATGTTAGAACTTGGAACTCATTCTAAAAAACTTCACCAGTCAATTGTTCCATTAATTAATAAAACAAAAATTGATAAAATTTTCTTAAAGGGAAACTATATAAGTCAAATATTCAAAAAGATTGCAAAATCAAAAAGAGGTAAAGTTTTTAGAACCAAATCCCAAATAATTAAATTTATTAAAAATGATTTGAATAATAACGATTATTTAATGGTTAAAGCCTCAAATGCGACAGGTTTTAATAAGATGATAAATGATTTAAAAGGAATTAAGTAGATGCTTTATCAATTTTTATTAAACTATGTAGATACGTTTGGATTTTTGAATGTTTTTAAATACTTAACTTTCAGAACTGGTTTATCTGTTTTCACATCACTCATAATAGTTTTAATAATTGGAGGGCCGTTTATAAAATTCTTCTCTAATCAAAAAATTTTAAATCCTATAAGAGATGACGGACCTGAAGGTCATATAATTAAAAAAATTGGTACACCAACTATGGGTGGATTAATAATTTTATTAGGTTTACTCACATCAGTAATTTTGTGGGCAGACTTATCAAATATTAATATTTTGTTTTGTGTGTACGTTGCTGTTTCCTTTGGACTTTTAGGAGCATTTGATGATTATAAAAAAATTAAGTTTAGTAACTCTTCAGGAATTTCATCTAAATTTAAAATAATTTTACAAATTGTATTATCAATTGTTGGTGTTGTTATTTATGTAAATTTTATAGATTACCAAAATATAACTAATTTATATTTTCCATTTTTTAAAAACTTAATCATTAATCTTGGTTGGTTTTTTATTCCTTTTGCAATATTTGTAATTATTGGTTCATCTAATGCCGTTAATTTGACAGATGGTTTAGATGGTTTGGCAACTGTTCCAGTAATTTTGGTGGCAGCATGCTTTGCATTTATTAGTTATGTAACTGGAAATATTGTATTTTCAGATTATCTTCAAATTCCTTACATAGAGGGAACTGGAGAGGTAGCAATATTTTGTGGAGCTATAATAGGTTCATGTCTAGGATTTTTATGGTTTAACGCACCTCCAGCTAAAATTTTTATGGGTGATACTGGTTCATTGTCTTTAGGAGGGTCTTTGGGAGCTATTGGAATAATAACAAAACATGAAATAGTTTTAGCAATTACCGGAGGCCTTTTTGTATTGGAAGCGGTTTCTGTGATGGTTCAAGTTATTTCTTTTAAACTTACTGGAAAAAGAATTTTTAGGATGGCTCCGATCCATCATCACTTTGAGAAAAAAGGTTGGCCAGAGTCGACTGTTGTAATAAGGTTTTGGATCATTTCTATAATTCTTGCAATGATAGGATTAGCTACTTTAAAATTGAGATGAAAAAAAAAATTGAAAATATTTTTTTGAAAAAAAAAATATTAATCTATGGTCTTGGAAAAAGTGGGATATCATCTTTTAGATTTTTAAGAAATAAAGCTGATATTTATCTTTTTGATGATTTAAAAAACACACATCCAAAACAAATTTCTAAATTAAAATTATTAAAAATAAAATTTGATAAAATCATTATTAGCCCTGGTATCAATATTTTTAATTGTAAATTATCTAAATTTCTAAAACTTAATAAGAAAAAAATTTATACAGATTTAGATGTATTTTTTACTTTTTATAAAAATAAATGCATTACTATTACAGGTACCAATGGAAAATCTACTACTGCTAAAATTTTATATGAAGTTTTAAAAGATCAAAAAAAAGATGTGAGACTTATTGGAAACATTGGCAACCCTCCATTGAATGAAAAAAAAATATCAAAAAATACAATTTTTGTGATAGAGGCATCTTCTTATCAGTTAGATTACAGTCAGTTATTTAGTTCAAAGTATTCAATAATCTTGAATATTAAACCCGATCATCTTGAAAGACATAAAACTCTTCAAAATTATGTTGATGCAAAATTTAAACTTTTAGACTCTCAATCCAAAAGTTGTTTATCATTTGTTAAAAGCGATGATGTACTAATTTCAAGAAAATTAAAAACTAAAAAATTTAATTGTAAAATTGTTAAAGTAAATACAAAAAAAAATTATAATGATTTTCTGGAAATCAAAAATGAATATTTTTTGACTGAGTCAAATAGAGAAAATCTATCTTTTATTATTGAACTGGCAAAAAAATTAAAACTAAAAAACTATCTTTTACAAAAAACGATAAAAAATTTTAAGGGTTTGAAATATCGCCAACAAATAATTGTCCAAAAGAAGTATCTCACTATAATAAATGACTCAAAATCAACCAGTTTCTCATCTTCAGTTGGAATCTTAAAAAAAGACTCCAACATATTATGGTTATTGGGTGGTATTTATAAAAAAGGTGACAAATTAGAATTAAAAAAAAAAGATTTAAGTAATGTTACCGCTTTTATTTATGGACAAAATAAAAGTTTTTTTAATAAACAGTTAAGAAGTAAAGTAAAATTTAAAAATTATAAAAATTTACAAGACGCGGTGAAAAATGTTTTTTCTATAATCAAAAAAAAAAGATCTGTTAAATATACGATATTATTTAGTCCTTGTGCAGCGTCGTTCGATAGGTTTAAAAACTTCGAAGAAAGAGGTTTATATTTTAATAGATTAGTAAAAAGATTTATGTATGGAAAATAAGAATACTTTATTTGGTATCTATTATGATTGGTGGAAAAATATTGATAAGTTTCTTTTTTCACTGATTGTTTTATTATTTTTAACAGGTTTATTCTTTTCATTAGTTTCCACATCATTAATTGCCTCTGATAAATTAGATACAAATGATTACCAATTTTTTTTTAAACATTTAGTTTTTATTTTGTTAGGGATAATTATAATTTTTGTATTATCCTCAATTAAAAAAGAACAACTTCTAAAATATTCTTCTCTATTATTTTTCTTATCACTTATATTTTTAATTCTAGTGCCTATAATTGGAGTAGAGGTTAAGGGTTCAAAAAGATGGATAGATCTATATCTTTTACCTAGATTTCAACCGATAGAATTAGTTAAGCCATTTCTTATCATTTTTATTAGCTTGATATTGTGTAGCCAGAAATTTAGCAATATTTATATAAAGTATTTATGTTCTTTTATAATAACTTTAGGTATTGCATTATTATTATCATTACAGCCAGATATAGGACAAACTCTTTTAGTTTTTTTTAGTTGGTCAGTTTTAATATTTACTTCGGGTGTAAGTATATTTTTACTTTTTTTTTTATTTTCATCAATTATTTTAATATTTTTTTACTTAATTTTTTTTGTTTCAAAATTTACATACATTAAAAATAGATTAATATCTTTTATAGATTCCGAAACCGGAACTTACAATTTTCAATCAGATAGAGCTTTAGAATCCATTACGAGTGGAGGTTTTTTTGGGAAAGGTATAGGAGAGGGAACTTTAAAAAATAGAGTTCCAGAGGCACATACAGATTATATTATTTCAGTAATTTCTGAAGAGTTTGGTGTAATTGCCATAATTTTAATCTTTTTATTGTTTTTAGTATTTATTTACTCAGTGTTTAAAAAAGTTAATTTTGAAAATGATGAAACTATTAAATTAATTTTAGTTGGATCTGTAAGCCTTATATTAATGCAAACTATAATTCATATTGGAGTAAATATTAGATTATTTCCTACAACTGGTATGACATTACCATTTATAAGTTATGGTGGTTCCTCAATAATAAGTATTTCAATTTTGTCTGGAATAATTTTGAATTTTACAAAAAGAAATCTAAATCAAAATGAATAAAAATTACTTGATAACTACAGGAGGATCAGGGGGCCATGTAATTCCCGCAGTAATACTTTATGAACATTTATCTAGAGATGCAAAAGTAATAATCACAACTGATAAGAGGGGCTTAAAATATTTAAATGATGAAAATTATAAATTAAGAATTATTGATACCCCAAGGTTAAATAATATATTTTTATTTCCAATCAATTTTATATTAGTAATTATACTTACAATAAAATCATTTTTATTATTAAAAAAAAATAATATTGAAAAATTATTCTCTACCGGTGGTTATATGTCTTTTCCATTGTTATTAGCAGCAAAATTCTTAAGATTAAAGATTTACTTGGTAGAACCCAATCAAGTTTTGGGTAGAGCAAATAAATTTTTTTTAAGCTCGTGTAAAAAAATAATTTGTTATAAAAAAAAAATAAAAAATTTTCCATCAAAATATAAAAATAAAATTGAAACTATATTTCCTTTGGTAAGAGAAAAATTTTATAGTTTAAAACAAAAAAATTTTAACCATCAAAAAATAAATTTGTTGATTGTTGGAGGAAGTCAGGGAGCAAATATCTTTGATATTAATCTAAAAAATAAAATTGTTAATATTTCAAAAAAACACCCAATCAGAATTTTACAACAAACAAATGAAAAAAATATTCTCAATTTAAAAAATTTCTATGATGAAAATAATGTTGAATGTTTAATCTTCAGTTTCAATAAAAACTTTGAAGAAATAATTAATAATTCAGATGTTTGTATAACTAGATCAGGTGCTTCAACTTTAGCTGAATTATCTTTATTAAACATACCATTTATCGCAGTGCCATTACCAAACTCTAAGGATAATCATCAATTTGAAAATGCTTTACTTTATAAAGAAAAAGAATGTTGTTGGATACTTAATCAAGAGACATTTGAGGATAATATAGAGCAACTTCTAACCAACATATTATCTGATAATTCTGAATTTTTACAAAAAAAGGAAAATTTAAAAAAATTAAATTACAAAAATACTTGGACTAATGTAAATCAAAAAATATTAGATATAATTAATGAAAATTGAATTAGCAAAAACTGAGGTTATTCACTTCATTGGCATCGGTGGTATTGGCATGAGTGGACTTTCTTTAGTTATGAAAGGTAAAGGATTTAAAGTGCAAGGTAGTGACCTATCATCAAATAAAAATATAGATAGATTGAAAAAAGAAAAAATAAAAGTTTTTATTGGTCAAAAAAAACAAAATTTAAAGAATGCAACAATAGCAGTCATTTCCTCAGCAATAAAAAAAAATAATTCAGAATACATTGAAGCTAGAAGAAAAAAACTTCCAATTATAACCAGAGGAAGAATGTTAGCTCATATTGTTTCTCTTATGAAAAATATTGTTGTAGTTGGTTCACATGGTAAGACCACAACAACTTCTTTAATTACCTCAATACTGCAAAAAACTAAATTAGATCCAACAATTATTAATGGAGGGGTAATAAATTCTATCAAAAATACTGCTAAGTTAGGAAAGAGTGATTGGACAGTTTTGGAAGCAGATGAGTCCGATGGAAGTTTCCTTCATATACCTCCTACATATTCAATTATAACAAATATAGACAGAGAGCATATGGATTTTTACAAATCTATGGATGACTTAGAAAAATATTTTATTGATTTTATAAAAAAAGTTCCTTCTTTTGGAAAATCATTTATTTGTTTAGATGACCCTGTAAATAATAAGATAATTAAAAAACTAAGGAATAGAAATTTTTATACCTATGGACTTAATCCAAAATCAAATTTTTTTATTAAGAATATCAATCAAAATAAAAATTTTACAGAATTTGATGTATTAGTAAATGTTCCAAATAAGAAAAAAATAAAGATCAAAAAAATAAGAATACCATTACTGGGTATTCATAATGTAAGAAATTCTGTTGCAGCTACTGCAGTTGCAATTACTATTGGTATTTCAATTTCTGATATAAAAAAAGGATTAAAAAATTTTAAAGGTGTTCAAAGAAGATTTAATAAAATATTTACTTACAACAACATTGATTTTTATGATGACTATGCTCATCATCCAACTGAAATAAAAGTAGTTTTGGATGGTGTTAACAAGGTTTATAAAGATTATGAAAAAGTTTGCATTTTTCAACCACATAGAGTGTCAAGACTTAAAGATTTAAGAAAAGAATTCTCTTTTGCGTTTATGAATGCTGATATTGTTGTTCTATGTCCCGTATATTCAGCGGGAGAAAAAATTAAGTTAGGATTTAATTATATAAATTTTGCTAAAGAGTTAATAAAAAATTCAAAAGTAAAATTATTTTTAGTAAATGATAAGTTTCAACTAGCCAAATTTATCAAAAAAAATATGAGTGGAAAAAAAATTGTTATTGGAATGGGTGCAGGCACCATCTCTAATTGGATGAGAGAACTGCCAAAATTAATATAATGAAATTAGACCAACTAAAAACTTTATTTAGAGAATTTGATGAAAATTTAAGATTTGAGTATGATCTTAAAAAAAAAAATTGGTTTAACATTGGTGGAAAAACAAAAGTTTTTTTTAAAGCTAACAATCTTCATGAACTGATTAAATTTTTAAAAATAGTAAATAATCAGGAAAAAATATTTATTCTTGGAGCAGGTTCTAACACTTTAATATCCGATGATTTATTTGATGGTATAGTTATAAAATTAGGAAAAAATTTTAATAATATCTCACTTCTTGGAGATGATGTGATAATTGCTGGAAGTGCTGTGACTGATAAGTCTTTATCAGATTTTGCTGTAAAAAATAGTCTCAGCGGATTTGAGTTTTTATCTTGTATACCGGGCACAATAGGAGGTGGAATTAGAATGAACGCAGGTTGTTTTAACAAAGAGTTCAAAGATATATTGATATCAGTTCAAGCAATCGATAAATCTGGAAATATCATTACTATCCCAAGTAAAGAAATAAAATTTGAGTATAGAAAAAGTAACTTATCTGATGATTTGATTTTTTTAAGTGCTTCATTTAAAGGTTCAAAAACTAGTCCATCTCAAATAAAAAATGAAATTGAGAATTTAGTTAAAAAAAAGGAAAAAGCACAACCTACTAGAATTAAAACTAGTGGAAGCACTTTTAAAAATCCTAAATCACAAACAAATAAGAAAGTTTGGGAGTTAATTAAAGAGTCAGTTCCTTTAGACAAAAGTTTTGGCGATGCCTGTATTTCAGAAAAACATTGTAATTTTTTTGTAAATAAGGGTAGCGCTTCTTTTAATGATATGAACAATTTAATTGAATTTGTATCAAAAGAGGTTTTAGAAAAAACTGGTATAAAATTAGAAAAAGAAATTAAGATTTTAAAATAATTTGAAAAAAATATTAATAATTTCTGGTGGAATTTCGAAAGAAAGAGCAATCAGCCTTGATACTGGAAAACAAGTAGCTAAGGAATTAAAAAAAAATAATTATTTTGTAAAAATAGCAGAGCCAAATTTTCAGTTATTTGATGTTATTAAAAAATTTAAACCAAACAAAATTTTCAATGCGTTGCATGGTCAGTTTGGTGAGGATGGTTACATACAAACAATATTAGAGAGTTTTAAAATTCCTTATACTCATTCAGGCGTAATTTCATCATCAATAGCAATGGATAAAGTGTTATCAAAAAAGATTTTTATAAAGAATAAAATATTGACCCCAAAATTCTTGATCTTTTCTTTCAGCAAAGATGAAAAAAATATTGTTAGCACAATTGAAAAAAAACTTAAATTTCCAGTCGTGATAAAACCAATCAATGAGGGTTCAAGTGTAAATGTATTTATATGCACGAAAAAAGATATTAAAAAAAAATTGAAGTATTTAGAAGATTATAAAAAAATAATTATTGAAGAATTTATCCCTGGTAGAGAGATACAGGCTGCAATAATTGGTTCTAAGAAACTAGGTGCAATTGAATTAAAACCAAAAAGAAAATTTTATGATTATCAAGCAAAATATAATCCAAAAGCAAAAACGGAACACATCATACCCGTGGATTTATCTAAAAAAAAATATGAGCAAATAATGAGAATTTCTTCAAAAGCACATAATTTAGTTGGTTGTCGAGGAGTTACCCGTTCAGATTTTAAATATTACAGGGGTAAGTTTTATCTTTTAGAAATTAATACTCAGCCAGGAATGACTAAACTTTCTTTAGTTCCTGAGATTGCTGCATTTCGTGGTATAAGTTTTATTAAACTTATTGAATTAATTTTAAAAGATGCTTCTACAAATAAATAAGAAAATTATTTTTTACATTTTTTTGGTAATCATCCTAGGTACTTTCAATAACAAAAATTTGAAAAATTTTGATCTTCCTAAAATTAATATAGTCAATATTGAGGGAATAGAATTTAATGATAATGAATACTTAAAAATAATGAATTTGATAAAATTAAATAATTTATTATCTATTCAAAAATCTCAGATAAAAGAAATATTAAATTCTAATAATTTGATTGAAGAATATGAAGTATTTAAAAAATATCCATCATCTCTTGAAATCAAAATTGAAAAAACAAATTTTTTAGCATCTACTAATGTAAATGGAAAAAATTATATAGTTGGATCTAATGGGAAATTCATTAATACCAAAGACTATTCTCAAAATTTACCTTTTATTTTTGGAAATTTTGAAACAGAAAAATTTTTAGAGTTTAAAAATATTATTCTTCAAACTGATTTTAAATATAATAACATAAAAAATTTTTACTACTTTCCCTCGGGAAGATGGGATATTGAAATGATCTCAGGAGTTTTAATTAAATTACCAATCACACGAATAAAAGAGTCATTAAATTTATCAATTGATTTACTTGAGGATAAAGAATTTAGTAATACAAAAATTTTGGATATACGTCAAAAAAATCAAATTGTCATAAATGATTAAAGAAGCAGACTTTCAAACTTATCTTTTTCTAAATAATACTCAATATATAATTCATGTTACCGACAATAAAACAAACGAGAAAATTTATTCTGAAAAATTAGCAATAGAAGAAAATTCTACAGAGTTAAAATTTAGAAAAATGGATGAATTTTTAGACTCTAACATATTAAAAATTGAAAAAAAATTGGATAGTTTTATTAAAGACATATATGTTATTTTGGATAGTAAGGAATTTCACTCAATAAAATTATCAATCAAAAAAGATAATAACGGAAATCTTATAAACTCAGAGGCTTTAATTCATCCATTAAGTGATTTAAAAAATCTATGTCAATCGAATTTACTTAATAAAAAAATTATTCATTTCTTTATAGAAAAATATGTGATCGACAATAAATTTTATACATCTTTACCAGAAAATGTTAAGTGTAATATCTTTTCTTTAGATACAGAATTTATTTGCCTTTCAAAAAATTTAATTGAAAATATAGAAAAGATCTTAAAAAAATATCATATTTCGATAAATCAAATTTTAAGTGCTGGTTATTTAGAAAAATTTAAAGATAATACAGATAACACCATCTTTACAACAGCTAGTAGAATTATTTCAGGCCATAATAGCAATGAGGTTTTGTTGATAGGTAAAATTAACAAAAAACAGGGTTTTTTTGAGAGATTCTTTAATTTTTTTAATTAATTAGTAGTTTATCGTAATATTTGTTGTTTTCAGTTTTTTTCTGAACTCATTAAAAGTCTAATTGTGTCATTGTTAAGTCAAAAAACTTTAAAAAAAACAGCAACTTTTAGTGGAGTCGGTCTTCACAATGGTAAATTAGCTAAAGTATTAGTTAAGCCCTCTGAACCAAACACAGGAATTGTTTTTAAAAGAGTAGATTTAAAATCGAATAATTATGTTTACCCGAGTTTTACTAACGTTACTAATACGTTATTAAATACAACTATATCTAACGAGCACGGAGTAAAAGTATCAACAATTGAACATTTAATGGGTGCTTTATTTGGATTAGGGATTGATAATGCATTGGTAGAAATAAACAATGAAGAGGTACCAATTTTAGACGGCTCAGCGAAAGATTTTATAGAAATTTTAAAAAGTTGCGGACTAGAAAAAAGCGAAGCGCCTATTAAGATAATCAAGATCCAAAAAAAAATAACATACCATCATGGAGAGAAATTTATTTCTATAGAGCCTTCTAAGTTAAGTTTAGATATAAGTTTTAAATTGAAATTTGAGAATTGTTTAATTGGAAATCAAGAAAATAAAGTAAATGTGTACGAAGATGACTTGATAGATATTTTTAATTCAAGAACATTTTGTTTATTCGACGATGTAGAAAAAATTAAAGAAAAAGGACTTGCAAAAGGTGGGAGTTTGAATAATGCAATCGTTGTTAAAGGTAAAGAAATCTTAAATTCTGAAAAGCTTAGAAATCCAAAAGAATTTGTAAATCACAAAATATTAGATTGTATTGGAGACTTATACACGAGTGGATATAGAATAATTGGTAGCGTAAATTGTTCTCAAGGTGGTCATTTTTTAACTAATCAGTTGTTAAAAAAAGTGTTTGAAAATAAAGAAAACTTTTCAATAATTGAGATTCAAGAAAGAAATCTTCCTCATACGATTCTAAATAAAACCTTATTAAGGTCAATTGCTTAACATATATTGATCTTTAAAATTCTTTTCTAAGTCTGTATAAAACAAATATGTTTAGGTTAAAGATTTTTGTTTTTTTTATAATTTGTGTTTTATTTGGTTCTTGCTCCAAAGAACCAATAGAAAAATCAATAATAAATGAAAAAAGTTTAGAACTTCAAGTAAAAGAAGCTTACGAAGAGGGAATGGAAGCTTTAAACGATGGTGATGTTTTGTTTGCTGCCAAAAAATTTAATGAGGCAGAAATATTATTTCCTCAAGCAGATTCTGCTCCTCATTCAGCCTTAATGGCTGCATATTCATATTATACCCAAGACTATTATGGTGATGCTATAGCTGAATTAAAAAGATTTTTAAAGGTATATCCCTCTCATAAAGATTTGGGGTATGCAAATTATTTATTAGCTATCTGTTATTATGAACAGATTGTCGATGAAAAAAAGGATTTGCAGTCAATTGTAAATGCAAAAAAAACTTTTAACATTATTTTGAAAGATTATCCCAATACAGAATATGCAATAGATGCAGAATTTAAGATCGATTTAATTAATGATATTCTTGCAGCAAAAGAAATGTATCTAGGCAGATATTATTTTGATAGAAAAAAGTGGATACCAGCAATAAATAGATTTAGAGAGATCATCGATAATTATGATACGACTATATATGCAGAAGAGGCATTGCACAGATTAGTTGAAGTACATTATACAATCGGTCTTATAGATGAAGCTGAAAAATATGCACAATTACTTGGATATAATTATCAATCCTCAAAATGGTATGAAAACTCTTATAGTTTGTTTGATAAAACTTATGAAAAAAGAAAAAAAGAGAGATTTAAAACTTATAAAAAAAAAGACGGAGGTCTCATAAAAAAATTTAAAACCCTTTTAGAATGAGATGGATAAAAATAGGATTAAAAAAGAGTATAATCAAAAAATTCAAAATTTAGTAAAACTAAATAAACATTATTATGATCTAAGTAAACCCTTAGTAAATGATTATGAGTATGACCAAATTAAAGCAGAAATTTTATCTTTAGAAAAGAAATATAATTTTTTAAAAAGTGAAAACTCACCAGCTAAAATAGTAGGTTTTAGACCATCTAAAACTTTTTATAAAGTTCTTCACAGAGTTCCAATGCTTTCACTCTCCAATGCATTTGATGAGGAAGACTTGATAAATTTTGAAAAAAAAATAAATAATTTTTTAGATAAAAAAAGTTCTAACGAATTAGAGTATAGTGCAGAACCAAAAATTGATGGTATTTCAGCTTCATTAATTTATAAAAAGAGAAAGTTTACTATGGGACTTTCTAGGGGCGATGGAAAAGAAGGGGAAGATATTACCCAAAATTTAATGACAATTAATGATATTCCAAAAAATATTCCAATTAAAAACTTTCCTGACGAAATAGATATTCGAGGTGAGGTATTTATTCAAAATAAAGATTTTGAAAAGAATCTTAAAGACAAATTTGCGAATCCAAGAAATGCTGCGTCTGGGTCATTAAGACAAAAAAATCCTCAAGATACAAAAAAAATTCCTTTAAAGTTTATTGCCTATACATTTGGGTATGCAAATAACATGGAGATAAAAGATCAAAGCAGTTATTTAAAACAATTAAGTGAATGGGGATTTAAAATAAATCCATTAAATAAAACTATAAAGGGTATTAAAAACTTAATGAAAAATTATCATGAATTAGAAAAAAAAAGAAACGAAATAGATTTTGATATAGATGGTGTTGTTTACAAAATAAACAGTTTTGATTTACAGAAACGTTTAGGCAACGTTTCTAATTCACCTCGTTGGGCCATTGCACATAAGTTTTCTGCTAATAAAGGAATTTCAACAATTTTAAATATCGAGATACAAGTTGGAAGGACAGGGGCATTGACACCTGTTGCAAAAATAAAACCAATCAATATTGGTGGCGTAGTTGTATCTAATGCAACACTTCATAATGAAGACGAAATTATAAGAAAAGATATAAGAATAGGAGATACAGTTGTTGTTGAAAGGGCTGGAGACGTAATTCCACATATTATTGAGGTAGATTTTAAAAAAAGAAAAAAAAATTCAAAAAAATATATTTTCCCACTTAAATGTCCTTCTTGTGGAGCTAAAACAATTAAAGAATACAATTCTGTTACAAAAAAAAATGATGCAGTAAGAAGATGTTCAAGTGAGGGATACGAATGTGATAAGATGACTATAGAAAAAATCAAACATTTTGTATCAAAAGAGGCTTTTAATATTGATGGTTTTGGCAAAAAAATTGTAGAAAATTTCTGGAAAATGAAAATGATTAAATTACCACAGGATATTTTTGTCTTGAATTATGAAAAAATTCAAACAATGGATGGATGGGGAAAACAATCTGTTGCTAATTTAAAATACTCAATTGAAGAAAAGAAAAATATTTCTTTTGAAAAATTCATATATGCTCTTGGGATAAGACATATTGGTTTCGAAAACGCTAAATTGATTGCAAAAACACTTAAAAGTCCTGAAAATTTTATAAATCTTTCTAAAGAAAATAAAATTGATGATTTAATAAATATTGATGGGATTGGTGAAACTCAAATAACTTCGTTGAAAAAATTTTTTTTAAATAAGACTAATTTAAAGGTAATTCAAGATCTTCAAAAAATTTTGAAAATCCAGAGAACAATCGAGGATAAAAAAGATGGTATATTAAATGATAAGATATTTATGTTTACGGGAAAATTAACAGGTATGAGTAGAGCTGAAGCCAAGTCATTAATAGAAAAAAATTCGGGAACAATAATTAGTAATGTTTCAAGAAAACTTGATTATCTGATAATTGGAGAGAAACCCACTAAACGAAAAGTTGAAGCTGCAAAAGAGTTAAAGATTAAAATTATAGATCAATCAGAATTGCATAAATTATTGAATAAAAGTAGCTAACCATCTTTTTTCACTTGGGTTTAAATATTTATTAAGTTTTGTGTAAATATCTAAATTATATTTCCAAAGGTAACTTTTTTCATCATTTGTTAATAAATCGAAATTTATTAAATCTTTATCAATCGGAGCTAGAGTTAAATTTTCAAAGTATAGCTTATTTTTATTTTTTTTTACATAAATTAAATTTTCTATACGTATTCCAAATTTGTTTTTTTTATAATATCCCGGTTCATTACTTAAAATCATTCCTTCACGTAACTTTATCTTATTGAATTTAGAAATACCTTGAGGGCCCTCATGCACATTTAAAAAAAAACCTACACCATGTCCAGTTCCATGTTGATAATCTAAGTTGATCTCTTTTAAAAATTTTCTTGCTCTAATATCTATCAGATTACCAGAGGAATATTTATTCAAATTAGATTTTACAACTGCAATATGACCTTTTAATACTCGTGTGTAAATATTTCTTATATTCTTTTTTGGTGTTGAGAAACAAATTGTTCTAGTCACATCTGTAGTACCATATTTATACTGGCCTCCAGAATCACATAAAAAAATATCTTTATTATCAATTTTTTTTGTATTTATTTTTGTTGCTCTGTAATGAACAATTGCACCATTCCCTCCGGTACCAGCAATAGTATTAAAACTTGGATATAAATATTCTTTATTTTTTTTTCTAAAATTTTCTAATTTATTTTGTGCCTCAAACTCAGTAATTTTTTTTTTGTTAATATTTTTGATCCAATAAATAAATTTTGTTAATGCAACACCATCTAAAATATGACTTTTTAACATATTCTTTATTTCTGTTTTATTTTTTAATGATTTGAGCAAATAAATTGGATCGTCTTTTTTTAATATTTTAAACCTTTTTTTTATTAAATTTTCAAAAAAAATTGAGCAAGTGTTTCTGTCAATTATTATTTTTTTACCTTTAAGATTTGAAATAAATTCATTAAAATTCTCCGGTTCAATTATTTGATTAGATTTTAATTTTTTTTCCAAAATTAACCTTGAAGCTTTATTCTTATAAGTAATCAAATAAAAACTATTTTTATTATCTATGATTAATTGACAATTAGGAATGGGGCTATTTGGATTATCATTCCCCCTTATATTAAGAAGCCATGCAACATTTTCAGGTGCTGTGATAAACAAATAATCTGATTTATTCTTATTTAAGTATTTTCTTATTTTTTTTACTTTAGTCTTATAGTCTTCTCCAACTACATTGTTACTAAGAGAAAAAAAAGGTTTGTTTAATTTAACTTTACTTTGATAAATTTGATCAATTAAATTTGACTCAATGCGTTTTACTTTATTATTTTTATAAAAAAACTTCTTAATTTGTATAGATGTAAAGAACTTTGGATCAAAACCTATTGACAAATTTTTAAACAAATTACAATTAATAATTTTATGGAAATCTACAATTTGAAAGGTTTTACCCACCTCTTTTTTTGCTTGGATAGTGTATCTCCCATCAACAAATAAATAGTTTTTCTTTTTAAGAATAATTGAATAACCAGCAGAGCCAGAAAAGTTTGAGATGTTTTTAAGCCTATCATTTGCAGAGTATTCTGAAAAAAATTCGTCATTTTTAGGAATAATATATCCATCTATGTTGTATTTCTTGAATTTACTTACCAGTGTGTTTACTCGATTTTTAATCATTTAATTCTTTTTTGATACCTTAACCATCCAGGACTATTTATACCGCTCTCATTTTCAATATCTTGATTAAATTCAAATTCTTCTATCTCTTCTTTGGTTTCATCAAAAAAAGAATTTTTTTCTAAATATTTATCTGGCAGTTCGTCAATAAATCTTGACGCCAAACTATCTATCCAATCACCCTGGTAAAACCTGTTCATCGAAAAAGATACCACCACTTTTTTTTTAGCTCTGGTTAAACCGACATAGGCTAACCTTCTTTCTTCCTCTAAACCACTCTGGCCCTTTTCTTCAATAGATTTTTGGTGGGGAAAAAGTCCTTCTTCCCAACCAGGTAAAAAAATTACATCAAACTCAAGGCCTTTTGCGGCATGCATGGTCATCATATTAACTTTTTCACCCTCCCATTCTTGATCAATTGAAGTTGCAAGTGAAACATGATCTAAAAAACTCTCTAGATTATCAAATTCTTTCATCGCGCTTAATAATTCTTTTATATTTTCAAGTCTATTTTCGTTTTCTAGATCTTTTTTATTTTTAAGCATTGCTGAGTATCCAGATTCATCAAGAATAGTTTGTAATAATTTAACATGACCCATTTTTTTTATTGTTAGATCATTTCTCCATTTTGAAATTAAATCTAAAAAGGACATTAAACCAATTTTAGCTTTAGGTTTGATCAAGTTTTCCTCTATCATTTTTCGGGATGAAACCTCTAAACAATCTTTTTGTTTTTTTGCAAATTCATGAATACTTTTTATGGAACTATCACCAATTGATCGCTTTGGATTATTAACAATCCTTTCAAAAGCTAGATCGTCTTTCTCTTGAAAAACCAATCTTAAATAGGCAACACAATCTTTTATTTCGGCTCTTTCATAAAATTTTATTCCACCCAAAATCCTATATGGTAAGCCAATTTTTAAGAATCTTTCTTCAAATTCCCTAGTCTGAAATATTGCCCTCACAAGAATAGTAATATTGTTAAATGAATATTCTTTCTTTATTTTTTCAATTTCATCTGAAATACCAATAGCTTCATCTTTTCCATTTTTATAACAATTTAATTTGACTAGTTCACCTTCTTGCAAAGTTGTTTTTAATGTTTTTCCAACCCTATTTTCATTATTTGCTATCAAGCTTGATGCTACTGCAAGAATATTTTCAGTGGATCTATAGTTTTCTTCCAGTCTTATTACTTTTGTATTTTCATAAACTTGATCAAATTCTAAAAAATTTTTTATTTCTGCTCCTCTCCAACTATAAATTGATTGATCATCATCTCCTACACAGCAGATATTTTTATTTTTTTCTGAAAGTAATTTAAGCCATTTACTTTGTATAAAATTTGTATCTTGATATTCATCAACTAAGATATATTTAAAATTTTTTGAGTAAATTTCTCTTAAATCTTTATTTTTTTCTAGGATCTTGACAGCGTGAAGAATTAGATCACCAAAGTCACAAGAATTTAAATCAATTAATTTCTCTTGGTAAATCTTATAGATTGGTAATATAGTCTTTTCATAAATGTCCTTTTGATTAATTATCACTTCACTTGGATAAAATCCTTTATTTTTCCACTTATCAATTATTGCAAGAATATATCTTGGAGCTAATTGTTTAATATCAATATTTTCTGCTTTACATATATTTTTAATTAGCCTTATTTGGTCATCAGAATCAATTATTGTAAAGTTTGAGTTAAGATTAACCGCTGGAGCATGTTTTCTTAAAAGTTTTGCGCAAATAGAGTGAAAAGTTCCAAGCCATGATAACCCTGTCGCTGAAGCACCTAAAATTTTGCTTACTCTAGTTTGCATTTCTCTAGCTGCTTTGTTGGTGAATGTTACTGCTAGTATTTGATTAGGATAAGCTTTTTTTTCTGTAATAATATTTGCTATCCTTGTTGTAAGCACTTTAGTTTTTCCAGAACCAGCACCAGCTACGATTAAAAGAGGTCCATCGAGATGTGTAACAGCCTCTTTTTGAGCTTTATTAAGATTTTTTAAATATTCAGAGTTTAACATTTTTTATTTTAAATTATAACTTGTTTCAATTTATATGAGAAAACAAAATTTATTATCAAAAAAAATCGGAAAACAAATTTTATCTATAAATAATTTATTAGAGAGTTATTTCAATAGTTTAAGACGCTTCATATTAGACACAAAAAAATTGAGGTTTGATAAGAATAATAAAGTTTTTATTGTTATA
>CACDAB010000002.1:0-162707 GCA_902550615.1 uncultured Pelagibacteraceae bacterium | reverse complement strand
TAATGAAAACACCAATAAATGGTGCAAGACTTTCTTCACCTTTTGGAATGAGAAAGCACCCAATTGATGGTTATAATAAAATGCACAGAGGGACAGACTTTGCTGCACCAATGGGAACGCCTATCATGGCATCTGGTAATGGAGTGATTAAAAAAGCAGGATGGTGTGGAGGTGGTGGAAATTGTGTTGTCATAAAACATAATTCTACTTATCAAACTGTTTATGCGCATATGTCAAAATTTGCTAAAGGTATCAGAAAAGGAACAAGGGTAAAACAGGGACAGACTATAGGCTATGTTGGGTCTACTGGGAAATCAACTGGACCACACCTTCATTATGAGGTGATAGTCAATGGGAAAAAAATAAATTCCCAAACATTAAAGCTGCCATCAGGGAAAGTTTTAAAAGGAGATGAAAGAAAAATTTTTGAAACAAAAAGAATCAAATTAGACGTATTAAAGTCCGAAAAAATAATTGGTCTGAATTAATTAATTTCTGAATGTTTATCTTCAACACCATCTTTTTCATTTGATATAGAGGTTTCTTTATTTTCTGTATTTTCATTCATGTCGGTGGTTTCCTCTAAATCCTTATTTTTAAAACTCATTTTTCTTTGAATCCCTTTCTCATTTAATATTCTCGTAAAATGATCTGCATGCTGAAAATAATTTTCTGATAAAATTTTATCCCCAGTTGATAAGGCTTCTCTAGCTAAGTTATTATATTTCTCAATTAATTTAGGCGCATTGTGATTATTTCTACCTGGAGATTTTCTTTGAAAATTTTCAGAGGTTGAGAAACTATTATTATATTTGTTTCTGTCACCATTAGACTTAAAATTTCTCTCATTTCTTCGGAAATTGCTTCTTCGTCCATTATTGTTTCTAAATGTAACCATCTTATTAAATTTTAATACTTACTATACAACGATCATGATTTGATAAATCTTTAACAGTCCTTTTAATATGAAACCCCTTATCACGTAATATTTTTTTTACTTTATCTTTTTGATCAAAACCAATTTCTATTATTAAATGACCACCACTTTTTATCAGTTCAGAGGATTTCTTTATAACTTTCCTGATTTCTGATAAGCCATCTAATCCGCCATCTAATGCTTGTTTAGGCTCAAAACCAATATCTTTTTCCAAACATTTTAAGTTACTTTTTCTTACGTAAGGAGGATTAGATAATATTAAATCATATTTGCCTGTATTGAAATTGTCAATATTTGATTTAAATAATCTCAATCTATTATTTATTCTCAATTTGTGACCATTAACCTTGCTTATTTGCAATGATTTATTGCTTACATCAATACCAGTTCCAATGAAATTTTTTTTTTCTTTCAAAATTGACATTAAAATGCAACCAGAGCCAATTCCAATATCTAATATTTGCAGCCTGTTTTTATTTTTTACTAATTTGAGAGCTTGTTCAATCAAAATTTCTGTATCTGGTCTTGGTATCAATACATTATTGTTTACGATAAATTCATATTTCCAAAAATCTTTTTTTTTTATGATTTGGGCTATCGGCTTGCTCTTAGCTCTTTCTCGAATTAAATTGTCGAAGTAGTCAAGATCCCCTTTTTTAATTTCTTTATGTAAATTTAAAATTATAAATTTTTTATTCTTTCTAATTGCTTGAGACATTAAAATTTCACTATCTAGTTTTGCTGATATAATATTATTATCTATCAAAATTGATTGTCCTTTTTTTAATGCACTCTGTATATCCATAGTTTAAAGTTTGCTCAAACTTTCCTCTTGTGCTTTTAGAGATAGAGACTCAATTATTTCATCAAATGCTTCTCCCTCCAAAAATTCTTCTAACTTATGTAATGTGAGATTAATTCTATGATCTGTGACTCTTCCTTGTGGAAAATTATAAGTTCTAATTCTTTCAGATCTATCCCCAGTGCCAATCTTACTTTTTCTATCCGCTGATCTTTCTTGATCTATTCTAGTTCTCTCTAACTCATATAATCTTGCTCGCAGTATTTTCATTCCCTTTGCCTTATTTTTATGTTGAGATTTTTCATCCTGTTGTGAAACACTCAAGCCAGATGGTATGTGAGTTATTCTTACTGCACTATCGGTTGTATTAACAGATTGACCACCAGGACCACCGGCTCTGAAAACATCAATTCTTAAATCTGCCTCATTTATTTTTAAATCAACCTCTTCTGCCTCAGGTAATACCGCAACAGTTGCAGCTGAGGTGTGAACTCTACCTTGAGTTTCTGTATCTGGGACTCTTTGAACTCTATGTACACCACTTTCATATTTTAAAGTTGAATATATATTATTGCCCTTAATAGATGCTATAACTTCTTTTAATCCTCCTGCATCACTTCTCGAAATAGATATTAATTCCAATGACCATTTTTTTTTATTACAAACTTTTTCATACATTTTGAACAGATCGCCCGCAAATAAACTTGCTTCTAAACCGCCAGTTCCAGCTCTTATCTCTATAATGGCATTTTTTTTATCAGCCTCATCTTTTGGTAATAAAAATAATTTTAATTTTTTTTCATTTTTCTCAAATTGTGAGTTGAGATCACTTAATTCAGTATGAGCCATCTTCATTAACTCATCATCAGAATTTTTATCATTAAGAATTTTTTCTAGTTCAATTTTATCATTTTTATATGAAGCATATTTCTTTGCGCTATGAACGATTTCATTTAAATCAGAATATTCTTTTGATTTTTCTGCAAACAATTTCTTGTCTACATTTCCTGATGCTAAATCTTTTTCTAGAGAAGAATGTCGAGTAATTAATTCTTCGATAGTTTTTTCTGGTATCATTTTGAATTGTTCTCTAATTCGTAAGCTTTCTTTTCAACTTCGTGAATCACTCTCGTTATCATTTCATCTGTCATAACTTTTTCACTTTGAACACCAGAGAGGTAAAGCATATTACTTCCTTTTTGCCCACCTGTAATTCCTACGTCTGTCATGGCAGCTTCACCCGGACCATTAACAACACATCCGATAATTGAGAGAGTGATTGGTGTCTTTATATGTGATAATTTTTCCTCTAAGACCCTTACAGTATCAATTACTTGAAAACCTTGTCTTGCACAGGACGGACAGGAGATAATTTTTACTCCTCTATTTCTAAGATTCAATGATTTAAGTATCTCATTTCCAATCGCCACCTCTTTTACTGGGTCATCGGAAAGAGACACCCTAATTGTATCTCCAATTCCCTCTTTAAGGAGAATTCCTATGCCAATTGAGGATTTAATACTCCCTGATATAAAACTACCAGCTTCAGTGATTCCCAAGTGAAGTGGATAATCTATTTTCTTTGAAAGTTGACGATAGGCTTCTACGGATAAAAAGACGTCAGAAGATTTTACGCTTACTTTTAAATTTGAAAAATCCATATCCTCTAAAATTTCAATATTCCTTATTGCGCTTTCTACCAGTGCCTCCGGACAAGGTTCTTTAAATCTTTCTAGTATATCTTTTTCTAATGAACCAGCATTAACGCCTACTCTGATTGAACAATTATTATTTCTGGCAGATTTAATTACTTCAACAATTTTTTTTTTATCTCCAATATTTCCAGGATTTATTCTCAAACAACTTGCTCCATTTTCTGCAGCTTCAATTGCTCTCTTGTAATGGAAATGTATATCCGCAACTATTGGAATATCAACGTGTTTTGTAATTTCTTTAAGTGCTTTAGTTGATGATTCATCGGGACAAGAAACTCTTACAATGTCAGCTCCTTCAGATTGTATTTCTTGAATTTGTTTAATCGTACTTTTAACATCTGATGTTAAGGTATTGGTCATTGATTGTACAGTTATAGGATTTTCACCTCCAACTTTAACATCGCCTACATTTATAGTTTTGGTCTTTCGTCTTTTAATATCTCTAAAAGGTCTGATGCTCATTTTTTTATTCTTGTAATTTAAATTCTTTATGCAATGTAACTAAAGCTTTTTTAGCATCTTTTTTATTAATCAAAACAGATATTTTAATTTCAGATGTTGATATAACTTGGATATTAATTTTTTTATTTGCTAAGGCTTGAAACATTCTAAAAGTAACACCGGGAGTTGTGATCATTCCAACACCAATTATTGATATTTTAGAAACCCCTTTTTGGAATATCACTTTTTTAAATTTTATACTTTTGTTTTCTTGAATTATCTTTTTTGTTTTGTTGAGATCTTCAGCTTTAATTGTAAAAGTTAAATCAGTTTCTTTTCCATTTGGTGAAATATTTTGTACTACCATATCGACGTTAACAGAATTGATTGATAGTGGTTTAAAAATTGCTGCTGCTACACCTGGTCTATCTTTTACGCCAACCAAAGTAACTTTTGCATCATTATGCGTTGAAGAAATTCCTGTAATAATTCTATTATTATTTAAATTTGTTCTTTTTGTAATTATTGTTCCAGGTTTTTTTATAAATGAAGATTTTACCTCAATATTAATTCTATTTAATCTTGCATCTTGAATTGAAACAGGTTGCATTACTTTAGCACCCAAAGATGCCATTTCTAACATTTCCTCATAAGAAATTACTTTAATTTTTTTTGCTTTTTTTAATTTATTTGGATCTGTGGTGAATACACCTTCTACATCTGTATAAATAATACATCTGTGTGCTTTAAAGGATTTTGCAATCATAATTGCGCTTGCATCTGAACCTCCTCTACCTATCGTTGTTACTCTCTCGTTTATATTTACACCTTGAAAGCCAGTAATAATAGGAATCCCTCCTTCTTTAAGAAATCTTAGTAATTTATTTTTATTCACTTGTTGAATTCTTGAGTTTGTGTAAGGACCATTAGTGAAAATCGGTATTTGCCAACCTAGCCAAGATCTTGATTTGAAACCTTTGTGGTTTAATCTTCCAGCTATCAAGGAGCATGCGACCTGCTCACCTGATGACACTAAAACATCATATTCGGAATCTATGAAATTGTTACTAATCTGTTTTGATTTTTTGATCAAATCATTTGTCACACCACTCATAGCTGAAGAAACAACTATTACTTTGTTTTTTCTCTTTTTATGTTCAATGATAATATCAGTAACTTTTTTAATTTTTTCAATTGTACCAACTGATGTTCCACCAAATTTTAAAACTACAATTTTCATGATAAATATTTTTAATTAAAATTTATTGATTAAATACATCTTCAATATATTGTTAATCTTGTAATGAAAACTAGCACAATAAATAAAAAAGAAATAGAGAAATTTTCTAGAATTGCAGAAGAATGGTGGGATCCTACTGGTAAATTTAAACCACTACATAAATTTAATCCTATTAGAATTTCATATATTAAGGAAAAAATAATTAATAGTTTTAAACTTGAAAATTCAGATAAGCCGTTACAAAAAATAAGATTATTAGATATTGGGTGTGGTGGTGGTTTACTATCAGAACCTATGAGCAGATTAGGAGCAGAAGTTACCGGCATAGATGCATCAGAAAAAAATATACAAGTTGCAAAACTTCATGCAAAAAAGAATAATTTAAAAATTAATTATCTAACTGCCTCACCAGAAAATTTAAAAATAGATAGAAAATTTGATGTAATTTTAAATATGGAAATTATTGAACATGTTGAAGACGTTGATATTTTTTTAAAATCATGTTCATCACTATTAAAAAAAGAGGGTATAATGTTTGTTGCAACAATAAACAAAACTTTAAAATCTTATCTATTTGCAATAATAGGTGCGGAGTATATTTTAAGATGGCTACCAATTGGGACACACGAATGGGATAAATTTGTAGATCCAAATGACTTAATTAAAATTTCTAAAAAATATAATCTTCAATTACAAAATCTAGACGGAATGAAGTTTAATATTATTACTGACAAATGGTCGATAAGCTCAGATAAATCGATTAATTATATTGGAAAATTTAATAAAGTTTAATTACTCTTATCCTCAATCCATGGTATCATTTCAGCTTCAACTCCTTCTTCCTTAAGTTCTTGAATTTCATTTTTTGTAGCTGTGCCATAAATACCTTTTTTCTTATTTTTTTTGTTATAGTGTAATGATCTTGCTTCGTAAGCAAAATTTTCACCCACATAATCAAAATTACTTTTGATAAATTTTTGATACTCTTTAATCTTGTTTTTTATCTCATTTAATTTCATATTCTTTTTTTCAAGATTATCAATGCTATTTCTATTTATTAATTGAGGAGCCATTAAAGTTTTTTCAACTTTTTGAGAATTACATTTATGACAATTTAAAAAATTTTTACTTTTGAGTTTTTCATACTCTTTAGATGAAGCAAACCAGCTATCAAATGAGAAATCACAATCTTTACAAATCAACTTATATTTGATCATGATAATTACTTAGTAATAGTTCTATAAATTTCAATAGAACAAATCTAACTTCGATAATCTCCATTAATCTCAATGTATTTTTTTGTCAAATCCATAGTGTAAACTTTGAAACTTTTGGAACCACAGGAGATATCAACATTAATATCAATACTATCACTTTTCATATATTCAGATACTTCATCTCCATTATAATTAATATTCAGCTTTCCATTAGAAACAACACTTATCTCACCAAATTTAATTGACAATTTTTCGTGTTTAATTTGTACACCTGCTTTTCCTATTGCCATTACTACTCTTCCCCAATTGGCATCTTCGCCTGAGATTGCTGTTTTTACTAAAGGTGAATTTGCAATTGAGAAAGCTATTTTTTTTGCATCATCTTCATTTTTGCACCCCTGAATATTAACAGTTATAAATTTTGAAGCACCTTCACCATCAGCTACAACTCTTTTAGCTAAATTTAATAAAACCTTATTTAAGGCAAAATCAAAGTTTTTAATTTTTTCATCATTAGCATTTTTAATTTTAGGATGTTTTGACTTACCTGTTGAAAAAATTGAAACCATATCATTAGTACTAGTATCACTATCACAGCTGATAGCGTTAAAAGTATTAGAAATATTTTTCTTTAAAAGTTTTTTAAGTACATCATTTGGCAAATCTGCATCAGTAAAAATATATGCTAAGGTTGTAGCCATATCAGGTTGTATCATGCCTGAGCCTTTAGCAACCCCAAATATCTTTATATCACTTCCACCAATTGAACATTCTTCCATTGCCATTTTAGGCTGAGTGTCGGTAGTCATTATTCCTAATGCAGACTTCATCCAAATATACTTATTTTGCGTATATTTTATTTTCTCAATTAGTTCAGGAATTTTATTGATTATTTTTTCCTCAGGAAAAATCTCACCAATAGTTCCGGTGCATCCAAAAATTATTTCCTTTGAATTAATTTTTTTTGGTTGATCTTCATCCTCTTTCTGTTTTTGTGTTAATTTTTGAGAGATAATTTCCGCAATTTTTTCGAGACTTTTATAACCTTGTTTTCCAGTGAAACAATTAGCATTTCTTGTGTTCACTATTAATGAAAAAATTTTTTTAGCTTTTTGATTTAAATTCCATTTTATATTTTCAGAAATTATTTTGGATTGAGTATAAACTGACGCATAGTTAACTCCATCTCTAAAATAAAACATGACTAAATCATCTCGAGAACTATTATATAAGTCAGCACTAATTGTAGAAATCGCTACACCATCAATATGATCAAGATCTTGAAATTCGTTTAATCTCTTGCTTTTTGATTTAGATGATAGAAAATTTGTTAAATTAATACCCATTCTGTTTAAAATAATTATTTAATGATTATATAAATGGTTATAAGTAAATAATAAATCAAAAACTGATGCTAAATCCACTAAACTTTTTCTCAAAACTAATTAAATCCAATAATCAAAGAGAACTTGATAGAATTGCTAAAATTGTAAACAAAATTAATTCATTAGAGGAAGAAATCAAAAATTTAAAAGACGAGGACTTTCCAAAAAAAACTATCGAATTCAAAGAAAAAATTAAAAAAGGAGAAAAAATTGAGCAGATATTGCCTGAAGCTTTTGCATTAGTCAGGGAAGCCTCAAGAAGAAAAAGAGGGGAAAGACATTTCGATGTACAATTAATAGGCGGAATAGTTCTACAAGAGTCTAAAATTGCTGAAATGAAAACTGGTGAAGGAAAAACGCTTACTATTACTCTTGCTGCATATCTTAATGCTCTTCATGAAAAAGGGGTTCACATCGTAACTGTGAATGATTACCTCGCTAAAAGAGATTCTCAAGAAATGGGTGAGATTTATAACTTTTTAGGATTAACATCTGGTTACATAAACAATGATCAAGACGACACTCAAAGAAAGCAAAACTATAATTGTGACATTACTTATGCAACTAATAGTGAATTAGGTTTCGATTATTTACGAGATAATATGAAATTTTCAAAAGATGAAATGGTACAAAGGGAACACTTTTTTGCTATAGTTGATGAAATAGACTCCTGTTTAATTGATGAGGCCAGAACACCACTGATTATTTCTGGAGCAGCAGAGGATAGAACAACCCAATATTTGGCTATAGATAAATTAATCAGATTTTTAAAAGAAAAAGACTATGAGGTTGATGAAAAGGACAAAAATGTACTTTTAACCAATGATGGAATAAACAATATTGAAAAAATTTTTTCAAATGCAGGAATTTTAAAAAATAATAACTTTTATGATCCTGAAAACTTGAGTTTGGTTCACCATGTAAATCAAGCTTTACGAGCAAATCATTTATTTCAAAAAGGTAAAGATTACATTATTCAAGATGACGAGTTGAAAATTATAGATGAATTAACCGGTAGAATTCTTGAAGGAAGAAGATTTGGTGATGGGCTTCATCAAGCCTTAGAAGCAAAAGAAAGAATTCCCATAAAAGTTGAAAATCAAACTTTAGCTTCAATTACTTATCAAAATTATTTTAAACTATATGATAAGATTTCTGGTTGTACTGGAACAGCAGTAACAGAATCTCAAGAATTTTACGAAATATATAATCTTCCAGTAGTTGTCATTCCAACCAATAAAAAAATGATAAGAAATGATTTTAATGACCAAATATTTAGAACAGAGAATGAAAAAAATGATGCTATCATTAGAAAGATAAAAGAGTGCCATCAAAAAGGTCAACCTTTATTGGTGTTTACCTCTAGTATTAATAAATCTGAAATATATTCAAATCTATTAAACAAAGAGAATATAAAACATGAAGTACTTAATGCTAAAAATCATGAAAATGAAGCTGAAATAATCGCAAACGCTGGCAAAGAAAATTCTGTAATTATAACTACCAGTATTTCTGGTAGAGGAGTAGACATTCAGCTTGGTGGAAAAAAAGGCTCAATTCCAGATGAGGAATTAAAGTTGAATAAAGAAAAAATTAAATCTCTTGGTGGATTATTTGTAATTGGAACTGAGAGAATGGAGTCTCGAAGAGTTGACAATCAAGCAAGAGGTAGATCGGGACGTCAAGGTGATGAAGGAAATTCAATCTTTTATGTAAGTCTTGAAGATGATTTAATGAGAATTTTTGGATCAGACTCAATGAATAATATATTACAAAAACTTGGTCTTAAAGATGGAGAAAGTATTGATCATCCTTGGATAAATAAAGCTTTAGAGAGAGCTCAGCAAAAGGTAGAAGCTCGAAATTTTGACATAAGAAAAACATTAATTAAATTCGATAACGTTTTAAATGACCAAAGAAATGTAATCTTTAGTCAAAGAGAAGATGCTATGAATAGTGAAACAATTTTTGATTATTCTAATAGTTTTTTAAACGAAATAATTGATGATATTATTAGACTTAAAATAAAGAAAAAATCTAATCCTAAAAGCACTGATTTTGAAAATAAACTTAAATCAATTTTAGGAAAGAATTTTATATATTCATACCTAGAGGAACTTACAAATTGTAGTGATAAAGAGTTAAGGGAGTCATTAAATAAAAAATTTCAAGACTCCAGGGAGGAAAGAATTAAATTGTTAGGTAAAGATCAATCACAAGATATAGAAAAAAGAATTTTTTTACAAACTATTGATATAAATTGGAAATCCCACATTCAGTATTTAGAACAACTTAGACAAGTTATCGGGTTAAGATCTTACGGTCAAAGAGATCCTTTAGTGGAATATAAAAAAGAAGCATTTCACTTGTTTGAAAGTTTATTAAATAGATTGAAACTTGATTTAACAACAATATTAATGAATCTTACCTTGGTTCAATCACAAACAAAAAATTCACAAGAAACTAAAATAAAATCTGATAACCCCAAATGCTTATTAGCCTTAAATAATGACAGAAAAATTTCAAGAAATGAAAAATGTGAGGCTACTGGAAAAAAATTTAAACATTGTTGTGGAGCTTTATAAAAAGAAAAGAATTAATCCTATAACAAAAATTGTAAGCCCAACACCTGCAACAAATATTTTTTTAGATTTAAAAACGTGATTAAAATTACTTTTATCCGAATTTAGTGAACTTAATTCATTTAAATTACTCATAAATCCTTTACTTCTACCTATTCTTAAAAATTTATTCTTTCTTCCATTAAATATTTCCTCTGGGGACATTTGTTTAAAATTTTCTAAATTTTGATTTAAAATATTTCTAACATTTTCAAGCATCAAATCTTTATCTCTATGCGCACCACCGGATGGTTCTGGTATAATTTCATCTATTATCTCAAGCTCTAGTAAATCTTTAGCCGAAAGCTTCATTGCTTTAGCGGCATCAAGCATTTTTTTTGGATCTCGCCATAAGATTGTTGCACATCCCTCAGGAGAAATAACTGAATAAATCGCATTTTCTAACATTAAAACTTTATTAGATGATGCAAGAGCGATTGCACCTCCAGATCCACCTTCGCCAATAACAATTGCAATCGTTGGAACTTTTAATTTCATACAACATTCTATTGATTTTGCGATGGCCTCTGCCTGACCTCTTTCTTCTGCACCCACACCGGGATAAGCACCCGGAGTATCAATAAATGATATGATTGGTATATTAAATTTATCAGCTAGTTGCATTAGTCGAATAGTCTTTCTGTAACCTTCTGGCCTCATCATACCAAAATTTCTTTTGATCCTTGAGTCTAAATCCTCTCCTTTTTCTTGTCCAATAACTAAAACTGATAGACCATTAAACTTTGCAAACCCACATAGCACTGAGAGATCTTCGCCATAAAAACGATCCCCTGATAAAGGAATGAAATCTTCAAACAAATTATCTATAAAAAATTTTGACTTCGGCCTATCCTCATGCCTTGCTACCATTGTAGTTTGCCAAGGGTCTAAGTTTGCATATACCATTTTTAATTTTTCATCTAGCTCATTTTGTATTTGAGAAATTTTTTGTGTATCTACTTCTGAAAGTCCACTTTGATTATATGGATCTTTTAGTTTGTCTAATTCATCTTCTAAATTCTTTATATCGCTTTCAAAGTTAAGATAATTTTTCATATTCTATGATATTAACTATGGAAATTGACAACAAAATGTCAATGCTGCTATTAATTATTTGACTTAGTTTTATGGGGGTTTTAGTAATTATTTATGTCTAAAAATTATCAAAATGTTAAAAATTTAAAAATTTCAGATGAATTGCTGTCATTTGTAAATAAGGAATTACTAAAAGATTTAGATATTTCTTCTGAAAAATTTTGGGAGGGTTTTGATAATGCTGTACATGATTTGGCACCTAAAAATAAAGAACTGATCCAAATTAGAGAAAATTTACAAAAAAAAATAGATGATTGGCATATAAAAAATAAAGGAAATAAAATCGAAATTGAGCAATATAAAAAGTTTTTAAGCGAAATCGGTTATTTAAAGGAAGAGGGATCAGATTTTAAAATAGAGACTAAAAATGTAGATGATGAAATTACTCAAATTGCCGGACCTCAACTAGTCGTTCCAATAATGAATGCTAGATACACTCTCAATGCAGCTAATGCTAGATGGGTAAGTTTATATGATAGTTTGTATGGTACAAATATTATTGAGTCAGAAGAAGGGGGGAGTGAAAGATATGACCCAAATAGAGGACAAGAAGTAATAAAATATGTCAGAGAGTTTTTTGATAAATATATTCCAATTGATGGGACTAGTTGGAAAAATATATCTGCACTCAAAATAAAAGATAAAAATCTTATAATTTTAAAAGAAGATAAAGAGTATAAACTTAAAGATAAAAATAAATTTGTAGGTCACAGAGGTGATGTAAATAAGCCATCAGCAATAATTATAAAAAATAATAACTTACATTTTGAAATTATAATTAATCCAAAAGCTTTCAGTGCTGCTCATGATATAGCTGGAATAAGTGATGTAATAGCAGAGTCTGCTGTTTCGACTATTTGTGACAATGAAGATAGTGTTGCCGCGGTTGATGCTGAAGACAAAGTAGCATGTTACAGAAACTGGCTAGGTCTAATGAGGGGAGATCTAAAAGTACAATTTGAAAAAAATGGAAAAAAATTAGAGAGAAAACTTAATCCTGACAGAAGCTACATTTCTAAAGAGGGAAAAGGTCTTAAATTACATGGAAGAAGTTTGCTTTTAATAAGAAATGTTGGTCACTTAATGACCAATTCATCAATAATTCTAAATGATGGTAGCGAAGTGCCAGAAGGAATAATGGATGCTTTTATAACAACCACTGCTGCGTTACACGATTTTAAGAAAAAGAAAAATTCAAGAACTGGATCAATCTATATTGTTAAACCAAAAATGCATGGACCAGATGAAACAGCATTTACCGACTCAATTTTTTCGAGAGTCGAGGAATTACTTGGCTTACCAAAATACACTTGCAAAATAGGTATTATGGATGAAGAAAGAAGAACTTCTGCAAATTTAAAGGAGTGTATAAGAACTTTGAAAAATAGAGTTTTTTTTATAAATACCGGATTTTTAGATAGAACTGGTGATGAGATGCATACCTCCATGGAAGCTGGTCCAATGATTAAAAAGGGGGATATGAAATCATCCAAATGGATTTCTGCTTATGAAAATAATAATGTTGATATTGGTCTTAAATGTGGTTTTTCAGGTAAGGCACAAATAGGTAAAGGTATGTGGGCAATGCCAGATAAAATGAAGGAAATGTTAGATGAAAAAATCAGTCATTTAAAAGCTGGTGCAAATTGTGCCTGGGTTCCTTCCCCGACTGCAGCATCATTACATGCTCTTCACTACCATCAAATAAATATTTTTGATGAACAAAAAAAGATTATGAAAAGAGAACAATCTAAATTAGATGACTTATTGACGATTCCTGTGGCTGATAGACCTAATTGGTCAGTTGATGAAATCAATAAGGAAATTACTAACTCAGCACAAACGCTACTAGGTTATGTTGTGAGGTGGATTGACCAAGGAGTGGGTTGTTCAAAAGTCCCTGACATAAATAATATTGGACTTATGGAAGATAGAGCCACCTTAAGAATATCCTCACAACATATTACTAATTGGATACATCACGGGATCACAACAAAAATTCAAGTTATGGAAATCATGAAAGCCATGGCAAAAGTTGTAGATAAACAAAATGAGAATGATAGGAACTATGTAAGGATGTCAGATAATTTCGAAAATTCTTTAGCATTTAAAACAGCTTGCGACTTGATATTTAAAGGAAAAGATCAGCCATCAGGTTATACAGAGCCTCTTCTGCATTTAAACAGAATAGAAAAAAAATCTAGCTTGAATTAATTTCAGATCTGTTTTTGAAAGCAGAGAATAATGTTCCATCATCAAGAGTTTCTATTTCACCACCAACAGGTAAACCTTGTGCTAATCTTGTAACTTTAGTTTTTGTTTCTTTAAGACTATTTTGAACGTAAAAAGCTGTAGTTTGGCCTTCTACAGTAGCACTCGTAGCTAAAATTACTTCTTCAATTTTGTTTTTCTTAACCCTTTCTACTAAAGAATTAATCAATAAATCCTCTTTGTTTTGTCCAATAGAGGAAATGGTTCCTCCTAGAACGTGAAAATAACCTTTATATATATTTGAACTTTCTATGCTCCATTGGTCAGAAATATTTTCGACCACACAGATTCTTGCATATTTTTCTTTTTCAATTTTACAAAGATCATAATTACACTCAATCGAAGTAGCCTTTAAAATCCCACAAATTTTACACCTAGAGATATTTTTATATACATCTACGAGTGATTTGGTTAAAGGTTTTACCAACTCATCACGATTATTTATTAACTTTAAAACAATTCTTTTAGCTGATTTTGGTCCTAAACCTGGCAACTTTGAAATTAATTTTATTAGCACATCAATTTCACTTGAATTTTGCATTTATTATAATGGCCATTTAAAGCCAGGAATTCCAAATCCTCCAGCTGTTTTAGAAATTTCTTCGTTAGTTTTTTCTCTCAATTTTGATTTTGCATTATTGTGAGCAGCAGTAATTAAATCCTCTAAAACAGATTTATTTTCTTTTAATGTTTGATCTGAGATTTCTATTTTTTGCATTACGCCCTCTCCATCCAAAATAACTTTTACTGAATTAGCTCCTGATATACCTTCTACTCTAATCTTTTTTATATTTTCCTGACTTTCTTTCATCTTTGCTTCAAGTTCTTTAGCCTTATCTAATATTTTAGTAAAATTTGTCATCTAATCATTTTCTTCTTTTGGGTTGACATCGATTAAATCTGCATCAGGAAATTTTTCTATTAAATTTTTATATAATTTAGATTGTTTGGCAGAATTGATATTTTTAATTTTTTTATTTTGTTGCTTGTCTTTTATTGATAACTGACCTTTTGATTTACTTAATGTGATAATCCATCTGTCTCCAGTCCATTCAAAGAGTTTTAAAGATAAATCTTTAATAAAATTTTTATCTAGATTATCATTAAAAGATATTTCAATACGATTATTTTCAAAATGAACTAAATTTACATTTTTTTCTAGTTCATACTTAAGTTTAATCTCTTTTTTTTCATTACAAATTTTTAAAAGTTGGTCGAATGAATTTATATCTAGCTTTTCCTCAGCTTTAACTCCTTTATTATTTTCAATTTTTACTTCTTGCTCTTGTGAAATATTTTTAACCTGACTAATTGTTTCATTTTTTTTTTCGTTCACTATGATTTTTTCATCTGCTTTCTTTTTTAATTGATCGATTTTATCCACACTCAAAGGCGAGTGCTCTTTAATTGTTGAGGACTTTAAATACATTAATCTAATAAGAAACATTTCAATTGATAGACTTTGATTGTTAACAATTTCTAACTCTCCAAGAGTTTTTAAAGTAAACTGCCAAAATAATATTAATGTTTCATCACTAACTTCGTTAGCAATTTTCTTTATTTTTGAAAACTCCTCATCATTCAAAGTAAAATTCGTACTCTCCATATTTAATGAATTAATATTTTTAAAGTAATACACCAGCTCTAAAAAGTCATTTATAAATACTTTCGGTTCAACCCCTTGCTCATAAATTTTTCTGTAAATTTCTATGGCTTTTTTTTCTTCTCCCTTTAAGATTAATTCAAATAAATCGATTAATTGTGATTTATCAAAATATCCAAAAATTTTTTGGGCGGAATTTAAATCTAGTTCTTCATCTTTATCCAAACTTAATAAAGCTCTATCGAGTAAAGATAATGCGTCTCTAACAGAACCCTCTGAAATTTTTACAATTAGTTTTAAAACATCATCTGATATTTTTCCCTTCTCTTTATCTTTTATTTTTTTTATAAATTCAAACAATTCACCCGATTTAACTCTTGATAAGTCAAATCTCTGACATCTGGAAACCACAGTAATAGGAATTTTTTTAATTTCTGTAGTAGCAAAAATAAATTTTAACCCACCTCCATTCTCATATTGTGGAGGTTCTTCTAAAGTTTTTAACAAAGCGTTAAATGCCTGTTTACTTAACATATGTACCTCATCAATAATGAAAATTTTATATTTAGCTGAAGATGGTCCATATCTTGAAAATTCAATTAAATCTCTAACATCATCTACTCCTGTTTTACTAGCCGCATCCATTTCAAGTACATCTATGTGACTTGAATTGGTGATCTCATCACAATTATTACACTTAATTTTACATTTGTTTTCTACACTATTTGTGCAATTAAGAGCTTTAGCAATAATTCTTGCTATTGTGGTTTTTCCAACTCCTCTTATTCCGGTAAACAAATACGCATTAGGTATTTTGTTTGCCTTAATTGAGTTTACAATAGTTTGTGTAACAACTTCTTGACCAATTAAATCATCAAAATTTTGTGGCCTATACTTCAAAGCTAAAACTTTAGAATTTTTATTCATAATTAAGTGAGGAGACTAGACCCGTTCCACTTTTAGTTCGGCTGCTGAATTTCTTCCCTGACCGGTTCCATGAAGCAAACGCCCTAGCCCCCAAAACTATTATAGCAGGTATAATTTCTAGTCTACAAGAAAAGATTATTTTTATTTTCCTCTTATTTTGTCCGCCTCAAAAACACCTAAGACGTGAAAATCTTGGCAATGCAATCCTAATTCCTCTAAGGATTTTTGAACTTTTATATCCTCAATATGACCATCAAGATCACATAAAAAAAAGAAAGAATCGAATGTATTTTTTTCCGGATAACTTTGAAGTTTTGTTAAATTCACACCATTAATTGCGAAACCACCTAAAGATTGGTATAAAGCTGCAGGTTTACTTTTAAGCTTGAATAAAAAAGATGTAATATATTTTTTATTTCCAAATTCTGGTTGAGATATATTTTTTCCCATAATTAAGAATCTTGTTAGATTGCCTTTTTCATTTTCAATATTTTTTTTAATTATTTCTAAATTATATGTTTTAGCACTCAAAGATGAAGCTATTGCAGCTTTTGTCTTATCCTTTGTTTTTGAAATCATTTCAGCAGAGCCAGCTGTATCAGCACTCACATGCTCAATTAGGCTATTTGATTTTATAAATTTAGAACATTGAGAAAGTGCTTGTCCATGGGAATAAACATCCTTTATGTCTGAAATTTTCGTGCCCGGTAAACCTAATAAGTTATGTTCTATTTTCTGAAAATATTCAGAATAGATATTGAGTCTATATTTAAAGATTAAATATTCAATTCCAATATTGCCTGTAATTCTATTTGACTCTGGAATAATAATTTTTGAATTATCGTCTTTTGAGGCTTTTAAAAAACATTCATCAAAAGTTTTACATGGAATAATTTCAACATCTTTAAAAATTGATAATGCTGCAAGATGCGAATAGGCTCCAAATGTACCTTGAAAATAAATTTTATTCATTAAGATTTAATTTTCCATGATTTTTTTAACAGCATCTAAATCCTCTTTTGTGTCTACACCTATAGGGGCAAACTTTGCAAAAGCAACATTAATTTTCATATTATTATCTAGTGCTCTTAGTTGCTCAAGTTTATTTTTGATCTCACTAGCAGATTGATTTAAAGAAACAAATTTCTCAAGAGTATCTTTATTATATGAGTAAATACCTAGATGATGGTAAATGTTTTCTTTTTCTTCACTAATATATCTCATAAAATTTAATGCCTCCGGAAAATTTGTTTGATTTAAATTTTCTTTGGTCAAAACCTTAACTACATTTGGATTTTCTAATAGATCTTTGTCATGAATTTTGGAAGCTAAAGTTCCTAATTTCGAAGAACTTTCAATCATCTTTTTATTCAAGTTTCTAATATCATCTATATTTATTAAAGGTTCATCACCTTGAAGATTCATCACTATGTCAATATCTGCTGAATTGATTTTTTGAAACACCTCGTAAATCCTATCTGTACCTGTTTTATGCTCATTTTTTGTTAAAATTGCCTGTCCGCCATTTTGTTTAACATCATCAACTATCTCTTGGTCTTCTGCTGCAACTATTACCTCTCCTATATTTGCTTCCTCTGCTTTTTTAAAAACATGCGAAATGATTGACAATCCCTTAATTTTCATCAAGGGTTTACCCGGCAATCTCTGGGCAGACAATCTAGAAGGAATTATTACTAAAGTTTTCATTATTTATTTTACTATGAGCACAATATAAACAGAGGCAAAATTGTACATCAAAATATATGAGCAATTTTAAATTTATAGTGTTATATGTTCAAAATATTTTAATTAAATGGATTCATTTGAACTAAACAAGATAATAGCTGCTGTTCTATTGGTTGCTCTAATTATTATTGGTATTGGAAAACTTTCCGATGCTATTTTTTATGTAGAAAAACCTAAAACCCCAGGTTATGTCGTAGAGGTGGAACAAGCAGTAACAGCCAGCACAGAAACTAAATCAGATACATCAATAGAAAAAGTTGATATTGCAGTTTTAATGGCGATGGCAGATCTTGCTCATGGAGAAAAAGTTTTTAAAAAATGTGCTGCATGTCACTCGATTGTCAAAGGGGGGAAAAATAATATTGGACCAGCACTTTACAATGTAGTTAATAGACAAGTTGGTGTTGTCTCTGATTATAAATATTCTAAAGCACTTACTGAATATGGAAAGAATTGGACCTTTGAAGAATTAAATGGTTACCTTATAAGACCAGCAAAATGGATTAAGGGAACTAAAATGGCTTTCGCTGGATTGAAAAAAGAGAAAGATAGAGCATCAGTTATTTTATATTTGAATCAAAATTCTGACAACCCACTCCCTTTACCTTAATTTTCCTAGACAATAAAGTAGTATCGATTTTTGTACGTGAACTCTATTTAAAGCCTGTAGCCAAACTTTTGATTGTTTGCTTTTAAAAACATTTTCATCAACTTCGCTTCCTCTTGGGAGACAATGCAAGAATATAGCTCTTGGACATTTTTTTAAAAGATTTTTATTAATCCTGAAATTTTTAAAATCCCTTATTTTTTTTTTTTTATTAACTTTATCATTCATTGATATTACTTTATCTGAAAAAATTGCATCTGCTCCTTCAACTGCTTTTTTTGGATCATTATAAATTGTAATTTTATTTTTATTTTTTTTAATATAATTCATTATATTTTTATTAGGTTGATATTTTTTTGGACAACCAACTTTTAATTTAAAAGAAAATTTAATTGAAGCAGCAATCAAAGAATTTAGAACATTATTTGAGTCTCCAATCCAAGTAATATTTAATTTAGATATTGGTTTTTTTTTAATTTCCTCAACAGTGAATACATCTGACAAGATTTGTGTTGGGTGAGAGGACGGACTCAGTCCATTAATAATTGGAATTGTTAAATGCTTTTTAAATTCCTCCAACTTTTCATCATTATCGGTTCTTAACATGAAAGCATCACCAAAACTTGACAATATTTTAGCGGTATCTTCGATGCTTTCACCTCCTTTAGATAAATGCAGTTCATCTGGTCTAAGTGTTAAAGTTCGACCAGAGAGTTGGGAGATAGCTAAGAAAAAGGACAAGCGAGTTCTTAAACTTGATTTTTCGAACATTTGGATCAATAATTTTCCTTTTAAGGGTGTACCTTTATCATGATCAAGATTATTAAGTTTCTTTCTTGCTTTTTTTCTTTTTTTTGCATCAATCAAAATTCTTCTAAGATCTTTCGCTGGAATATCTTTTAGATTAATAAAGTGTTTCATTTTATTTTAATTCTGCACAAACTTTGTCGATAATTTTGAGAGCTTTATCTAACTCATTTTTTTTGACATTTAACGGAGGTAAAATACGTATAACATTTTCTGCAGCTCTGATTGTTAATAACTTTTTATCCATAAGTTTTTGAATAAATTTTTTTTGATCCTTGTAAAGTTGAATTCCTATTAAGTAACCTCTCCCTCTTACATCTTTTATGGCTTTCGGATACTTTTTCTTAAGAAGGTTTAAATTTGAAAAAAAGTATTTGGATAATTTATTAATGTTATTTAAAAATTTCTTATTTGAAACTATATCCATTACTGCATTTCCAACTGCCATTGCTAATGGATTACCTCCAAAAGTAGAGCCATGAGTTCCTGGAGTCATTCCCACAGCAACTTTTCTATTCATTAAAACTGCACCAATTGGAAACCCACCACCAATACCTTTTGCAATTGGCACTATATCTGGGATACATTTTGATTTTTCAAATGCAAAAAAACTACCTGATCTTGAAATACCACATTGCACCTCATCTAAAATAAGTAATATTTTCTTCTTATTGCATAATTTTCTCAATTCTTTTAAACACCAATCTGGCACAACTTTAATACCACCCTCACCCATTATAGGTTCTATCATAATTGCAGCTGTATTTTTGGTTATCTTTTTTTTTAAAGATTTGTGATCTCCAAAAATGAAATGATCAAAACCACCCACATGTCCAAATCCTTCCGTCATTTTCTTAGATCCACTTGCAAAAATTGTAGCTAAAGTTCTTCCGTGAAACGAGTTTTTTACACACAAAATTCTTGTCTTATTTGGTTTGCCTATTGAATAAAAATATCGTCTCGCAACTTTAATAGCAGCCTCAGTAGCTTCTGCACCACTATTTTGAAAAATTACGTAATCTGCAAAGGTTTTTTGACATAATTTTTTTGCTAATTTCTCTCCCTCTGGAATTTGAAAAGCATTGGATACATGCCAAAGCTTCCTTGATTGTTTATTTATAGTTTCAATTAATTTTGGGTTAGCATGACCCAAACAATTAACTGCTATGCCTTGTACAAAATCTAAATATTTAACTCCAGACTTAGTATAGAGATAAGATCCTTTGCCTCTAACAAATGAAATTTTTTTTCTATTATAATTTTTTGCCAAATAGGACATAAATTTTTTATTATTTTAAATCTTTGTATAAACAATAATATTATATACAAGTCAGGATTGAATATTTCTATTTTACTTATAAAGTAATTTTTGTTGATAACTCAGATTAATTACTTGTTTTAATAAAATTTATATCAGTATATTGTATAAATATTATATATTGATACTAAATATAGATTTATTATGAGTTGGACAGATGAAAAAGTAGCTAAACTCAAAGAATTATGGGGCAAAGGCAATACTGCAAGTCAAATTGCAGAGATAATAGGTGGTATTAGTCGAAATGCAGTTATAGGTAAAGCTCACAGACTAAATCTCTCTGCAAAGATAAAAACTAGGTCAGCAACCTCTAATGAAAACTTTGAAAGTTCAATTGATAACAAAAATTTAAAATTAAAAAGGGGACGAAGAAGTAAATTTAAATCCCTTATAATTGAAAAAGATTTTGAGCCCGAAAATCCTAAAATGCTGGAGGAATTAGATGAAAACTCTTGTAAGTGGCCAATTGGTCATCCAAATGAAAAAGATTTTTATTTTTGCGGAAGGACATCATTAAAAGATTTTTCTTATTGTAAACTTCATTTGCTTTATGCTTACCAACCTAAAGGTAAAAAAGATGATGTCACCGACAAAAATGAAGTGCCAGAATTTATAGAAAAAAAAATAAAATCGGCTTAAAAATATTAATTAATTTTTACTAATAGATATTTTTTTTGAGAATTGTCCACCCTCTCTCCACATATAACAATATTTTTCTACTTCTTTTTCAAATAAACATTTAGCTGGAAACCCAATATCTGAATTTGTCTTATATTTGCCAGATATAACATTATCATATTTTAAAAGCTTAAGTTGATCTTCCGTAAGTAAAGGTTTGGGAAATAATTGAAAAAACTTTGCTGATAATTTTCCAAAAATCAAAGGAACAGGTAATAAAATTCTTCTTTTATCTATTAAATTTAATAATTTTTCTATTATTTCCTTTAGCGTCAATGTTTCAGTGCCAACGCACTCAATTATCTGAGAATAGATATTTTTAGAGATTATATTGTAGATAATATTTACTAAATCAGAAGAATGAATAGGCATAAATTTAGTTTGTCCATTATAATAAAGTGGAAATATTGGAAGCCTGTTTAACAGTGTCATAAAGTTAGTCGTAAAATTGTCATCAACAGAGTAAACAACTGATGGTCTTAAAATTGTAGACAAAGGAAAGTTTTTTAATATCTCTTTCTCACCCTCTAGCTTACTTTGAGCATATTTAGATTCTGTTGATTCGTTTATACCTAATGCTGATAAATGAATAAAATGTTTCAAATTATTTTGCTTACAAAGTTTTGCTAAGAGGGATGGCAATAAAGTATGAATATTTCTAAAAGAACTTCTTTTTTTTTCATACAAAATACCAATTAAATTTATACAAACATCTGCCCTTTCAAATAGACTTTTTATTTTAGCCTCATCAAAGATATTTGCTTCCACAATATCAATATAACCTGCATTTCCCTGTGTTTTGATAATGTGACCCTTTTGATGGATGTTCCTAGTAACAACAATTACCTTGTACTCATTTTTTGTTAACTTTCTAATAAGATGACGTCCAATTTGGCCACTTCCACCAAAAATTAGACAATTTTTTCCTTTCATATATATAAGTCTTTAAAAATGAATATTGATATTAAACTTCACAAAAATGATGTACCAGATGATTTGGATTTAGGCAACGTTATAGCTGTTGATGGAGAATTTATGGGTCTAAATGTCAGGCGTGACCCTTTGTGTTTAATTCAAATTTCATCTGGTAATTCTGATGCACACATAATTCAACTAAATAGATCAAATTATCAAGCACCAAATTTAGTGAGATTATTAAAAAATGAAAAAATTACAAAAATTTTCCATTATGGAAGAGCTGATATGGCTCATATTAAGTATTACTTGAAAACAGATACAAATAATATTCTTGATACAAAAATTGCAAGTCGTTTAGCAAGAAGTTATGCAGATAACCATTCATTAAAAACTTTGATTAAAGAATTTTTAAACATAGACATTAGCAAACAATTTCAAAATTCAGATTTTGGAGGTGAGTTAACACCCGCCCAAATGAAATATTGCGCTAATGATGTAATTTATCTTCATAAAATTCATAATGAATTAAATAAAATTTTAGAGAGAGAAAAAAGAATTAATTTATATAAAGATTGTCTTAAGTTTTTAAAAACAAGAGTAGAACTTGATTTAGCATTTTTTAGGGATGATATATGGTCTCACTGAATAAAAAAAAAAAATTTATTAAAATCGCTAAAGAAGTAATTGATCTTGAAATCAAAGCATTAAACAAATTAAAAAATAATATTAATAAATCATTTAATTTAGCAGTTCAGCAAATACTTAGGTGTCAATCTAAAGTGATTTTATGTGGTGTTGGGAAAAGTGGACTGATTGCAAATAAAATAGCCTCAACTTTATCTTCGGTTGGAACCCCAGCATTCTACCTTTCTGCAAGTGACTCTTCACACGGAGATTTGGGAAGTATTTCAAAAAAAGATATTTTAATTTTAATAAGTAACTCAGGAGAAACAAATGAGTTAAAAAATGTTATTCAATTTGCTAATAGAAATAAAATTTTACTCATCGGAATAGTCTCACAAAAAAATTCTATTCTTTATAGATCTTCAGACATTAAATTACTTATACCAAAAGCTATTGAGGCTGGAAATATAGTTCCAACTGCAAGTACAACTTCTCAATTAGCCTTAGGTGATGCTTTGGCAATTGCAACTATGAAACAAAGAAGATTTAATAGAAAAGATTTTAAAAAAATTCACCCTGCAGGAAGTTTGGGTGCGCAGTTAAAAACTGTTGAGGATATAATGTTAAAAAATAATGCAATACCTTTTGTAAACGAAAATTTAAAAATGAAAGATGCTTTAAAAATTTTAAGCTCAAAAAAATTAGGGTTTTTATTAGTAAGAGATCAAAAGAAATACACTAAAGGAATAATAACTGATGGTGAATTAAGAAGATTTAGTCAAAAAAAACAAAATATTCATAATTGTTCTGTAAAAGAAATTATGACAAAAAATCCAATTGGAATTGATAAAAATGAATTAGCAGCTAAAGCTTTATCTCTTATGAATAGCAAAAAAATTACCTCTTTATGTGTCTATGAAAAAAAAAATAGATTGAAAACTATAGGCGTATTACACATTCATAATATTTTACAATCTAACATTTCTTAATGAAAAAAAAAATTATCTTAAGGATATTCTTAATAATCTTTTTTTTTTCTTTGATAACTTTAGTTTATTTTAATTCTAATGAGGACAAAGATCTTGTTGAGAAAAAAAAGCAATTAGAGTTAATTGAAAAAGAGAAAGTTGAAATTATTGAAAAAAATATTGAAAGTTCAAATATAATAGAGGATGTGAGTTATTCTGCAAAAGATGAGAAAGGTAATGAATATTTTTTAAAAGCTGGTGAGGGTACAATTGACCAAAATAATAGTAATCTTATTTTTTTAAAATCTGTGGAAGCAAATATAAACCTGAAAAAATATAAATTGATAGAAATATCATCTGACTTTGGTAAATATAATATAAACAATTATGATACTATTTTTTCTAAAAATGTAATAATTAGATATTTAGACAATACAATCAAAGGTGACTATCTTGATTTTTCATGGGATAAAAATTTAATGATGATATCTAAAAATGTAATTTTAGAAAATAATAAAAGTTCACTTCAAGCTGACGTTATAGAGGTGAATATTAAGTCAAAAAATATAAAGATTTTTATGTATGAAGATAATAAAAAGGTTAATATAAAATCGTTAAATTAAAATGGCATTAATCAAAAAATTTAGAATAAAATCCTATAAAAAAATTAATACGATTATAGATTTTGAAAATGTTACCTTAGCTTATGGAAATAGAATAATTTTAGATAATATAAGTTTTAAAATTAATGAAGGCCAAATTTTTGGGATGCTTGGTCCTAATGGTGTAGGTAAATCTACGATTTTTAATCTAATTACTGGTCTAATAAATCCTAAGCATGGAAAAATAAAAATTAATGGTGAGGATGTGTCCCAATATCCAATATATTTAAGGACTAAAAAATTTAAAGTAGGATATGTTCCACAATACGGGGGATTCTTTAATGACCTGACTCTGCTTGATAATTTAAAAGCGATTAGTGAAATTGTTATTAAAGATAAAAATTTAAGACAAGAAAGAATAGACTATTTACTATCAAAGTTTGAACTTGAAAATATTAAAAATATTAAAGCAAAGTTTTTGTCTGGAGGGCAAAAAAAAAAATTAGTAATATCTTTATCACTCTTAAGCGATCCAAAAGTGCTTTTATTAGATGAATGTTTTGCAGCCCTAGATGTATTAACAATCAAAATGTTACAAGAAATTATTGTAAATTTACAACAAGAGAATCAAATTACTATTTGCATATGCGATCATCAAGCAAGAGATTTATTGGCATGTGTTGATGTTGCAATGATCTTAAGTAATTGTAAAATAATCGCTCAGGATACCCCTTCTAATTTAGTGAAAGATATAAATGCTAAAAATGCATACTTTGGCAATAGTTTTAAATTTAATTAATACTTAATGCCAAATAAGATTATATTTAAAAAAAAAATATCAAATTTTTATAAAGAAATTTCAATTCCTGGCGATAAAAGTATTAGTATTAGATGGGTACTTATTTCATCTATTGCAAGTGGGATTTCAAAAGCTAATAATTTATTGATGTCAGAGGATGTGATAGCATCTATTAAAGCAATTAAAATGCTGGGGGCAAAAGTTTTCCTAAATAAAAATATTTGCACAATACATGGTGTGGGTATCAAAGGGTATAAATATAAAAAAAACTTAGTAATTAATGCACAAAATTCAGGCACACTTGGAAGGCTAATATTAGGAATTCTAATTGATACCCCAGTTCCAATAAAAATCGTTGGTGATAAAAGTCTATCAAGAAGAGACTTTAAAAGAGTAACGAAACCCTTAAGTAAATTTGGGGCCTCATTTAAACTTGGTGATAATTATAATTTGCCTCTTACAATTCGAGGATCCAAAATATTAAAATCAATTAGATTTTTTGAGAACAAAGGTTCCGCACAATGTAAAAGTAGTATTATTTTTGGTGGAATAAAGGCTGAAGGCAAAACAATTATTAAAGCTAAAAGGTCAAGAAATCATACAGAGTTATTATTCAAACATTTAAAGTTACCTATTAAAGTTAAGAAAAATAAAAATTTCGATCTAATTGAAATTCAAAAAGTAAATAAGATCAAACCAATAAACTATAAGATTCCATCTGATATAAGCTCTGCCGCTTTTTTTATAGTATTAACTGTGCTTTCTAAAAATTCTAAACTAATTATCAAAAATGTGAATGTTAACCCAACAAGAACTGGAATAATTGAAATTCTAAAAAAAATGGGAGTAAAAATTTTATTAATCAATAAAAAAAACTATAAAGGAGAGTTGTTAGCAGATATATTGGTTGAAAGTCCTTTAACTCTAAAATCTATAAATTGTCCATCAAAATTAAATAGTGGTGCTATTGATGAATTTTTAGTCATATTTTTAATAGCCGCTAAAGCAAAAGGTGTATCCACCTTTAAAAATTTACAGGAACTAAATAAAAAAGAAAGTCCAAGATTGAAATGGGGATCAAAAATATTAAGATTGATGGGTGTGAAAGTGATAACAACTAAAAACTCTATAAAGATATTTGGTAATCCTCAATTAAATATAAAAAAAAAAATTGTTATCCAAAAATATTTAAAAGATCACAGAGTTTTTATGACAAGTGTTATAGCTGCATTATCTTTTGGTGGTGAATGGCATATACATGATAAAGATGCAATTAAAACCTCATTCCCATCTTTTTTAAAAATTGTAAATAAACTCAAAAAATGAAAAAAAAGAAAAATTTTATAAAGATTGCAATTGACTCACCTGCTGCTGCTGGTGCTGGAACTTTGGCTAAGTCTATTTCTAAACATTACAATCTTTTGTATTTAGATACTGGAAAAATTTATAGAATGTTAGCTTATATAAAAATTAATGAAAAGAAAAAATTTAATAAGAGCTATTTAAAAAAAAAAATTAAAAATCTTAAATTAAAAAGTCTTCAAAATAAAAAGTTATTATCTGATGAAATTAGTACAGAGGCTTCCTTAATTGCTAAAGATAAGAATATTAGAAAACTTGTTCATTCTTTTCAAATTAATTGTGCTTACAGACCCCCGAAGAAATTTAATGGTTCTTGTCTAGACGGTAGAGACATCACTTATAAAATTGTTCCTGATGCAGATTTTAAGTTTTTTGTTCACGCAAACTTAAAAATTAGAGCAAAAAGAAGATTTAGAGAATTGAAAAATCTTAAAAGAAAAATTTCATACTCATCTGTTCTGAAAAGTATTAAAAAACGTGACAAAAATGACTATAATCGACGGATATCACCTCTAAAGAAAACCGAAGATTCTATATTGATAAATACCTCAAATTTATCTAAAAGAGCGTGTTTTTTAAAAATAAAAAAAATTATAGACAGAAAAATATTAAATAATTAATGGAAATTTACAAAGATCTTTCAAACCCTGCATCGAAAGAATTCGAAAAATTATTAAATTCAAAGCTTTCCAAAACTCATATAGAGGAAGGAAAAATTATTGATGGAAAAGTAAATAAGATAACAGATAAATTTGTTTTTCTATTTATTGAAGGTCTTAAAAGTGAACCCGTGCTGGATATAAACGAACTTAAAAGTATGGGTTTAAACAATAAGATAAAGTTAGGTGAGACGATTTCAGTATTATTGGAAAAGATTGAGGATAAGAATGGTGAAGTTTTAGTTTCAGCCAATAAAGCTCAAAAAATAAAAGGTTGGGATAAATTAGTTGAGGCTTACGAAAAAAATGAACCAATCATGGGCAAAATCACATCCAAATGTAAAGGTGGATGTATTGTAGAACATATAGATACTGGCTCATTAATGTTTTTACCAGGGTCTCAAATAAGCGATAAACCGCTCAAAGATATAAGTCATTTAATGAATGAGCCACAAAAATTTGCCTTGATTAAATTAGATAAGGTAAGAGGGAATGCTTGCGTATCTAGAAGAGAAATTATTTCTTCTTTCAAAAAAGAGGATAAAGCCAAAATCATAGAAAAATATAAAGTTGGAGATATAATTAAAGGCGCAGAAGTTAAAGGATATAGTTCTTTTGGATGTTTTTTTAATGTCAATGGAGAATTAGATGTTTTAGTTCACCTACAAGAGATATCCTATTCTAGGGTTAATCATCCAGACGAAGTTTTTAATATTGGAGAGAAACACGATCTTAAAGTAATAACTGTTGATAAAGAAAAATTACAAGTTGGCTGTAGTGTAAAACAATTGTCACCTGATCCATTTGAGCATATTGAAAATTATGAATTAAATAAAGTTTACAAAGTTAAGGTTGTAAAAATCATGGACTTTGGAGCATTCTGTGAATTAGAACCTGGACTTACAACATTACTTCATTCAAGCGAACTTAGTTGGAACAAAAAAAATGCGTCAGCTAAGAAAATGTTTAAAGTTAATGATACAATAAATTGTGTAATAACTGAAATTGATAAAGAGAAAAGAAGAGTAGCTATATCACACAGATTGACGTTAGATAACCCATTTGATATTTTTGAAAAAAAATTTCCAGTTGGAACAATTGTTGAAGGGGAAGTGGTAAATAAAAATGAGTATTCTTTATTTGTTAAAATTGAAAATTTAGATATTGATGCTTTTTTACATTGCAATGATTTAACGTACTCAAATAATGGTGAACAAGAACTCAACAATTATAAAAAAGGTGACAAAATTAGAGTTAAAGTTTTAGAGATAAAAGCTGCTGATCAAAAAATAAGAGTCGGTCTTAGACAAACACAACCAGACCCTTTTGATTGGTTTAAGGACAAAAATATTAAACAAACAATAACAGTTAAAATCATTTCTACAGATTCTAAGGGTTTAATTGTTAGACCTGAGGGATGTGAGATGGATTTTCTTATAAAAAAATCTAATATCGCTATTAACGCTGCTGATACAAGAACTTCAAGATTCACTGGAGGTGAAAGAATTGATTGTGCAATTGCAGATTTGGATGTAGAAAAAAGAAAAGTGACTCTAAGTATTAAGCTTTTAGAGGAAATAGAAAAAAAAGAAGCTTTAGATAAATATGGAACTGAAAGCTCAGGAAAAAATTTACCGTTTTCATCATTGTCAGAGGATCTAAAAAAGAAAGATAAAAAAAAAGATTAAATTGGCTATTGTAAAATCAGAGCTCATAAAAGAACTTAAAAAATCTTATCCGAATTTTCTCACTAAAGATCTAAATAAAATAATTGAAATAATCCTAAAAGAAATTAAGGCTGCATTAAATAGAGATGAAGGAGTAGAGTTAAGAAATTTTGGAACTTTTAGAACAAATATTCAGAAAGCTTCGATTAGAAGAAATCCCAAAACGGGAGAGAAAGTAAGTGTTCCAAAAAAAAAGACAATAAAATGGAAAATGTCGAAAGATCTTTTTAAAAAATTAAATGATGACAAAGAATAAAATTTTTGTTGCGTGTGATAGCACAAACATTTCAAAAGTTGAGAAAATTATTAGTAAAACTCAAAATTCAAAAATAAAAGTAGGTTATAAATTTGGGCTTGAATTTCTTAACTCAAAGAATGGTAGACTTTTTATATCTAAATTAAACAATAAGACAATATTTGCAGATCTTAAACTTCATGATATTCCGAATACTTGTGTATCAACAGTTAAAGCAATGAAAGATTTAAAGATTAATTATTTAACTATACATATTAGCTCTGGTTTAGAAGCCTTAAAGGCAACAAAGAAAGTTTCGGGAAGAATAAAATTAATTGGGGTTACTATTCTTACATCATTAGACAATAAAGCATTAAAAGATATTGGATTTAATAGAAATGTAAAAAAGTTAGTCCTTCATCAGGCAAAAATCGCAAATAAGGCAAAATTAGATGCTTTAGTATGTAGTGCTCAAGAAGTAAAACTAGTTAAGAAAGTATTTAAAAAAGAAATTATAACTCCAGGTATAAGATTTGATTCTAAATCAAATGATCAAAAAAGAGTTGTGACTCCTAAACAAGCTTTTAAAAACGGTAGCGACTGGCTTGTAATAGGAAGACCGATAACTAAAGGAAATATCAAAAAAAATATTCAAAATCTAATTGATCACTTAAACAAATGATCAAAGGTTTAAAAATTTGTGGGGTCTCAGATCCCGAAACTTTGAGCTTTATTTTAAATCATAATCATAAACCAACAATGATAGGTTTCATTACAAACTATAAAAAAAGTAAAAGGTTTGTTGAATTTGAAAAATTAAAAGATTTGATAAATGTGGATAAAAAAAAGGTTAATTTTGTTTCTGTGCTTGTAAACCCCGACGATGTAATTTTGGAAAAAATAAAAAATTTAGATTTTGATTATTATCAACTTTACGATGTAAACCCTTCTAGAACAAAAAAAATCAAATCTAAATTTAAAAAAAAAATAATCACAGCTCTTACTATTTCCAGTAAAGATGATGTAATTAAATATAAAGATTATTCAGAAATTTCAGATATAATTTTATTTGACTCAAAGGGTTATGCCAAATCTGAAAGTTTCGATCATAGTTTACTAGATAACGTGCCCGGTGAATTAAATAAAATGATTGCAGGTAATATCCAAATAGATGATATACCTAATCTTAAAGATAAAGACTTTATTATTGATCTCAGTGGAGCATTAGAAGACCAATATGGAAAAAAAGACATTGATAAAATTGATAATCTTTTAAATACAGTGCATAATATAAATTCTTAAGATATGACTAAAAATTCACTTAAATCAGGACCAGATGAACTAGGATATTATGGCGAGGGAGAAAATGCCATGGGTGGCATGGCTGTAGGTGAAACATTAATGCCAGCTTTACACGAACTTAATAAAGGCTTTGAAGATGCAATTAAAGATCAAGCTTTTTTAGATGAATATGCTTATTATTGTAAACATTATATTGGAAGACCATCACCATTATACTTTGCCGAAAATCTTTCAAAAAATTTAGGAGGTGCAAAAATATTATTTAAACAAGAGCATCTTAATCATACAGGAAGTCATAAGATTAATAATAGTTTATTCCAAATATTATTAGCAAGGAGAATGGGTAAAAAACATCTTATTTGTGAATCTGGAGCTGGACAACATTATTCTGCAACAGCGGCTGTGGCTGCTAAATTTAATATGCCACTTATTGGAGTGATGGGAGAGATTGATATCAAGAGGGTAAATCAAAATATAATTAAAGCTAAACACTATGGAGCAAAGTTAAAATCAGTGCCTGGATCATTAAAAGAGGCAATTACATTTGCAATAAAAACCTGGACCAGTAATCCTGATTACGCATATATTATTGGATCGTGTGTTTCCTCAGCACCATTTCCAAAAATAGTTACATTTGCACAAAGTATAATTGGCAAAGAAATCAGGGAACAATCAATGGCTCAAGAAGGAAAAATTCCGGATATGATAGTTGGATGTCTGGGTGGAGGATCAAATTTTGCAGGTAGTATTTATGAATTTTTAGATGAACCGAGTGTAAAAAAAATTGGCGTAGAGGCAGCTGAAACAGCAGCATTAAGTAATGGAACACCAGGAATAATGCAGGGTATGAAAACATATATGTTGCAATCTAATGATGGCTCTAAATCTTTAGGAGGTTCTTCTCTAGGAGCTGGAATACAATATTTCAGTGTAGGACCCATGCATTCATATCTTAAAAATTTGAAAGCTGTTGATTATACTTTTGCAACAGATAAAGAAATTTTAGATGCTTACAAGCTAATTGCAAAAACTGAGGGTATTTCTGCAGCTTTAGAACCAATGGCTGGAGCAGCTGAAGTTATTAAACGAGCAAAAGGTAAATCAAAAGATTACCTAATTTGTTTATCACTTTGTGGTAGAGGCGAAAAAGATTTAGATACAATTCAAGAACACATAGGTAAAGATTTTGAGTGAAAGACTAAAAAAGATATTTCAGTCAAATAATCCAAAGACAAAGTTGGTGGCTTATTTTGTTGGATGCTATCCTGACTATAAAAAAAGCTTGGAATTGATCAAAAAGGCAATTGATAATGGGGTCTCGGTAATTGAATGCGGCTATCCAACTTCTGAAGCCTCTGCAGAAGGACCAGTCATAAAAATAGCCCATGATAAAGTTTTAGAAAACGGAGATACTTTAAAAGATATAATTAAATTAGTAAGTGAAATTAGAAATTATAATCAAGAAGTTGGGATTGTTTTAATGGGTTATATTGCTAATTTATATAAATATCCAATTTCTAAATTTGTTACTGATATAAGTGATGCGGGTGCTGATGCTTGTTTAGTTGTGGATGCACCTCATGAGTTAAAGGAGGAAAATATTTTAAGGGAGGAATTAAATAAAAAAAATCTATCATTAATAAAACTTATAGCCCCAACAACCGATGATAATAGACTTAAAGATATAGTTAAAATATCAAGTGGTTTTTTATATCAAGTGAATGTTTCAGGTGTAACTGGAGATAAATCTGCTAATGAAATAGATGTGTCAAATTTTGTAAAGAGAATCCAAAAGTCTACAAAATTGCCAATTTGCTCTGGATTTGGAATTAAATCTCCAAAAGATGCTTTAAAAATTGCTAATACTGGGTGTCAAGGAGTCATTGTCGGTAGTGCTTTTGTAAAGTATATTCAGGATAACTTGGAGGACAAAGATTTGCCATCAAATTTAGGCAAGTATATCTCTACTTTTACAAAGGAGCTATAACGAACTGGATAACTAAAATTATTAAAGCAGGTGAAAAAATTAAATCTGCGATACACAAAAGAGCATCTAAGGAAGATATTGCAAATAGTGACTGGACTTCTTGCTGCAAAGGTCCAATATTAAAAAAGGACTTAGAGGAAAATCTTTGGGTTTGTCCGGATTGTAATAAACATCATAGAATAAATCCAAAACAAAGATTCGATATATTGTTTGGTAAAGGCCAGTATGAAATCCTTGATACTCCAATACCTGTTGATGATCCTCTTAATTTTACCGACTCAAAATCGTATAAAGAACGACTCAAAAGTGCCAGAAAAAAAACAGGTCTAAGATGCAGTATGGTCGTATCTACTGGATCAATAAATAATATCAAAATAACTGCAATTGCTTCAGACTTCAATTATATGGGAGCGTCAATCGGGTCAGCAGAAGGCGAAGCGTTTTTGTATGCAACACAACATGCTATTGAGAATGAGCAACCTTTATTGATTGTTACTCAAGGCGGTGGCATGAAAATGCAAGAAGGTTTAATATCATTAAGTCAAATGACCCGCACTACGCTTGCAATTAATGAATTAAAAAAAGCAAATCTTCCATATTTAGTATTATTAGCAGACCCAACTGCGGGCGGCATAACGGCCAGTTATGCTATGTTAGGAGATTTAAATTTAGCAGAGCCAGGGGCCCTCGTGGCGTTCGCAGGCGCTCGCGTGATTCAAGGAACTGTTAAAGAAGAATTACCCATTGGGTTTCAACGGTCCGAATATTTACAAAAGACGGGATTTGTCGACGCCATAATTGAAAGAAAAGATCTTTCAAATAAAATTGGAATTATATTATCTATATTACTAAACAAAAATTCCGTAAATACTGAGCAAAGTGTTAATTTAATTTCAGACACTGAAATTATTAAAAAAGAAGCATCATAAAAATTTTACTAATCAATAATGGTTAGCTCAGATCTTTTCTATAAGAAGCTCCAAAAAAAATATAGTCGTAAAATAACTTTGGGATTAAGTAGAATCAAGAAAGCGCTTGGACTCTTAAGTAATCCTCATTTAAAATTAAAGAATCCAATAAATATAATTGGATCAGATGGTAAATTTAGCTGTCTCACTTCGTTAAAATATTTTATTGAAGCAAATGGACAATCAACATCAACATTTATTTCTCCACATTTATTTGATTTAAGATCTCGCATATGGATCAAAAACAGATTTATCACATTAAACGAGATAAAAAAATATGAGAAACAGATTAGTAGACTAAATGTCAAACTTAGCTTATTTGAGGTTTTGACACTGATTTACATATTAGCTGTCTCAAAAAAAAAAATTGATTACAACATTTTGGAGGCAGGCTTAATGTTTTTCGGTGACTCAACAAGATTATTTGATAAACCTTTGATTCAAGCCTCTACCAATATAAATCGTCAACATGTTGAGTGGATTTCGCCTAAAACTATAAATGAGATTTGTAGACAAAAAATAGGCTATTTAAGCAATCAAACGAATATTTACATAGGTAAACAAAACCCTAAAACCTTGAAAATAATAAAAGGCATTTTAAGAAAAAATAAAAGTAATATCACGTATCCCTCGAGGTGGAAAATTATTTATAAAAGAAAAAAAATTTTCTACAAAGATACTAAATACAAAATACTTATCTATTCTAATTATATTCATAGCAAGGGATTAATAGATAATCTTGGGCTTGCTATTAAAATTGCTTTAGATTTGAATATCAAACCAGAGGTAATCCAAAAAACTATCCCAAAAATCTTTTTTGAAGGAAGACTTCAATATATTCACAAAGGAAAACTAAGAAAATATGTTCACAAGAATGAAAAAATTTTATTAGATGGTGCTCACTCAAATACCTCAGGAAAAAATTTATATGACTACTTAAAATCATTAAAATTACCAATATATTGTATCTGGGGTATGCAAAAAAATAAATTACCAAACAACTTCTTAAAAAATTTTAAAGGAATATTTAAAAAAATTGTAACGATTAAAATTCCTAATGAGCCAAATTCATGTTCAGCTGATCAATTGAAACTAATTGCATTAAAACAGAAATATGAAGTTAAAACAGCTAGGGATTTTAAAGACGCTCTAAAAAAAATAACTTCTAATAAACCAAAAGTTATTTGTTTTATGGGTAGCCTTTATTTAATAGGATCGGTTTTGAAAGAAAATTAAAGGTCAGATAGATTCGTTTAAAAAATCTCGTACCTTAGCCTCTGAAACACCCCCAATTAATCTACTGATTTCTGTGCCTTTACGAAATAAAATTGTAGTAGGCACTCCTCTGATCCCCAGTGCGCTCCCAGTGTTAATACCACCTTCCTCGATGTCTGCATAATAAAAATTTGCTTTATCTTTATACTCCTCTGAATCTGACAACTTATCTAAAATTGGTTTCAAGGCACGACAAGGTGAGCACCATGACGCTGAGAATTGAATTACAGAAATATTCTCATTTTTAATTTTATTTTCAAAATCTTCATCTTTAAAATCAATTAGCATAATTTATCCTTTAATTTAATGTATAATTAGTATGTTTTTTTTATTTAAAGTCAAATTAGTAATCATAAATGAGACTTTATATCTGTTATCTTAATTAATTGTAAATTACTTTAGTTTATCTAATTTTGAGGATCTTTTTTCATTCAAGACTCTTCTTACTAATTTTCTATTACAGGGAACTCCTAAAACTTCTGCAACTTTATCAGCAATAGAAGATTTTGATTCTTGTTGATTTTTAGCTTCATCGAAAATCTGAAGTATTTTATTTTCTTTTTTTTTAATTAGTTCTAATCCCAAAATACTATTATTATTAAACATTAGTTTTTGTTTAATTTGATTTATCTTCGTGTCTGAAGGAATTCTATATGCTGTAGGTGTTGTGCCTCCACTACCTTCTCTTTTAAACTTTATCATTTGTATATTGTGCTGATCACAAAATCTGGGCAAATTATCTTTTCTTTTAATAAAAATTTTTTTTTTTTGAAAAAAATCAAACAATTCTTCACTACTTAAGTAACCCTCTGGCTTCTCTTCCCGTGTTTTTCCAAGTTTATATTTGTCTTTATCCATCAATAAAATCCTTGAGTTATCTTATATAATTATGCTGCATATTTCATTAATTTTTGAAAATAATTCATTAACTTAAATTCCTCATAATCATTAGGAACTGAATCTAATAATTTTGGGTTAAGCAAAATAACTGATGAACATTGGGCTCTTGAGATTGCAACATTAAGTCGATTTCGATTAAAGAAAAATTTTTTATTTCTTGGGAGATCATCGACTGAAGAACTTGTCATACTTATAATTGTTATAGGTGCTTCCATTCCTTGAAATTTATCTATTGTCCCACATCGAGCTCCTTTATTTAATCTTGCTTTCAAAAAATTTACCTGAGCATTAAAAGGGCTTACGATTAAAATGTCATCTATACTTATTTTCCTCTCAGTTTTATCAAAATCAATAAACTTGCAGCCCATGACTTGGTCCATAATTTTTTTTATAATTTCAAACTCCTCAATACTTGTTTGTGATCTATCTTGGTGTTTCATTAATACTGTGTGTATGCCCTCATTTTTAATAATGCTATTTTTTTTGTACTCAATTTTTCTATTAATATTATTTTCATTTACCAGCAATCTATTTTCGTAAAAATTTTCAGAGGTAAATAAATTTATATTTGGATGGAGCCTAAAAGTTTTATTTAAAAAAATACCTTTGTCTGGAGAAATGGTGTCGCTGTCTTCTAATAAATAATCTAAAACTGATTTTCCAGAGTCATTTGGGTGACTTCCTTGTGTTGGCTGACCAAGTTGTTGTTGATCTCCAACTAAAACAATATTTTTCGCAATTCCTCCTAAAGCAATTAAATCTGCAACAGAAATTTGAGAAGCTTCATCTACAAAAAGGTAATCTAATTTATTTTGGTAATACCATTGAGATAAATGATATTTTGTTCCTGCATAAAGTAAAATTTTATTCTCTTTTAACCCATCAATAAAATGTTTTTCGTTTTTATCAGTTTTAATCAAATTTCCATTGTAGAATGTATCCTCGTTATCTGGATTACCCATCTTCAATCCTTTAAATACATAATTCTGATTATTAGCTAAATTTTCTACTCGCTCTAAAAGATTATGGATTACTTTATGGGAATTTGCTGTCACTGCAATTTTTTTATTATTTTTAAGTAATTCAATTATAGCATTACTTGCTTGAAACGTTTTCCCAGAGCCAGGCGGACCTTGTAGATAGAGATATGAATTTTGTAAATTTAAAATAATTTTTGGAATTTCATCATCATATTTTTCAGTTTTAATTATTTTTTCACCTTTTTTTATTCCTTTTATTTTAGGAATTTCTCTATTAATAAAATCTTTAATTGCATTATATCCATCCTTTTTTTCTAAAACATTGTCACAAAATCTATAAATATTTTTATTTAAATTTTCAAAACGTGCATGTTCCATGACTTTTTCACCAATAGATAAAATTTTTGGTAATCGCTTATCCTCTTTGGAGATTCCTTTTCTAAGTAAAAGTGATCGTTTAATTTGATCTAATTCTTGAATTTTACCTGCATAATCACTTCTTTCTGGATCTGTATTGTTTGCAATTATGCATGTTCTTCCCTCTTTAAGTTTATATTCTTGCTCTGGAAAAATATATTTGTAAACAAGTGATCTTTTGTCTTGAAAAACTGATGCAAGTTTCATATTTCCTATGCATTCTTTATCGTCCATTAGGTCACTATCTGATAAATCTTTTCTATCAAAATGCTGTCGCCATTGTGGTTTTTGTTCTCTATTATAAAAACCAATTACATCTGAAAGTAATTTTGAAATTTTATTATGTTTTGATTTAAAATTTTCAAACTTCTCTTGAAATTCTAATAAATTTTCCTCAAAAGGTCTTAATTCTATTTTTTCCTTTTCAGGGATAAACCATTTTGTTTGCTTTGGTTTTATTCGCAATAGCCATTTTCTAAGTCTAAAAGTAGACTCACAATCTTGTTTATTATAATCTTCAATCTTATCTAAAAGTCTCTTATCATTATTAAGCATCCATTGAATATAAAACTCCTCAGATACATCTCCTTTTAGAATTTCACCTGTTCTTTTAAAATCGTAATACTTTTCAATATCTTTTATAGAATAACTTTTTTGGGATACGTATATGCCTTGTTTGACTACTCTAAATAAATCTACGAATTTTCCAAGGTTTAAATAATGATCATAATCTACTCCGTGGACTTTATGTATTGAAGTTAATCTTTCTAAAGCAGTGATTTCATATGGCGCATAATGATAAATTTTTGCCTTAGGATATTTTTTAAAATGAGCTTTTGTAAATTCAAAAAATTTAATTAAACTTTGTTTTTCCTCTTCTCTACTATGTGCCCAAAATGGTTTGAAAACTTTCTTTTCATTTTCTTGATAAAAAATACCAAATAAGTATTCTAATCGACCTGAATAAACATAATCTTGTACACCTTCTAAATCGAAAAAAAGATCACCTGGAGCTGGTTCAGGTAAAAGATTAAATCCTTTATTTAAAACAAAATTTTCCTCAATAAATTCAAACTTAATTACTCCTTCTGCGTGTGCATTTACTTGTAATTTTGCTTGATTGATTAACTTGATTTTTGTCTCATCTTTTAAACCTTCAATTTTTTTTTTTGGATCTAATTTTGAAAGCTCATCAAAGTTTTTTATACCAGCCTCATTTAATCTTTTAATATTATTTTTATTGTTTCCTAATACTTGATTTAAATGCTTTTTATTTATCCATTCTTTTTCACAAAATTCTTGTAAATCCCTAAGAGAACAATAACTAACTTTTTCTAATTTTTTCCTATTCAAATCATTCTTTGCAAAATTCTCAAAAGATAATTTTTGTTTTAAAAAAATGTCATACACCTCACTAAGCATAATGATTTCTTTTCTTTTATCTTTTAATAAAATATAAAAGTTTTTTGGAAGAATTCCTTGTGCTTCTTTAAGTAGATAGGAATATAAACTTATTTGATAAATATGATCTTTTTTTATTTTTGAGCTATTTTTAGTATCAATAATTTCATAACTCCAATCGCCAAAATTAGATTTTACAGTTTTATTAATTTCTAAAAAGTCCAATTCTCCTCTCCAATTTCCTGATGCTAACCACCCTCCATAAACCAGTTCATATCCATTTTTCAGAGCTTGAATTGTTTCTTTAATTTTTTCTTCTTTGGATAAATCTTTTAACTTTTTAATATTTTTAATTTTTTTATATTTTTTGCTTAATTCTTTAAAATATTCTTTTTCGTGGATTAGACCCCTTTCTAACCTTAAATTTTCTGCGATTGTTCTGTCTGATTTTTTTAAATTTAAAATCTCATCACCGAATTCATCAGTAATAAAATGCTTCAAATTAATATAATTTACAAGCATTGTGGGTGAATAAAAATTTTTATCCATCAAAAATTAGATTATCAACTGTAAATTTTTTTGTCCGTCTCTTTGCTTTTATTTTTTTCTTCAATCGTATCGAAACTCATAATCTCGTCCTGAACTGATGTTGTTTTTTCTATAGGTTTTGAAGGTCTGACACCAAGGCTTTGTAATTTTTCAATTCGTTGTTCCAATCCAGCCTTACCATAAGCACCTTGAATAACTTTTCTTAAATTTTCACCATGAGAATTAAAACTTGTCATAGTGTCGATTAAATAACTTTTTAAAACTCTATACTTTTCCATTAAATTTTGAGCTGTCAAAGTAATTTCTTTAACACTGTCAATTGCTTTTTCTTTATTTCTAATTGTTTGAGCAATTGAAATAATTGCAAACAAATTTTTTGGACCCACTAATAAAATATTTTTTTTATAAGCATACTCATAAAGTTCGGGATCTTGTTCTAAGGCTGCTAAATAAGCTGCCTCATGTGGCATATACATTATTACTTTTTGAAAAACTTGTTTTTTTAAATTTTTTACATAATCTTTTTTTGCAAGTTCATCGATATGTCTTTTCACAGCTAAATAATGCTTTTTAAACTGGTCATTTTTTTCTTGCTCATTTTCCGCATTTACAAATCTCTTCCAATTATCGAGTGATACTTTGGAGTCACAAATTATATGAGCTGAGTCTCCAATGTTTAGGACAATATCTGGTTTAGTAATTTCAGATTTATCTTCCTCAAGATTATGAACCATTTCATGTTTTTGTTTTGTATAATCAATATTAAGTTTGTAACCATGAAATTGTAAGGATTGCTCTAAAAATTTTTCTCCAAAGTTGCCTTGGTATTTACTGTTGCCAGTAAGTTTATCAATAAATTTCTGTTGTTTTTCTAACATTTGAGTGTAATGGCCCATATTAGCTGTAACAGAGTTTTTAAAAGCATCAACCTTCCCAAGCGTTTTAAGCTGATCTTTTGTAGTTTCTCTTTCATTAGTCAGAGTTTCTTCAATTAAGTTTTTTTCATTTTCAAGACTATTAAATTTTTCTTTTAACAGGCTTAAATCTTTTTCATGTTGAAGTTTTATCAAATCAATTTCATGTTCTTTATCTTTTAATTCCTCTAGATCTTGTGATGATCTCTCTTTATTAAAAAATTTAAGATAAAAAATCCATAAAATTGAAACACTTGCTGCAGTAATTAATATAGTCAAAATATCCATTTAAATGATTCCTCTATTGTATTGTATTATTTGATGCATCTAATTTCAACTCAGGTGAGTTTTCATTTAAATATTTAGCCATATTTTCAGTAACTTCATCTGTAGAAGATTTATCAGCAAATTTAAACAAATTATATGAAACTCTATGTATTGTTCTTTGTTTCAAGTGGAATAAGAAATGATAATATGTCATATCAGTATCCATTTTACATTCTGTAACATACTGGTCAATTTCATCACACAATTTACGTGCAAATTTATTTGTTCTTTCACGTTCTTGCTCTTCTATGGTTAACAAATTTTCGGCATTTTCTGATTGAACAAGATCTCTTTTCAAAGGTACTACATTTGATGATTTCTTTTTGTTTATTTTTTTAACTTTGGGCATTTTAACTCCTATTATTATTGATTTGTTTTTTGTTGTATTTATTTATTTCTTCCTCGAGCACCTCAATTTCACTTAAAACTCTCTTATATTCAGAATACTCATTGATTTTTATTAGGAAATTAACAATTGCTGATGGAAGATTGATTATACTGTAAGTTGTAGATAAAAGAATATTTCTATTAAATCTTCTTTTAAAAGCTTCCTCTTTTAATGACTTAAATCGCAGATAGTTACTCTGGTATTTTAACCAGTCCTTTCTACTTAAAAGACAACGCCTTAAAATATAATAAAATTCATCTTTCATTAGCTGTCTCCACTAAATCGAAAATTGAGCTCAATAACCTTCTAGAAAGAAAGGAGAATGATAAAGAAAAGGTTAAAGAACCCAATTTCAATTGTTTAAACATAAAAAACAATATATATAATAATCACTTTTTTGTAAAGTGTTTTTTATAAAAAAATATTATTGATCGCTTCATAAAAAAGTATATATATAAAGTATGAATCGGCAAGTAAAATCAACAATAAATGAAGCTTCTAAAGATTTATTACTCAAATTATTAAGGTCCGCGGGACTAACGAAGGTCCAAAGTAAGATTTATTTGGGAAAACATAGGCATTCTTTAGATACATATCTTTACAGATTTTTTGAGCCTAATTTTCCTCCAAGTTTTGCTTATTTTTTTTTAAATGCGATTGCCTCTTCAAGGCCCCTCTCAAAAGATAGTAAAAGTAAATCGAAAAAATACGCTTTTTTTGATGATCTTAAAAATGCCGAAAAAAATAGTTTTCACAAAATTATTGAAAAATACAAAGATTTTAACATTATTCAAAAGCTAATTTTACCTTGTTTAGAATACCACTGTACTATTCATATTAAGCTTTCAAATTCGAAATTTATACACGATGAAGAAAATTATGTTAAACGATATGTCGATGAAGTTCTCCCTGGATTAAGAGAAGAGGTTGAAGAACTTAAAAATTATCAACCAGATGAACCAGGGACATATAATAATCTTTCTGAGGTAATGAGACTTTTAGATGCACAAAGATTAATAGAATCTATTGAAGATTTTTATCCTCATTTAGAAATTTTAAGAAAAAAATATATGCCTAATTTTGTTGCTCCAAATGAGACTTTTAAATTACCAGTGGTTAATTCTGATGAAAAAATATTGTTCTCAAAAGATTTTGTAAAAAGAAATCTAAATTTAAATAAATATGATGATCTTATTTTATTAAATGTAAGTGAAGATAATATGCAAGGTACGATAAATTCTGGCGATATCGCTTTAATAATTAAATTTCACAATAAAAAATTTAAAGATGTGGTATTTAATAATGGTATTTATGCAATCAATCTTAACGGAAGAGTTTGTGTAAGAAGACTCCAATTCCTTAAGCTAAAACAAAGAACACTAGTTCATATAATATCAGATAATAAAAAATATAGAGATGATGCAATAGATTTTGTTGAACTAATTCCGATGATTTATGGTGAAGTGGTATGGAGATCTAACAACTTTAAGGATATCGAGTTTCTTAAACACGAAACGATAGAGCCAAATTTATTTCATGAAAAAGCAAAAGATATCGAAATTCCACTTTTCATCGATAAGAACAAAAAAGAAATTGCATAATGTCAAAACCGAATTTTATATTTTTTGATACAGAAACTAGTGGTGGAAGAGGTTTGGCAGATATATTGACGATCGATGCTATTTTCTATGATTATAACTTTAAAAAATTGGATGAGTTCAGTTGTAAAGCAAAATTAAGAAAATCAAGAGTGTACGAGGTTGACAGTTTTTTAGTCAATGGAATAGATCCATTTGAAATGGATAAATGGTCTAATACAAATTTTGACTTAACAAAACAAACAAATGAAAAATTTATCTCTTGGATAAATAAAGGTGATGTGTTCTTTTGTGCGCATAATGGATATAATTTTGATTATATGCTTACAAGTCAGCATTTATTTTCAAATTTATTTACCTGGCCATGGATTTTTTCTACCGGTAATGCTAGACAATTGGACTCTCTTCCGATAGTTCAAAACTTTGATTTTTATGCACCAAATAAAATTTCATTTGAATTAAATGAAAAAAATAACAAAGTTTATCGTCTCGGATCACTTGCAAAAGCTAATGGATTTGAAATAAAGGATTTACATAGTTCAAAAGGAGATACTGAGGGTTTAGTAAGTTTAATGAACTTACTGAAGAAAAAAGATCCAAATTTATTTAGGCAATCACTTAGTTTTACAAATAAGAAAGATGTTTTAAGTAAAATAGAAAATACTGATTATTTTTGTCACCCAGAAACGTTCTATAGTCGTACTAGACAATTTACATCAACATATTTGTGTGAGCACCCAATTTATAAAGGCTATCATCTTGTATTTGACTTGAAACATGATCCAGAGTTAATTTTTTCTGAAAAATCGAATACTGTATTAAAAAAAACACTTTCTGCTGCCCCTAAGAAATATAGGACTATTAAAATTGGAAAGAATCCATTCATTCAAGATAAATCTTTTGCGACTAAATTTGATGATGAATACTCCACTTTAGGACACGAAGTACTTAAAAAGAGAGCAGATTTTATAATCAAAAATAGAAAAGAATTAGCTAATAGGGTGAGTTTAATCATCAGTGACCAGTTTGAAGATAATTCAATTGATCAAACCGAGCTAATACCTGAACAAATGATATTTAATCTAAATCCAACATCAAATGACAAATCATTAATGAATAATTTTGTTATGACTAATAACAAAGATGAGCAGAAAAAAATTCACAAAAGATTTAATGGTCCACTTAAACATTTATCAGAAATGGTCTTACTAGATAAGTGGGGTAAAGACGGTTTTGATAGTAATGAAGAATATAAAAAAGTTCGAAAAAATATAAGTCGTAGATTGCTTTCCACTAATAAAGAGGTTTTTCCAACTATACCTGAGGGAATGGCGCGTATTGATGTTTTAAGAGAGGAAAAAAAAGATGATAAAGAAGTTTTAGAAAAAGTTGAAACAATCAACTCCCATTTAGAGAAACTAGCATCCGAGCATGAAAACTATTTATAATTTTCAATTCCTTCTTTTTAAATTGTAATATTGCTCTACTCTGTTCATTGCTTCCTTTTTCAATTTTTCAAACTCCTGGTCTTTAAATTCAAACTTTTGGAATATTAAATTTGGTGTGCACATTAAAATTTCCGTTGATTTAATCTTGGTTCCAAACATATTGTCGTGAGCAATTGAATATAATGCTAATTGAAGTCCATATTCATTTATCACAGAATACTCTCTTTTTTTGGGCTTATTAGATTGTTTAAAGTCTAAAATTTTGATTTCATTATCTGAAGAATTTATTACCGCATCAGCAGTACCAGCAAACTTTAAATTTCCATCATAATACAACACAGCTTCACATCCATAGACTTCACTGATTTGATTATTTATTCCGTTGTCTACAATTGTCTCTGCCATTTTTTTTGGTAAATTTATTTCTTCCAATAATTCTCCGTTCATTTTATTTAACAAAATTGACTCTAAGTACTGGTGAAGAGTAGTTCCCCTTTCTGAACTTTGTTTGGAAATTATCGCTGCCTCCTTGAACCCTACATCCTTTTTCCATTTATTAAGCGCATCCTTATCCTCTTGACTCTTAGTTTCTGCAAGTATGTTTGTTACGCTTGGATACTTATCTCCACTTACATCATAATGTCTGGATCCATTATAAATGGATCTCATTGATTTTGGGTAAGCAAACTTATTATTTATTTTCCAAGACATTTTAATTAAATTTTTTCCTCTTTTTAGATTGATTAGCCTGATATTCTCTATCTCTATATTTTTTTAATTCCCAGTCCTCATTAGATAAATTTTGCCACCTATTTATAGCTGATTTTCTATCTCTTAGTACTTTCTTTGCATGTCTTTTTTTATCCATTTTCAAGTTATTGTAATATTTAATATCTCGTTCTCTTTTATCAATTCTATCTAACTCAGTCTCATTAGCTTTCCTCCTTCTATACATCTCTGATTTTTCTTCATCGGTATATCTTTCAGAATATGGTATGGATTTTTTAGTTTTTTCAAAAGGTAAATAAGATGTTCTAAATTTAATATTTTCATTATCTTTTATTTTTTTTAAAGTTTTTTTATTTATTCTGAGTTTTTCTTGAACTTCTTTTTGTGACATTGTTTTTGCAAGTTCTTTAATTTTAGGGATCAGGTCATACGTTGACTGCTTAATATTTAAAGAATTAGAATTTTTAGACTGATTTTTTATAGACATTTTCTAATTTAACACATTAATGCCATTAAATGTTGTTTAAGATAAATCTATGGATTTAATTTTGATAATAAAGATTTTTTTAATATTAGGCGCTATTCTGGGTGTTTATGCTATCTTCAGAAATTTAGATATTATCAAAATCATTATAAATTATTGGAAAGATTTAATCCTTAGAAAGTAATTTTACAAATTTTTTAACTTCTCTTTTTTTAATAGAATTTTTATTAGAGCATAAAATAGCTGATGAATTTAATATTACTCCATCATCCTCTAATAACTTCAAATTATTTGCTTTTGCAGTATCAAAGCTAGTTGCTACGTCTACTACTAAATCAGCTTTTCCCAATCTTGGGGCCGCCTCGGTAGCACCCTCACTGCCAATTATTTCTACCATATTAATTCCACGTGATTTACACCATTGCTCTGTTAGAAGTTTAAACTTAGTAGCTATTCTCATTAATCTTTTCTTTTTATAAAAAAATTCCCATGAAACCTCCTCGAGATCTGTAGGATTTACAGTATCCAACCAAAATTTAGGCAACAACACACAAAGTTGGCATTGGCCAAAATCATATTTTTTTTCAATTGATATTCTTGATTGTATATTTGGTTCTGAATTTTTAAGTAAATCAAGTGCACCAATACCAGCGTCAAGTACTCCAGTTCCAACAGACTCGATTATTTCCTTGGGACTCAAATACCATATACGCACATTTTGAAATTTTTTATCTTTAATATAACCAAATAAGTCTCTCTCACCTAATTTTTTGTAAATCTTTAGTTTATTTTTTTTAAATATCTTTTGCGCACTTTCCATCATGCGTCCCTTGGAGATTAAACCAATATTTACAAAGTCACTTTTCATATAGTTAAGTCAACTGCAGCACCAACAGCTTCAGTTTTTTTATACCCTAAGTTTCTTAATAAGTTTGAATATCTTCCACCTGATATATAAATTTGAGGTTTTAATTTTGATTTTACCTCAATGCTAAATACCATATTAGTATAATAACTCACATTTCTACCAAGGTCTGAGGCATAAAAAATTCTTACATTATTTATTTTATTTTTATTAATTGGAAAATAATCATCACTGATAACTAAATTAATCTTATTCTTTTTAAAAAAATTATTCAAAATATTTGAAGCGTTTTCAATATCACATTCTATCTTTAAAAAGTTTTTAATAATTTTTACGTCTTTTTTTGAAGACTCGTCACGAGGTGACCTCATTTTGTTATCAAATCTCTCAAGAATTGATTTTAAACTACGTCCACCATAAACATCATTTTGATCAAGTTTTCTTAGTTTATTGGCTAGTATTTTATCTTTAACTACTTTTTTTTCATCAATATCATAGTTTGTTTCAAGTTTTTTTAATAACTTATTAAAATAATTTTTTCTAAAGAAATGACGAACTAATCTATCTTTATATCTTGAGCTTAAGTTTGGTAAACGATTAATTAATGATACAAATATTTCCAAGTTACCAATTTTTAATTTACATCCTTTAAATTTTGTATTCTTTAAAATTTTAAGTGAAGTTTCTATAATCTCTTTGTCATCTTTGTGCTTATCTTTTGAGTTGAATATTTCCCAGCCAAATTGAGAAACAATTGGTAAATCCTTATTTTTTGTAGGCTTACGATATGCCAAACCACTATAAAAATATTTTTTTTTTAAATTAGTTTTTTCCTCAGCAAACTTTAGTGCTGCAGACAAGCTTAGATCAGGACGAAGAGAAATTTCTTGGAAATTTCTATCATAATAAGAAAACATATTTCTTCTAATGTCACCACTTCTTTTAAGTGCTTTCATAGAAGGGATAACATGACTTAATTCTATCTTCTTAAACCCTTTGGATCTAAGAATTTTATCAAAGGAATTTTTTAACTTCATTTACTAATTTTTCTTTTGGAATGGAGATTTGATTATCTCCTTTAATTCCTTGGAGATATTTAATCGTAATCGTGTTGTTGTTAAATTCATTGTCACCACAGATAATTGCTAAAGATAGACCTCTTTTAGACGCATACTCAAGTTGTCGAGAAAGTTTTTTCTTAGAATCTAAATAAATTTCTGAACAAATATCATTGTCTCTTAAAACTTTTAAAATTTCATAATATTTATTTAAATTTTTTTCCCCTATCACACAAATTAGCACTGGTTTTTTTTCTTCAATCTTTATGTTATCTTTTTGTGAAAGTGCCCACGCAAGACGATCACTTCCAATAGAGACACCACATCCAAGAAATGGATCTCCCTTGAATTTAGTAATTAAATATTCACCACCACTGCACATAGCGCCGGGATCAATTACTTTCCCCTTTGAGTTTTTTACCTCAAATTTCAAATTGGTTTCAATTACATTTCCCGTGTACATATCCATCCCACGTACGATTGAACTATTAAATTTTACTTGATCTGCGTACTCTCCATAGCTTAGGACTTCTAATAGTTCCTCTAGTTCTTTAATTCCTTCATTAGTTAATGGATTATCAATTTTTTGTTTAAGTTCCTTGATGTCTTTAATCTTCAAGAAATCAATAATTTTAGATGATTGATCATCATTCAAATTCGCACCTTTAACAATTGCTCCACTTTGATCGCGCCTTTCTTTTTTTAGTAAATCTTCGACACCTTTAAAACCAAACCCAGGTTTATCTAGTTTGTCGATTGCTCTTAAAACTTTCTGTTTTTGATTTTGATCAACAATTTTTAATTGATCCATTAAACCTTGAACAATTTTTCTATTACTTACATTAATTACAAACTCTGATTTTTTGAGAAATTCAGTGAAAATGCTTCCAATTATAGAACATAAATCTGCATTAGCTTGCTTAACTTCAAAATTTCCAATGATATCAACATCACATTGTCCAAAAGATTTATACCTATTACTTCCTGGCTTATCCCTTCTAAAGACTGTACCAATCTCATATCGCTTATATGGATTTGGTAAATCCATATAATTTTGTTTATAAAAATTAATTAAAGGTTGAGATAAATCATATCTTAAGGAAACTTCTGTGCCCTGATCAGAAAAAGTATAAATATCTGACATTGGGTTTTCCTCATCCTCTGATAAAGAATTTCCAATTATTGAGCTAAATTGCATGGGACTAGTCTCTAAAGGAGAATAACCAAATTTAATAAAGTTTTTCTCAATTACCTCTAGTAATCTCTTTTTTACAAATAAAGAGCTGCCCCATTTATTTTGAAATCCTTTTGGTAGATCAGCTTCTAATAATTTAATTTTTTTGTTCATTTAATTAAGACACTTTTCTGAGCGTCTTGTGGTACATTAGGTAGGTTACGCTCCTACGACTTCGGATCCACAAACCGACGTGATACTATTTCACCACTAATGCATATTAGTTTGTTTTATATTATTTATTGTGGAATTAAAATTATAATATGTATGATTATCTGCTAGCAGCGCCAGCATGAAAATGATGAGAATGCACACCTCGGTTTGTTCCTCTAAGAGCTATTCTTTGAGTACTTTTAAATGCATTTAATTTATTTTCATTTTTATCCATGATCAGCTTTTTAGACAAATTTATTAATTTTGCAACCTATAAATAAAAAAGGACGTTCATCTTTTTCTTAGATAAAACGTCCTTTAAATTTTTAAAACAGCTAATCAACTTTTTTTAAGTTAACTGCTGCTGGTCCTTTGGGTCCATCTTCCAGAGTAAACTCAATTTTATCGCCCTCGTTCAAGTACCTCATTCCGGCCGCTTTGACGGCCGAAGCGTGTACAAACGCGTCTTTCTCTTTGTCCTCTCGTTCAATGAACCCAAATCCTTTTTTCCATTGAACCACTTGACGGTCCCACGTAATATAGTCATTTTGGTTTCCTCATATTTATTACTTTAATTAACAAGCTTAATAATAAAAATTTAGAAATGCAAGTTGCAATAATGTTTGTGGTGCTTCGGGAAGGATTCGCACCTCCGACACAAGCCTTTTCAGGGCTCTGCTCTACTCCTGAGCTACCGAAGCATAATATTATCCCCTAAAGATAATTCTCCCTTTAGTAAGATCATAAGGTGTCATTTCGACAGTTACCGCATCGCCTTGAAGGACGCGTATTCTATTTTTCCGTAACTTTCCTGCCGTATGGGCGGTCACTAAATGACCATTCTCTAATTGTACTCTAAACATTGCGTTCGGCAAAAGATCTATAACTTTTCCCTTAAATTCGAGCAGATCTTGTTTAGACAATTTTATTTTCTCCTTATTCTTTTTTCTACGGATTTAGCATGTGCTTGTAATCCTTCAAAATTAGCGAAGTTTATAATTGATGGACCAATAGTTTCAATACCTTTTTTACTTAAGTTTATAAACGATATTTTTTTAATGAACTCAGAAACACCTAAACCACTTGAATATTTAGCACTACCATTAACTGGTAAAATATGATTTGTGCCTGGTAAACCATAATCAGTACAAGCCATTACAGCATAAGTACCATAGCATACTGAACCAGCATTCTTTATTTTTGGAATATAAGATTTATAATTTTTGACATGTACCTCTAAGTGTTCAGGACTAATTTTATTTGAAATTTCTATGATTTTTGTATCAGAGTTAACATACATGAGTATTCCGTTTGTCATTAAACTTTTTTGTGCAATTGAAGATCTTGGTATTTCCTTTAATTGTTTAAAAATCTCTTTTTTTGTTAGCTCTAAAATTTTTTGGTCTTTTGAAATTAAAATACATTGAGCGAGTGGATCGTGCTCTGCTTGACCTATCAAGTCACTTGCGATCCATTCAGGATTTGATGATTTATCGGCAACTACTAGGATTTCTGAGGGACCAGTCATTGCATCAATTCCAATATCTCCAAATACCTCTTTTTTTGCTGCAGCAACATAGGAATTACCCGGACCTACAACTTTATTTACAGGTTTAATACTTTTAGTTCCATAAGCTACAGCCGCTATAGCAGACGGGCCACCGATAGAATAGATCTCTCTAATACCACATCTTCTAGCAGCATATAGTACAGCAGGATTTTGAATTCCCTTATATCCAGGATTAATCATTACAATTCTTTTTACTTTAGCCACAATCGCCGGAATAGCAGACATTAGAACACTAGAAGGATAAGAGGCTGTAGAACCAGGTACATATATACCAACTGATTCTAATGGTAAATACTTATAATTAACTTTGTTATTATATTTATCTTTAAATGAAATATTTTTAAACTTTTGCAGTGAGTGAAATTTATGAATCCTTTCATAGGCTTCATCAATTGTTTTTTTAACTTTTTTATCTAAAGATCTAATTGAATAGTTAATTTGTTTAGACGATGGTGTAATAATATTATTTTTGTTAAATTTTCGCTCATATTTAAGCACAGCTTTATCGCCATTTTTCTTTACATCATTAATAATCCTAGAAACAGAGATAGAGCTTGACTGAAGTTTTTTTCTTCTCTTTGAAAGGAAATTATCTAACAATTTATCAAAGTTTCTCTGTTTAATATTTAATGTTATCATCTTGATTTAATCTCATTTTGATCTTCTAATCTTACTTCAATTGTTTCTGTAGTCAAAACAATGTGGCTATTATTATTAAAAATTAGATTTATTTCATAGTCTTCTTTATTTTTCAAATAATCGATACCAATTAATTCTAAAGTTTTTTCTGAATTTGACTGGTCAATATTTTTAGCTTTAACTCGATCCACAAAATCAAACCTACATATACTATTAATTTTCTTATTTATTTGATCAGATTCAATTTTAGTCCTTTCAACTGATACCAAAAAAACTTTGCTAGATGAAAGAAATTTAATATTATCTACTTTTGTTTTTGAACCAGAGATACAAGCAGAAATCATTTGTAATCCTTCTTGATCATTTGCTATGATTTTTGCTAAATATTTATTCACTATCTTAATCTTTTAATTTTTACACCAATCTTTCTTAATTTGTTCTCAAAATTTTCGTAACCACGATCGCAGTGATAAATTCTACTTACAATGGTCTTACCTTTTGAAACAATGCCTGCAAGAACTAAAGCAGCTGAAGCCCTTAGGTCACTTGACATAACTTCTGCTGCCATAAAATTTGTATTTCCCTCTATTTTTGCTGTTCTATTTTCAATGCTTATTCTAGCACCAAGTCTTTGAAGCTCCATAACATGTAAAAATCTTCCCTGAAATATGTTTTCTGTAATAGAACTATTTCCATTAGCCTTACAAAGAAGGACCATAAATTGTGGAGCTAGGTCTGTTGGAAAACCCTCATACTCCTTAGTGGTAATATTTTTTATATTTTTAATTTTCTGTGGTCCTTTTATTTTTATCCTATTTTTAGATAATTTAATATTTGCACCTAATTTTTTAAGTATACTCAATTCAGTTTTAATTAATTTTGGATCAAAATTTTTTATAACTAAATCTCCTTTGGATAGAGCAGCAGCTACACAAAAAGTGCCAGTTTCAATTCTATCACCCATCACTGAGTATTTAGTTTCATTAAGAGAATTTACACCTATTATTTGGCAAGTTCTTTTGCCAATCCATTTTATATTAGCACCAGCTGAAATTAAAAATTTAGTTAAATCTTTTATTTCGGGTTCAATTGCACAATTTTTAAGAATAGTTTTTCCTTTTGCCAAAATTGAAGCCATAACCAATTGTTCAGTGGCACCAACAGATATTTGTGGAAATTTAATTACATTACCTTTTAATTTACCGTTTGATTTGGCATGTATGTATCCTTTTTTTATTTCATATTTCATTCCAAGTTTTTTCAACGCTTCTAAATGTAAGTCAATTGGTCTTCCTGAATTGCCATTTAAGACACATCCACCTGGAAAACTTGAGATGGATTTATGATATTTAGCAACTAACGGTCCAAGCACTAGTATTCCTGCTCTCATTGTTTTAACAATTGAATAAGATGCAAACTGTTTTTGCTTTTTCGTTTTTGTAATCTTTACTGTTTTTTTATTATCAAAAAACTGAATACTCGATCCAAGAGATTTTAATAAGTTAAGCATAGTGTCGATATCTCTTACCCTTGGTAGGTTTTCGATAATTACAGGTTTATCAAACAACAATGTTCCAGCAAGTATTGCTAAAGCGGCATTTTTGGAACCAGAAATTGAAACCTCACCTTTCATCACTCGACAAGGACCAGTGATAGAAAATTTATCCATAAATTATTCTTTTATCTTGGCAACCTGAATGTTTTTTTGAAATTGATATTTTCCTTTTTTAGATGCGTAAGTTGTCTCTGGCTTTGTGTCTGATTTAAAAAATAAAAATTGAGCTATTCCCTCATTTGAATATATTTTAGCAGGATTTGGTGTTGTATTTGAGAGCTCAATTACTATATTTCCATGAAAACCATTTTCAATAGGCGTAACATTTACAATAATACCACATCTTGCATAAGTACTTTTTCCAACGCATATACAAAGAACATCATCAGGTATACGAAAGTACTCAACTGTTTTTGCAAGTGCAAAACTATTGGGTGGTATTATGCAGTATGGACCCTTACGCTCTACAAAATTATCCTCAGAAAAATTTTTTGGATCAACTAATGAATTATTTACATTAGTGAAGATTCTATATTCATCTGATAGAGAAACATCATAACCCATCGAGGAAAGACCCTTAGATATTGTTCCTTTAGATATCTGTTCTTCTAAAAAAGGCTCAATCATATTGTGCTCTTTGCACATTTTTTTTATCCAAGAGTCTGGCTGAATAGACATTATTTTGTTTTCTTTTTATTTTTTTTTTGAAAAATTTTTCTCTTTTTTAAATTTTTCCTAAGCGCGATGCTTAAGCGCTCATTTTTATTTTTAGTAATCATTCTTTATTTGGATTGGTAAGGAAATCTAAAGTTATTGGTTTAGATGCATCTAAAGCTTTATCCTTATTATCATCTTTTTTAGGGCCTTCTTTTGCTAATCTTTTTGCTTTTTTTTCAGCAAGTTTTTTTTCCCTTTTCGCTTGCTTTTCCATAAGCTTAGCACTTTTGGTTGATTTATAATCGTAATGAATACCCATAAAATTTCCTTGGTAAGATATAAATCATATTAATCAAAAAATTAAGGCAATAATTTGAAAAAAATGCATTATATTCAATAATAATAGATTTGATCTAAATGCTCCAATAGTTAAATGGTTAATAACGGGATCTTGGTATGATTCAATTTCAGGTTCGATTCCTGGTTGGAGCAAACCTAATTTTTATAAAAAGACTTTCTAAGAAAAATTGTAATCAAGACTAAACTAGAAAAGGCTAAAATTGGAATATATATTTCGGGTGAAAAAATTATATCTGTAATTTTAGGAACTTGTGAATTTTGTTCTATTACTTTTTCCAGACCACTACCTAAAGAAACAGCTAAAAAAATTTGAGGTATAATTCCTATTAATGATGCGAAAAAAAAATTTTTTACCCTAACATCAAAAATTGTAGGCAAAATGCAGCTAAGTTGCCAAGGTATTCCTCCAATAAATCTATATATTAATAGATAATAAAATTCAGACTTTTTAAATTTTCTCTCTAGATTTTGATATCTATTTAAAAATTTATCTCTAATTAAATCTTTTAAAAAATAGTTTCCAAAAATATATAGAAATGTTGCACCAACACTCATACCTATGACCACAATTATAGTACCCAGCCATTTGCCAAAAATAAATCCTCCTAGTAATGCAATTGGAGAACCAAAACCTAAAAACGGGAAAACCCATAATATTGTGAAAATTAAAAAAATTATGGATATTAAAAACAAATTAGAATTTTTTAATTTTAGAAAATACAATCTGTTTTCTTTAATGAAGTCATAAGAAGTTATCTCTTGGATACTAAATTTTGAAAAAAACAATAACACAAATATAGTAAGTAAAACTAAGTATGATAAACCTATTATTATTTTAGTTTTCTTAGCTTTTTCCATCATGGTTCATGGTATTTATAAATCTTCTATTTGCTATTTATATATTTAATTATTATAAAGGGCGAAATTTTATATAAATTTAACCGCTTTTATGAAAAGAACATATCAACCATCTAGGAAAAAAAGAGCCCGAACCCATGGTTTTAGATCAAAAATGAAAACCAAAGGAGGCAGAAAACTTTTAAAAAGAAGAAGAGCTAGAGGAAGAAAAAATTTAACAGTATCCTCAACTGTTAAAAGAAGAAGAAAATAAAGCCAACTCAATGAAAAGCAAAATTGTTGCTCTTTCAAAGAATGAAGACTTTAAAACTTTGCTCAAAAAGAAAAAAGTATCAAACAGATATGTAACAATTTTTTTTGGTAATATTAATAAAAAAAATAATCAGAAACTTAATATTTCTTTTGTAACTAAGAAGAAGATAGGAAATGCTGTAAAGAGAAACAAGATAAAGAGGAGACTAAGGAATATTATGAATGATGCTGTTAAAGAAATATCTCTAAAATATCACTATTCATATCTTGTTATTGCTAAGTCAACTATGCTAAATAATGAATTTAAAATTATAAAAGAAACCTTATTTCAGGATTTTAAAAAAATTAAATAATGAACATTTTTATAATTATATTTATAAAATTAATTCAGGCTTACAAATACCTAATAAGTCCATTACTAGGTAACTCGTGTAGGTACTTTCCATCTTGTTCCGATTATAGCATTGAGGCATTGAAAACTTATGGTTTTTTTAAGGGTGGATATTTAAGTTTAAAAAGGATTCTTTCATGCCACCCTTTTAAAGAAGGTGGAATTGATCCTGTAAAAAAAGAAATTAAAGTTAAAAAATAATGGACTCTAAAAATACAATAGCAGCTATCGCTTTATCATCTGCTGTAATTGTTTTATGGGCATTATTCTTTGTTCCAGAAAAATCAACAGTGGATCAAAATATTGTTGAAAAAGAAAAAATTGAACAAAGCGGTGATGCACCAAGTTTAGAACAAAAGGAAACACAAATTACAATTTCACGAGATGATGCATTAAAACAAAGTGAAAGAATTCGATTTGAAAATGAAAATATTATAGGTTCAATATCATTAAAAGGTGCATCAATAGATGATTTAACTTTCAAAAATTATAAAGTAACCCTTGATAATGAACAAAGAGTAACTTTACTAGGACCTCGAAATATTAAGGAGGGATATCTAATAGATAGCGGTTTTGTTACTTCTGATAAAAATGTTGATGTTCCTAACTCAGATACGATTTGGTCAATAGAAGGTAATAACAAACTCACAGACAAGTCTCCAATAAAACTATCATGGTCCAACGAACAGGGGCTAAAATTTGAAAAAATAATATCGTTAGATGATAAATATCTTTTTACTGTTAAACAAAAGATAATTAATGAGAGTAATAATAAATATGATTTTTACTCATATGGACAAATAATAAGAAATGAAATTCCAGAAATAATTGACTTTTTAATTCTTCATGAAGGACTCATTGCAACTTTGGATGATGAGTTAATAGAAGAGGATTATGATGATATTCAAGAAAAGAAGTTTACTAAAGTAGCTAATAAAGGGTGGTTAGGTATAAGTGATAAATATTGGATTACTTCCTTAATACCGCCAAAAGATAAAGAATTTAAGACAACATTCGACTATAAAAATAAATTTAGAGCAAATTTTATTTCTACAGATCCTTTGGCATTAAATGAAAAAGGTTCAATTGAAGAAGAATTACAAATTATCGTTGCTGCAAAAAGAGTGGATGTGATAGACGGATATGCTGAAAAACTCAACATAGATAAATTTGATTTAGTTATTGATTGGGGATTTTTATACTTCATAACCAAGCCTCTATTTTATGGAATTGATTATTTCTTTAAACTGCTTGGAAACTATGGTTTGGCAATTATAGCTATCACTATTTGTATTCGTTTGGTTTTTTTCCCATTAGCTAATTTTTCATTTAAAAGCATGGCAAAAATGAAAGTTCTTCAACCAGAAATGGTTCGTCTAAAAGAGTTGCATAAAAATGATAAAATGAAACTTCAACAAGAAATGATGGCTCTTTATAAAAAGGAAAAAGTAAACCCAATGTCAGGTTGTTTGCCAATTCTTGTTCAAATACCTGTGTTTTTTGCATTATACAAAGTTTTGTTTGTCACTATTGAAATGAGACAAATGCCATTCTATGGATGGATTCATGATTTAAGTGAGAGAGATCCTACAAGTATATTTAATATTTTTGGTTTATTGCCCTACGACGTTCCAAGTTTCTTGGTTATTGGAGCTTGGCCAGTAGCAATGGGAGTTTCGATGTGGGTGCAACAAAAATTAAATCCCGCACCTACTGATCCAATGCAGGCTAAAATTTTTGCTTTCTTCCCGCTTTTCTTAACCGTAATACTCGCACCATTTCCAAGTGGGTTAGTTATTTACTGGACCGTTAATAATATTTTAACAATGGCTCAGCAAGTATTTATTATGAGAAGAACAACAGTCAAAACGACAACCTAAATTCTAATTTAAAATAAATTAATGGACATAAAAAAAATTCTTCCTGAAAACGGACCCCCAATAAACGAGGTTAATAAATACATAGAAAAATATAAAAATGACTTGATTGTCATTAAATATGGAGGAAATGTTTTAATTGATAGAAATATCTTTGATAATTTTATTACTGATTTAAGTATCTTAAATAAATTAGGTCTTTCTGTTATTGTAGTTCATGGTGGAGGTCCAAGGATCAAGAGAGAATTAGATAAATCTAATATTCAATCAAAATTTATAAGAGGGTTAAGAGTCACTGATGAAAAAATTATAAACATTGTCGAGTCAGTCCTAATAGATTTTAACAATGATATTGTAAGCTCTTTGAACAAAAAAAATACAAAAGCGGTCTCCATCCACACTAAAAAAGATAATATTATTGAGGTCGTGCCAGAGGCAAAAGAACTAGGTTTTGTTGGTCTACCAAATAAGATTAATAACAATATTTTATTGGATATAATTCGAGAAAATAAAATACCGATTATTTCACCACTAGGCTTAGATAAGAACAATCAAACACATAATATTAATGGTGATACTGCGGCAATGGCTGTAGCCAAATCTGTCAAATCAAGGAGATTACTATTGATGACAAATGTTGATGGTGTTTTAAATAAAGAAAAAAAACTTATAGATGAAATATCCTCATCCGAAATATTAGAGATGGTAAAAGATGAGACAATCACTGAAGGAATGATACCCAAAATAAATGCTTGTCTAGATGCTGTTAATAATGGAGTTACAGCAGCAGGTATAATTAATGGTACAAAACAGCATTCTTGTTTATGGGAAATTTTCTCAGACAAGGGGTCAGGTACATTAATAAGAAAATGAACTTAAAAGAAAAAAAATATTTGTTACTTGACCTTGATGGTGTTTGTTATGGAAAGCATAATAACTATTCTTTAGAGCGTGTATTTGGTCAAGTTTCAAAGAGGATGACTCAATTTATATCTGAAAAACTTAAAATTGATAAAGATAAAGCTAAAGAATTACAAACAAATTATTTCTATAAATATAATACATCATTAAGAGGATTAATGGTCCATAATGGAATATCACCTGATGAATTTTTATCTTACGTCCATGAAATTGATTTATCATTTATGAAAGAAGATAAAATTATGAGAAATGAGCTTAAACAGTTAGATATGGAAAAATTTATCTTCACCAATGGTAGTGCTGAACATGCTGCTAATATTTTAACTCACTTGGGTGTGTATGATTTGTTTGGAAGAGATAAGGTTTTTGATATTAAAGACGCTGGTTATGTACCTAAACCAGAAGCAGAAACCTTCGATTTAATGGTAAAAAAATTTGGTATAAATCCAAGAGAGACTATTTACATTGAAGATATAGCTAAAAATTTAAGTATAGGTCACGAACGAGGTTGTACAACCGTTTGGTTAATTAATGATGAGCATTTTGGAAAAATGGATGCAGACAAAGATTTTATTTCACACAAAATTGAAAATCTGTCTTTATTTCTAAAAGAAATAAGGCTATTAAAAAGTAGTTAATTATGTCTTTAGAAAAAATAATCAATGATGCTTGGGAAAATAAAGATCAGGTAAACCAAAATTCTGATCAAAATTTAAAAGATGCTATTAACCAAGTTATTGCTGATTTAGATAGTGGTAAATCAAGAGTTGCTGAGAAAATAAATGGAGATTGGGTAACTCATCAGCACCTTAAAAAAGCTATAATGTTAAGTTTTAGAATTTACCCAATGGAAAATTTAAATGGTCCTTATAGTAGTTGGTATGATAAATCACATTTATTAAAAGGTAAAACTGCAGGATGGACCAAAGCTGATCATGAAAAAGCAGGTTTTAGAATGGTTCCGAACTCACCAGTGAGAAAAGGTTCATTTGTCGGAAAAAACGCTGTTCTTATGCCATGTTATGTAAACATTGGAGCATATATTGACGAAGGAACGATGATAGATACTTTTGCAAGAGCTGGCAGTTGTTGTCAGATAGGTAAGAATTGCCATATTTCTGCAGGTTCGGGTGTTGGTGGAGTTCTAGAGCCCGCACAAGCTTTACCAACAATCATAGAGGATAATGTATTTCTTGGAGCAATGTCAGAGGTAGTTGAAGGCGTAATTATTGGAGAAGGTTCAGTTTTAAGTATGGGTATGTATATTGGTCAATCAACTAAAATAGTTGAAAGGAAAACTGGGAAAATTACTTATGGTAAAATACCACCTTATTCAGTTGTAGTTCCAGGCTCGTTGCCTGATAAAAATAATTCTTCTGCACCCTCCTTGTATTGTGCAGTAATAATTAAACAAGTTGATGAAAAAACAAGATCTAAAACTTCTATTAACGACCTCTTAAGAGACTAAAAATGAAAACTTTAAATGAGTTAAAATTAGCTAAAGAGCTAATCAGATTTCCTTCTATCACCCCAGTCGATGCTGGGGTAATGAAATTTTTAGAAAAAAAATTAAAAAAATTAGGTTTCAAAACAAAAATATTAGAATTTAAAGAAAGAGGATTTCAGCCTGTGAAAAACTTGTATGCAAGATTAGGATCTAAGAAACCGAATTTTATGTTTGCAGGACATGTTGATATTGTCCCTCCAGGAAACATTAATGATTGGACAGTAAATCCATTTAAACCATCTATCAAAAAAGGCTATTTAATTGGGAGAGGTGCAAATGATATGAAAAGCTCTGTTGCAGCTTTTGTGTCTGCTGTAAGCACTTTTTTATCAAAAAATAGAAAATTCAACGGGTCAATAAGTTTACTTATTACAGGAGATGAAGAAGGTGATGCGGTAAATGGCACCAAAAAAGTTGTCGATTATTTAAAAAAAAGGAAAGAGAAAATTAACTTTTGTCTTGTTGGGGAGCCAACAAATCCAAATAAATTAGGTGAAATGATAAAGATTGGACGTAGGGGTAGTTTAACTGGTAAATTAAAAATTTTTGGTCAGCAAGGCCATGTTGCATATCCTCATAGAGCTAATAATCCCTCAACTATAATTGTAAAAATTTTAAAAGAATTAAAAGATATTAAATTTGATAGAGGATCAAAAAACTTCCAACCTACAAACTTAGAGATTACAAAAATAAACACAAATAATAACGCTGATAATGTTATCCCGGCTATGGCTGAGGCAACATTTAATATAAGGTTTAATAATAAACATTCGTCAAATTCTATTAAAAAAAGACTTAATAAAATTTTTAAAAAAATAACCAAGAAAAATAAATCAAAATTTAAAATTGATTATAGAGTTTCAGGTGAGGCATTTCTAACAAAGCCAAATGAAACAACGCACATGATACAAAATATCATAAAAAAAGTGACCAAAATTCGACCAAAGCTATCTACTACAGGTGGTACCTCAGATTTGAGATTTATAAGAAAAATATCACCTGGATTAGAATTTGGGCTTGTTGGAAAAACAATGCATAAAGTTGATGAAGCTGTATCTTTAAAAGATTTGAAAAATCTTAAGAAAATTTATGAAAACATTTTAATAAATTATTTTAAATGAAAACAGCGATCATAAATTCTGACTCCTATGAGAAACATAACACAGGCGATGGTCATCCTGAGCAGCCTAAAAGAGTAATTGCTATTAAAGAAAAGTTAAATAAAAGAAAAGACCTAATCTGGGATAAGCCAGATAATGTTCCTGATGATATATTGTCTATGACACATTCAAAAGACTATATAAATAATTTAAAAGATTCTTTTCCTCAAAAAGGCCTTAAATTTCTAGATGGCGATACTGTTGTATCACCCGAAAGTAAAAAAGCAGTTTTTGATGCTGCTGGTTCAACAATAAGAGCAATAGATGGAATAGAGAGTAATCAATTTAAAAATGCATTCTGTTTGGCTAGACCACCTGGGCACCATGCTGAAAAAAATAAAGCTATGGGATTTTGTTGTATATCAAACGCGGGAGTAGCAACAAACTATTTAGTGTCGAAATATAAATACAAAAAAATTGCCTGTGTAGATTTTGACGTGCACTGGGGTAATGGAAATTATGATGTCATGCGTAATAATAAAAATTCATTATATATTTCTACGCACCAATATCCTTTTTATCCTGGGGGCGGAACAGAAAAAGATAAAGGAGACTTTAATAATTCATTGAATATCCCTTTGCCCGCTGGGACGAACTCCGAAGAATACTTTAATGCATTTGATAGGGTATTAGAAAGATTAGTTCAATATAAACCAGATTTTCTCATATTTTCAGCAGGTTTTGATGCACATAAAGATGATCCATTAGCTCAATTTCAACTTAGTTCAAAAGATTTTTATGAAATTACCAAAAGAACATTAGCGGCTACTAATAAGTTTACCGCAGGAAAAGTTGTTTCTATACTTGAAGGTGGATATGATTTGAATGCTTTAGCAGAAAGCGCTAACGAACATGTTAATGCATTGGTAGAATTCAATTGATAAATATCTAGCCCATCATAAATCGACCTCATGAAACTATACAAAATAAGAAAATCAAAAATTGATAATAAAGGTCGTGGACTTTATGCTACTAAAAATATCAAAGAAGGTACAAAAATTATTAATTACTTAGGAAAAATAATTACAAATAAAGAAGTTGAAGATTCAGATAAATATGACAATAAAAAACCTATTTATCTATTTACTCTAAATAAAAAATATACCTTAGATGGTGATTTCTCATTTAATATTGCTGGATTGGTAAATCATAGTTGTGATGCAAACGCACGTTATGATGGTAAGGGTTTAAAAATTTGGATAACAGCTGATAGAGATATTAAAAAGGGCGAAGAGATAACTTGTGATTATGGTTTTAGTTTTGATAAAGAAGATTACAAGCAATTTCCTTGTAAATGTAAATCAAAAAATTGTTGTGGTTTTATAATTCGTGAGGAAAGTAGATGGCGAATACATCGTAAATTTGCGATGAGTAATAAAAAAAAATTAATAAATAACTCTCGTTAAATAGAGACCTTGAGGTGGTGCAGGTGGAGCACATAATTCTCTTTTTTTAGACTGCATTACATTTACAAATCTTTTTAATGTCCATTTTTCTTCCCCAACATATTTTAAACAACCAACCATAGACCGAACTTGTTGTTGTAAGAAAGATTGAGATCTGAATTCTATTTCAATCTTATTTTTTGAAGATCTAATTTTTACAGATTTCATAGTCTTTATTGGACTTTTAGCCCTACAACTCGATTTTCTAAAAGTACTGAAATCTTTAGTACCAATCAATTTTCTTGCAGCACCTTTCATCAATTTTAAATCAAGATCTTTTATAATATGCCAGCCTCTATTTTTATCTAAAACTGGTCCACTAATCCGATTAATAATCACATAATTATAAACTCTCATTTTAGCTGAAAATCTAGCATGAAAATTATTTCTTCTTTTTGTAATTTTAAGTATTGCTATTCCGTCTTTATTTAAAAAATGATTGATTGATTTTAAAAACCTATCAATTTTGATAATCTTATTTTTACAATCAAAATGTGCTGACTGTTCTTTGGCATGTACACCAACATCTAATCTTCCAGCCCCATATATTATGATTTTTTCTTTTAAAAATTTTGAAATTTTCTCTTGTAATAACCCCTGGACAGTTTTTCCTTTTTTTTGAATTTGCCACCCCCTAAAATTAGTGCCTTCATATTCAATTAATATTTGATACCTAAACATTTGATAACTTTGAGCCCTTTTTAATTTGAGAGCCCAACATGAATTCGCTAATTTTTTGTGGTCTTTTTCCTTGTCTTTGAATTTCGAGAATCTTAATAGATTGGTTTTTATTACATGCTATTTCCAGCTGATTTGAAATTATTTCTCCAACTTGACCTATGCCATTACCAATTTCGGCTTTCAAAATTTTATATCTTTCTCCATTAAAACTAAAAGAAGCACCTGGGGAGGGAAATAATCCATTTATTTTTCCAATTATTTTAGAGGCATCCTCGTCCCAATCAATCTGTGACTCCTCCTTATCTATTTTTTTTGCATAAGTTGCTTTTGAATGATCCTGATCAATAAACTTCGCCTTATCTTCAAGTATATCATCCACATTATCTAAAATTTTTTCAGCAGCTAAAGCGGATAGTTTTTCTGAAATTTCTTGAGCATTTTGGCTTTGATCTATTTTGATTTTATAAATATTACTAACTGGTCCGCTATCCAATTCTTTTTTGATCTTCATAATACTTATGCCCGTTTCAGGATCTAAATTCATAATTGATCTCTGGATTGGCGCTGCGCCTCGCCAACTAGGAAGAATTGAGGCGTGAATATTCACAAAACCTTTTTTAGTTAAGTTTAAAAAATTTTCAGGAATTATTTGTCCATATGCACACACTATTGCAAGATCAGCATTTAATTCTTTTAAAAATTCATACTCCTCATGATTATCTTTAAGTGTCTTGGGTGTTCTATAATCTATATTTAAAGTTTCAGAGATACCCTGAATTGGACTTTTGTTAATTTTTTGTCCTCTATGAGATTTTTGCGGTGGTTGAGTAAAAACCACAGAAATATTATAACCATTTTGATATAGAGATTTTAAGATAGGAACACAAAATATTGGTGTACCCATAAAGATAATCTTATTTGCCATCTTTAAACTACTATTCTGTCTGGATTTTTTTTAATTTTTGAAATTTTTTTTATGATAAAATCTTTCTTTAATTTTGATAAATGGTCAATAATTAATTTTCCATCTAAATGATTTATTTCATGCTGAATACAAGTGGATAAAAGCCCATCACATTTAAGATTTTTCTTCTCCCCCTTTTCGTCAATATATTCCACCTCACAAATTTTTGGTCTCTCAATTTCAATAAAAGTTTCAGGTATTGATAGACAACCCTCCTCGTACACCGATGTCTCTTCGCTTAAGTTTTTTATTACAGGATTGATTAATGCAATTGGTTGATTTTCTTCATCCTTATTCGAAACGTCAACAACTAAAACTCTTTTTAGTATACCTACTTGAACTGCAGCAAGACCAATTCCCTTGGAGTGATACATTGTTTCAAATAAGTCTTCAATTAATTTTTTTTCATTAATTCCAACTTTTTCAATTGGATCAGATATTTTTTTTAATATTTCATCTGGAACGGTAACAATTTCTTTAAGCATAATAAATAATTAAACTAATTTTTAAACTTTTAAAGGAAGAACTTTAAGCAATATCTTATTTCTCATCCAATCAATATTAAGCTTATTGAGAGCTGTTATTATAAAATAAATTGTATCTTCATCTATTCTGTCAATTTCATCTTGTCCAATCACTTCAGCAATTCTCAAAAGTGCTAAACCAGTTTCACTATTATTAATCATAATTTGTATGTCTGTAGGAATTTCATTTTCATCAATTTGATACAAATCATCGTATTTTTCTGAAATTTCAATTCCATCATATCTTAACGACTCTAAAAATATAACATCTTTTTTAGATAGAAAATATTTTTTGTTTTTTTTTATCTTTTTTAAAAAATTATTTGTGTCTTTAGAAATTTTGGAACTAGCATAATCACCGTTAAAGTAATTAATTAGTTTTGATTGATGCATTATTTCATTGTTAAACTTAATTTTTTTATCTTCATCCTTTTCAATTTGAATATTTGTATAATAAAAACTGGTTAAATTATCTGGTATATCTACTGGATTAATTTTCTCGAGAAAGATTTTCAATTCTAAATCAAACGCTTTATCTAAATCATCATCTTTAAAGGAATTTTTTAATACTCTTAATAACTTTAATTTTTCTACCATTTCTGACTCGAGTAAAATTTTCTGATAAATTAGAGCCCTCGCTTCAATTTTAGAGAGTTTTTTATATTCATTTTGAGCATTGAGAAGTTGATTAAAATTAAATTGGAATCTTTTATATAAATTAAATAATTCTTTTTCTGGATAATTTTTATCATGAACAGCTTTTTCTATGGTTCCTATTTTCTCAATTTCTGAAACATCAATTTGTTTAAATGAACCTAGTAAATTTGCAGATGAAAGATATTTCCAAATTATTTTTTTAGTTTTATCGTTAGGTTCGAAATTAAAATTAGGATTTGTTTGATGGGCTAAGAAAAAATCAAATATTGATTTTTCGGATACTGAATCATCTATTTTTTTTGTGTATTTTAGTAAATAATTTATTTTTTTTTCGAAATATTTATCTTTAAAACCTGTTTCTTTTTTTAAATCTAAAATTAATTGTGCTTCCTCTCTTTTATTATTTTTAATCAAACAATAGATGTTAAATTTAGATAAATACTCATCTGTAATTAATTCATTATTTTTTGAAAAAACACTGCAAGCTTTGTCAATTTTTGAATTAGAGAGATGTTCATCCACAAGATGTTTTGTGAGTTCTGGATGTAAATTAATTATTTGATTTTGAATTAAATATTCTTCAATTAAATCTAGGTTTGAGTTTTTTATTAACCAATCTGACTTTAATTTTAGAAATTCATTATCTGATATATTTTTTTTGGGACTATGAGCATTAATTAAGAGTGAAGTATTAATGATTTCAATTGCATCATTAGAAAGATCCATCTTATTTAGTTTTGTAAGCAAATTTTCTAATTGGTCTCCATCTGAATTAGCCCACATATCTACATTGAGACCATAATCTTCAGGGTCATATAATCCGATTATTTTAATTTCTTTTGTATCAAACTTTTCATCAAGATTAATAATTGATTTTTGATTTTGATTTTGCATCCCAAATACACTTGGCTCAATACTCTCTTGTAAAATATTTTCCCCATTTGAAATTTCTGAATTGTTAGTTGTATTTTTTTCTTCAATTTCTTTTTTATCTATATTCCAAATATCAACTGGTTTTTCTTCTGCATTAGAAATAGAAGTGAAAAATAAAAAAAATAAAATTAAAAAATTTTTTTTATTTAACAATTTTAAAATTTTCATTAGGAATAGTTTTATCTATATCTTTTTTAGGAGCTGGAAAATCAATCTTGTTCAGTAAAAAAATAATTAAAAAAAAGACAAGCAAAAGTAAAACTAATTTAGTTACAATACCCACAATACTTCGGCTTGAACTTGTTTTTTTTATAAATTGCATATACTTTTAACTAATTTCAAATTAAGACATATTTGTGGTTTTTCAATAAAGAAAATTATGAAATCTGATAGAAATATTGTTTTTTTAGGTATGATGGGATCCGGTAAAACATCTATCGGATTTTTAGTTTCAAAAAAACTAAAATTAGATTTTTATGATGTTGACCATTACATAGAAAATAAGCTTAAAATGAAAATTTCAAATATATTCAAAAACAAAGGTGAAAAATTTTTCAGAGAATACGAGGAAAAGATTACTTTAGAACTCATGAAAATTAAAGGAATAGTAGTGTCTCTGGGTGGTGGCGCTTTTTTAAATAAAAACATAAGAAACGAAGTTTTAAAGAACCACATATCTTTTTGGCTTAAAACCAAGGATGATATTTTAATCCAAAGAATAAGAAAAAGTGCTAAAAGACCATTAGCTTATAATGTTTCTAATAGTGATCTTCAAAATATGATAAAAAATCGTAATAAATATTATGCAAAAGCGCAAAATAAAATTGATTGTCACAATAAAACTAAAAAAGAAATTGTAGATAGAATTTTAGATATTATATGAAACCAATTAAATTGATAATTAAGACTAATTCTGAAAAATATCCGATATTTATTGGAAAAAATCTTATTACAAAAATATCAGGTTTGATGGTCAATAATTCCATTAAGTCAAAAAAATGTTTATTGGTAGTTGACAGAAAAGTTCCTAAAAAATTTATTTCTGAAATTAAAAAAAAACTACGGAATAAAAAAATATTTTTATTCAATTTTAATGCCAACGAAAAAAATAAGAACCAAACTACTATAAATTCAATTTTAGAAATTTTATTGAATAAAAATTTTTCTAGAGAGGATAGTTTATTAGCAATAGGGGGAGGTATAACTGGAGACGTTGGTGGTTTTGCTGCAAGTTTATTTAAAAGAGGATTACATTTTATAAATATTCCCACAACTCTTTTGGCTCAAGTAGACTCATCGATTGGTGGCAAAACAGGAGTAAATTCTAAGTATGGAAAAAATCTCATTGGTAGCTTCTATCAACCAAAATTAGTCATAAGTGACATAGATACTTTAAAAACACTTAATAGAAGAGAAATTGTTTGTGGGTATGGTGAAATTCTAAAACACTCTATAATCTCTAAAAAGAAATTCTTTAAATATTTAGATCAGAATTTTGATGACGTTATTAAACTTAAATCTCCTTATATAGAAAAGGCGATATTTGAGAGTTGTAAAATTAAAAAAGATGTAGTTGAAAAAGATGAAAAAGAAAGCAACTTAAGAAAAAAATTAAATTTTGGTCACACTTTTGGTCACTCATTTGAAGCTTCATTAGGATATTCTAAAAGATTAAATCATGGTGAAGCTGTCATTTTAGGAATGATGATGGCTGTAAAATTTAGCAATAAGAATAAATTCCTAAACATTAATGATTATAAATTGATTTCTGATCATTACAAAAATTCAAAATTACCCTCGGATATTAAAAAATATTTTAAAAGTAAAGATCTTGATAGAATTATTAAATTTATGAAAACTGATAAAAAAAATAATTCTGATAAAATAAAGTTGGTATTATTAAAGAAAATGGGACAAACAATTTTAAATCAAGAATACTCAGTAAAAAATTTAAATGGATTCTTAAAAAATGAATTAATTGATTAAAATTTGTATAGAATGAATATATTTTTTTAATTCTTCATTTAAAATTTTGTAAATCTTTTTATCACTATCAATTCTTTTCATTTGCTTAAGTTCCTTTGATACTAAAGAAATTTTAAGATGAAATTTACCTGCCTGGTTTCCAACGTGATTTTTATGGAGAAAAGATTTATCTTCAACTAATATACTCTCCAAAGCAATTTGATTTTGTAATTTTTTTTTTACGATTGCAATTAAATCATTTATATTCATAAATGTAATTATATTATCATGAAAAATATTTGCGACTGGAATAATTGTAAAGAAATTGGTGAATATAAAGCACCTGTTGAAAAGGATAATAGTAAAAAATATAGAATGTTATGTTTAGAACACGTAAAAGAATTTAATAAAAATTGGAATTATTTTTCTGGTATGAATGATGATCAAGTAATTAATTTTTTAAAGTCAGATATGATTTGGCATAAACCTACTCAAAGTTTTAGTTCGTCTGATAATTTTTTTAAAGTTTTATGGAATAACACTTTAAAAGATGAAATGGATAATGATAAATTTAAAAGTGAGTTCAATCATATGCGTCAATTTAAATTTGACCATAAAGATATTAAAGCCTTTAGTATATTAGGTGTTTCTGTAGGTTTAAAATGGAAAAAAGTTCAAGAAAAATTCAAAACACTTGTCAAAAAATTTCACCCTGATATGAATGCCGGAAATAAAAAATATGAGGAAAAACTAAAGTTAATTACTTTAGCTTACACGCAACTAAAAAACACATATAGGAAAAAAATTGACACCCAATCTTAACATTCAGCCAGATATTAAAATTTCATTAAAACAATCATTCGGGATTGATTCTGAGATGGAAGTAGACGCATTCTCTGAAAAAAGCGAATATGTTCCAGAAATAGATAAAAATTATAAATTTGATAGAGACACTACACTTGCAATTGTCTCTGGATTTGCACACAATAAAAGAGTTCTAGTGCAAGGTTATCATGGTACAGGAAAATCTACACATATAGAACAAATTGCTGCTAGATTAAATTGGCCCTGTATAAGAGTAAACTTAGATAGCCACATCAGCAGAATAGATCTGATTGGTAAAGATGCAATCGTCCTTAAAGAAGGAAAACAGGTTACACAATTTAATGAAGGTATTTTACCATGGTCAATTCAAAATCCAGTAGCTTTAGTTTTTGATGAGTATGACGCTGGAAGACCTGATGTAATGTTTGTTATTCAAAGAGTTCTTGAAGCTGAAGGTAACTTTACACTCTTAGACAAAAATAAGGTCATAAAGCAAAATAAATTTTTTAGATTATTTGCTACATCAAATACAGTCGGTTTAGGGGATACAACTGGACTTTATCATGGAACACAACAAATCAATCAAGGTCAAATGGATAGATGGAATATTGTAACAACACTAAATTACCTCAGTCTAGATAAAGAAATGGACATTATATTAGCTAAAAATAAATCTTTAAATAATCCCAAAGGAAAAGAGAAAGTTTCAAATATGATAAAAGTTGCATCCTTAACTCGAAAAGGATTTATAGCTGGTGATATAAGTACTGTAATGAGTCCGAGGACTGTATTACATTGGGCTGAAAATGCAGAAATTTTTAAAGATGTAGGATACGCATTTAGAGTCACTTTTTTAAATAAATGTGATGAAATTGAAAAAAATACAATTGCTGAATACTATCAAAGATGTTTCGGGGAAGAACTACCAGAGTCACTAGTAAATATTCAAATTTAAATGAAAAATAATAAGGCTGAAAACTTAAGAGAAAAACTTAAGCAAGCTTTAGCTTCAACAGCAAGAGTGATTTCTGATGATATTTATCTTAAAAATATTGATGAAAAAAACAAAAAAGATTTGAATATTGTTGATATTGAAAATCTTAACTCGAAAAGAGATTTCATTAAAGCTAGAGCAGAGTCTGACTCATCTGCTTTAAAAAAAAAATTTTCAAATGATGAAATTTATAAAAAGAATTTACCTTTAAATTCTTCATATAAGTCTCTTTATTCTATCGCAGAAAAAATAAGATATGAATGCCTTGGCTCAGAAATGTTGAAAGGTATAGCAAAAAATCTTAAGGAAAATTATGATCAAATAATTCAATTAAAAAGAAAAGACCAATTAAATTCAAAAGAAGATGTTCCAGTAGTGGAAGCTTTTGAATTATATATGTTAAAGAAATTTCTAAACGTCGAATTAAATGACTTAACCAATAATATGTTAAATTTTTGGGAAAAAGACTTCGATAAAGTAATGAATAAACACATTGAATTTTTAAAAGAAAACTTAGAATATCAAAATGAATATTCCTCAAAGTTTTCAGAAATATTACAAGAAATGGATATTTTTAAAAATGAGGATAGTGAAGAAACCAGGGAAGAAAACCAAGATGATGGTCAAAATAATCCATCTAATGATGACGAAGACAACAATTCAGATGACACTAGAGATGAAAATAACAATGAAGAGACTGAAGCGAGCTTAGACTCTGAATATGACATAGATGAATATAAACTTGATGAGCAACTTATTGACAGTGAATCTGATCAAAAAAATAATGAACAAGTTATCCAAAAAAAATCAATTAATGATTTAAATACAGACTATAAAATCTTCACAAAACAGTTTGATGAAATAACAAAAGCAGAAAATTTAGAAAACTCTGATGAAGCTTCAAAATTAAGAAAAACTTTAGATCAACAATTAATAGGTTTTCAAGATGTCATTACCAAACTTGCAAACAAGCTTCAAAGACAATTGTTAGCAAAACAAAATAGGGCTTGGGAGTTTGATTTAGAGGAAGGGTTATTGGATAGTTCAAAACTACCAAGGATAATTATGGACCCTTATAATTCATTATCATTTAAAAAAGAGAAGGATTTAGATTTTAAAGATACAGTAGTAACTCTTTTAATAGATAATTCTGGATCCATGAGAGGCCGACCAATAACGATTGCTGCAATATGTGCGGATATCTTATCAAGAACCTTAGAAAGATGTTCTGTCAAAGTTGAAATATTAGGTTTCACAACTAAAAATTGGAAAGGTGGAAAAAGTAGAGAATTTTGGAATAAAGAGGGTAAACCAAAAACACCAGGTAGATTAAATGATTTAAGACACATAATTTATAAAGGGGCTGATACTCATTGGCGACAATGTAAAAATAATCTTGGTTTAATGTTAAAAGAAGGATTATTAAAAGAAAATATTGATGGAGAAGCAATTTCTTGGGCATTTAATCGATTAAAAAAAAGAAAAGAAGAAAGAAAAATATTAATGGTAATTTCTGATGGTGCACCAGTTGATGACTCAACTCTGTCAGTTAATTCAGGAGACTTTCTTGAAAAACATTTAAAGAAAATTGTGAAATTTATTGAAGAAAAAACTGAAACTGAAATTTTAGCGATTGGAATAGGCCATGATGTATCAAGATACTACAATCGAGCGATAAAGATTACAGATGTCAATGAATTGGGGGATGTCATGATTTCTCAATTGAGTGAACTTTTCAAAAGTAAAAAAAATTTACATTAAAGATTGAACAAATCTTTATTTTTCCACTTTATTGTTACTTCAGCTCCACTTCTTGTTTGAGAATTCCAACAATTAACAGTGGCAAAATTTTTTTCTAATAAAGTCTTTCCTATAAATAATCCTAAACCTAATCCACTATTTTTATCAGATGATTTAAGATAAGGTTCTCCAATTTTTGATAAAATATCATTCGGATATCCATCGCCATCATCTTCAATGGTAATTTCTGTAAAATTATTATCACTTTTCAAATTTATAAAAACTTTGCTTTTACTAAACTTATTTGCATTACCTATAAAATTTCTTAAGCCATAAACAATTTCAATCGATTTATAAATTCTTTTTGAATTAAGATCTTGTTCTAAATTAAGACTAAATTGTTTTTTACTTGTTTCCTTAAATGATGAAATAATTTGTCTTAAATATTCTCTCATTGATAAGTCCTCATCAATAAATTCATCCTCCTGGTCAGGATTCAAGGATAATTTTTTTAGTATTTCATTACATCTTTCAACCTGACTTGCTAAGAGTTCAATATCTTGGGAAACATCTTTTTGATCCTTTAATTGTTTTGATAGTTCCTGGGTAATTACCTTTATTGTTGATAAGGGCGTCCCTAATGAATGTGCGGCAGCAGCTGCTTGTCCACCCAAAGATAACATCTCATGTTCTTTAGCCATTATTTCTTCCATTTTATTCATAGCATCTTTTCTTAACTTACTCTCTGCACCGAATATAATTGCAAAATAATTTAAAAAAAGTAGAGCTATTATTAAGGCTAAAGGTATCGCATAGATATAGTAGTTACTTACATGAAAATGATCATTTAAAGGTTCGGGTAGATCTTCTGAAATAAAAGTTAACCCCAAAATAGATAGGGTAGTTAATAATACCAACAATGAATTAGTTCTAAAGCTTAAATTTGAAGAAGCAAAAACACTAGGTATTATTAAAAAAATGATAAATGGATTTTTAATACCTCCAGTTAAATAAATGAGTCCAGTTAATTGAATTATATCAATTAATAGATGAATGAACGCCGACCTATCTGTTAATTGCGTTTTTTTGTAAATAAAAATTAAATATAAATTACCAATTACTCCAATAGAAATAAATAAATTTGAGAAAATAAAGTTGAAGTCAAAATCAAAGTAAAAATACACAAGATATACTGATATTAATTGGCCTATAATACCAATCCACCTTAAATTTATATAAATTGACTTTTTTAAAGAATATTGTTTTGAAGTTTCAAAAAACTTCATTTTTAAACATCTAAATTTTGTACATTTATTGCGTTAGATACTATAAAGTCTTTCCTTAGAGAAACATCATTTCCCATGAGTGTATGAATCAAGACTTGATCTTTTTTTAAATCTTTTGAGTACTGCACTTGTAATAAGTTTCTTGTATCTGGATTTAATGTTGTACTCCATAACTCCTCTGGATTCATTTCTCCTAAACCTTTAAACCTTTGAATGTTTAATTTTGATTTTTCAGACTCCATAAATTTATCAAAATCTTTTGATCCCTTTTTAATTTTTTTAAATTCTTTATTATTATTAATAATATATTGTTCAAGCTCTTTTTCATCTTTGATGTAAATTCCTTTTGATCCTTTATTAATTTTAAATAATGGTGGCTGTGCTAAATAAACATGCCCATTTTCAATAAGTTTATTAAATGGTTTGTTATTAAAAAAAGTTAATAATAAAGCTCTAATGTGTGATCCATCAACATCTGCGTCAGTCATAATTATAACTTTACCATACCTAAGATCTTTTAAATCTATTTCTTGAGATTTTGGGTCTAATCCTAAAGCATTTATCAATGTCAAAATCTCGTTTGATGAAATCATCTTTGATAAAGCTTTTGTCCTATGATCTGAACCATTATTATTGCCATTTCTCTTACCATCGTTTGCATCTACATATGTATTGAGGATTTTTCCTCTCAAAGGCAATACCGCTTGATTGGCTCTATTTCTGCCTTGTTTCGCTGATCCACCAGCTGAATCTCCCTCCACAATAAATAGTTCTGTTCCTTCTTGTTTACCAATTTGGCAATCGGCTAACTTTCCAGGAAGCCCACTTAACTCAAGAGCACCTTTCCTTCTAACACTTTCTCTTGCTTTTCGAGCAACATCTCTAGCTAACGCAGCTTGAATAATCTTTGCTAAAATAATTTTAGCAATGGATGGATTTTGATCAAACCATATAGAAAGTTTTTCGTTAACGATATTTTCAACTATCATTCGCACCTCTGAGGATACAAGCTTATCTTTAGTTTGAGATGAAAATTTAGGATCAGGGATTTTTGCTGACAATACACAAGTTAACCCTTCCTTAATATCATCACCTGATATAGTAAATTTATTTTTTTTCAAGAGGTTATGCTCATTCGCATATTTATTAACAACTCTTGTTAAGGCACTTCTAAAACCAAGCAAGTGTGTTCCACCATCTTTTTGATGAATATTGTTAGTATACGGGAATACATCTTCGCTATAGGAAGCATTCCATTTGAGAGAGCACTCTATTTCTACATTTTGTTTTTTACCCTCTATATAAATAGGCTTTTTAAATAAATCATTACCGTTTTTATTCTGCAGTTTTTCCCTTTTTTCATCCAAAAAATTTACAAACTCTATTACACCACCATCAAATTTAAAGATGGTTTTCTTTTCCTTTTTATTTGTAAAGTCTGAGAATGTAATTTTTATTCCTTTATTTAAGAAAGCTAATTCTCTCATTCTTTTTATAAGTGTATTTGAATTAAATTTGATAGATGAAAAAATTTCCTTTGAAGGTAAAAACGTTATCTGAGTTCCAGTCTCTTTTGATTTCCCAATTTTCTTCAGTGGCGATTTAGCATCTCCCTCTTTAAACTCAATGAAATATTTTTGGCCGTCTCTATGGATTTCTAATTGCAATTTTGCTGAAAGAGCATTAACAACAGATACACCAACGCCGTGCAGACCTCCTGATACTTTGTATGAGTCATGATCAAATTTACCTCCAGCATGAAGTTGGGTCATAATCACCTCTGCTGCAGATTTCTTTTCCCCTTTATGAATATCTATTGGAATACCTCTACCATCGTCTTTTACAGTAATTGTGCCATCAGCGTTCATCATCACATCAATATTTTTACAATAACCTGCTAATGCTTCATCTATTGAGTTATCAACAACTTCATAAACCATGTGATGTAGACCTGTACCATCGTCCGTATCACCAATATACATCCCAGGTCTTTTTCTTACTGCCTCTAGACCTTTAAGAACTTTAATCGAGTCTGCCTGGTATTTATTTAAAGTCGTCATTTTTTATTTTACGGAAAAGTTAATTGTATCATTTTTTGCATTAAATTGCTCTTTTTATAATTTTACCAATTTGTAAAAAATATCAAATTGACCGCATAAAATAAAGATTATTTGTGGCGGAGAGAATGGGATTCGAACCCATGAAAGAGTTACCCCTTTACACGCTTTCCAAGCGTGCGCCTTCAACCACTCGGCCACCTCTCCACTTATATTTCATTTTTTTCTAACAACTAAATTATTTTGAAAATACTCAATTTTCAAATAATCAGAATATAAAGACAAAAATTTATCAATACCTACATATGATTGTAAAATTCTATTATCATCGTGTTGTAAAAAATCATCAAAAAACATCAGTCCATTAACTTTTAAAATTTTAAATGCTTCAATTGCATCAGACAGAATATCTTCCCCATTATGAGATCCATCAATATAAATAAAGTCAAAATGAACATTTTCTTTTAACAATTTTCTCATTGAAATAACTGAATCATTTTTCATTTTCTTAAAATCAAATCCTGAGAGATTCTGATCAAAAGCTTTTTCTATTAAATCAAAATTAGGTGAAAGTGTTTTACTATTCGGATTAGGCATATCCCATATATCCAAAAAAAAGGCATTGACAAATTTGTATTCAGATAAAACATAAAAAGAAGATAACCCCTCATAACAACCTACCTCTAAATAATCAAATTTTGAGCTCTTATCTTTCGGCAAAAAAAAAGTAAAAATTTCAAAATTGTTTAAAAACCATTTTTGTGAGAAGTTTTTATGATCTAATTTTTCTTCAAATATTTTTTTTTGAGAAGCATAGTCCCTTTTACATCTTTTTTTTAATGCTTTAGATTTATAATAGTGTAAAAAATATTTTAATTTTAAAAAAAACATATTAATCAATATATTCAAAAATATTAAAAAATAAAATGATACTTGTAACAGGATGCACTGGATATATAGGTTTTCATATTTGTGAATTTTTAGAATTGAAAAGATTGCCTTATTTTGGAATTGATAACTTTTCTAGATCTCATTCAAAAAATATTATAAATAAAAAAAAGTTTTTAAAAACTGATATAAACTCAAAAATCATTTCATCTTTAGTCTCTTCAAAAAAAATTCATACTGTAATACATGCTGCAGCTTTAAGCTTTCCACCAGAGTCAGAAAAAAATAAAAAAATTTATTTTGAGAATAATATTGAAAAAACAAAAACTTTTATTGATGTATGTGTTAAAAATAATATTAAGAGATTTATTTTTTTATCGAGTTCTAATGTATATAATTTTAATCCAAATAATATTAAGGCAGCATCTGAAAGTCAAAAAAATAAGCCCACAAATTATTATGGTAAGACGAAATCTATAATTGAGAAATATTTGAAAAATAAATTTGAAATCTGTTACATACTAAGATTATTTAATATAGCTGGTTATATAAATAAAAAAGAATTTTTTGAATTCAAAAATAAATTTAGAAGAATTATGCCTGTAATAACTGAAGCATCTAAAAAAAAATTGCAATTTAAAATAAATCTTGTGAAAAGTAAAAGAAAGTTAATTTATCCAGGAAGAGACTTTGTTCATATAAAAGATTTTTTAAGCATTATTTTTAAAATTTTAAAAAGAAATAACATTGGTTCATATATTATGAATGTAGGAAGCGGAGAACTTATATATTTGGATAAAATAATCAAAATCTTTGAAAAAAAGATGAATAAAAAAATTTCTTACAAAAAAAAATTTAATGAGTTGGGTAACTATAACTATACTTTGAGTAACAATTATAAATTAAGAAAAATATTAGATTTCGATTTTAAATTTAAAATCGATGAAATTGTTAAAAGCTGTATTAAAAAAAAAGTTATATAATCCAATTTTTATAAAAACCTTGGTTTTTTATCAAATATTGTGGAAAAAATTTTTCACTGAACTCTAATTTCGAAAATTTGATATTTCTTCCAAATAAATCTTTATTTTCCTTTACTCTATATTTTATTGTCTCTAAATCACTATTTTCAATAGTATCTAATTCAGAATGCGTCCATGCTTTAATCTTTTTCTGAATATCTTCCTCAGTCATTAAATATGAAAAATGCCAGCCAGCTTTATTTAACACTTTTATTTTCTTAAATTTATCAAATCTAAAAAAACTATATTTCAAATTTTTTTTAGCTATAAGTCTTAACCAACTAAATGATTTCAAATTTTTAAATTTTGAAACACGACTACCTTCCCAAACATCTTTATATTGTTCTGACAACAAGTTTAATTTGTAATAAAAACAATATTGTTCACAAATTGCTATATTATTACCAATACTCGGTAAATCACTTATGACTACAGGATTTATAATCTCATCAGCGTCTGAATATATTATTAAATCATCTGGCTGAGTATTTTTTAATCCATTCATTAGAAAATTTCTTTGATAATCTTGCCTTTCCCAAATTCCTAGACTTTCTGGAAAGTTATCAACTTTTAAATATATAATTTTGTGACTAAAATTTTTAAATTTTTTATGATCAAAAAGGTATCCTTTTATTTTACCTCTATGATCATAATAAGACTCACAAATTACAAAGTAGTCTACATACTTATCTAATATATTGAATCTTATTTCGGTTAATAAATTTTCATTAAAAAATATAAAACAATCATAAATTTTCATTTAGCACCCTTAATCTTTAAAACTCCTATAAATGCTTCTTGAGGAATCTCAACTCTTCCAAATTGTTTGGATCTTGCTTTTCCCTTTTTTTGTTTTTCTAAAAGTTTTCTTTTTCTATCTGTTGCTCCACCACCATGTATCTTTGTCAGAACATCTTTTTTAAAACCTTTGATTGTTTCTCTTGCGATAATTTTGCCACCAATCGCAGCTTGTACTGGGATCATAAAATTATGTCGAGGTATCAAATCTTTTAACTTTTCACAAACTTCTCTTCCAGTTTTTTGAGCAAAATCTTTATGTATCATCATGGCAAGTGCATCGACTGGTTCACTATTAACTAAAATGCCAAGTTTTACTAAATCTCCCTCTCTATGTTCTAAAATTTCATAATCAAAACTTGCATAACCGCTTGTCATAGATTTAATTCTGTCATTAAAATCAAAAACTACTTCATTTAATGGTAGTTCATAATTTAATACAGCTCTATTACCTGAATATGAAAGATTAGTTTGAATTCCTCTTTTATCCTGACATAATTTTATTATTGAACCCAGGAATTCATCTGGAGTTATTATGGTAGCTTTAATCCAAGGCTCCTCAATTGAATTAATAATTGTTGGATCAGGAAGAGTTGATGGATTTTGTAAGTCCATTATTTTCCCATTATTTAAGTTAACTTTATAAACTACTCCAGGTGTAGTTGTTAATAAGTTAACATCAAACTCTCTTTCCAATCTTTCTGTAATGATTTCAAGATGTAAGAGACCTAAAAATCCACATCTAAATCCTAATCCTAGAGCTGATGATGACTCTGCTTCGTATGAAAAACTTGCATCATTTAATTGTAATTTGGCTAGCCCATCTTTTAATTTTTGATACTCAGAGCTATCAACTGGAAACAACCCACAAAAAACTACAGGTTTACTTGGTTTAAAACCAGGCAATGCATCCACAGGTGGTTTTGATGCATCACAGATAGTGTCACCAACTTTTGTTTCTGAAAGAACTTTAATTCCTGTAGTAATAAAACCTATTTCACCAGTATTTAATTCATTTATATCTTTTGCTTTTGGTGTAAAAACTCCAACTTTTTCAACTATATAATCTTGATTAGTAGAGAGCATTTTAATTTTCATATTTTTTGTAAGTTTTCCATTAATTACTCTAACTAAAATCACGACACCTAAATAAGTGTCATACCAACTATCAACTAATAAACATTTTAAATCTTTATCAGTATCACCTTTTGGGCTCGGTAATTGATTGATAATTTGCTCCAGAATATCATTTATACCTTCTCCTGTCTTTCCTGAACAAGGAATAGCATTTTCAGTATCAATTCCAATAACATCTTCAATTTGTTTCTTTGTTCTATCTAAATCAGAAGCAGGTAAATCTATTTTGTTTAAAACAGGAATGATTTCATGATTAATATCTAGAGCTTGATAAACATTAGCTAATGTTTGAGCTTCGACACCCTGAGTACTATCTACAATTAATATTGATCCTTCACAGGCATACAAAGATCTACTTACTTCATAACTAAAATCTACATGACCAGGAGTATCTATAATATTTAAAATATAATTTTTTCCGTTTTTTGCTTTATAGTTTAACTTTACTGTCTGTGCTTTTATTGTAATTCCTCTTTCTCTTTCTATATCCATAGAGTCAAGTACTTGTGATTTCATTTCTCTCTCTGTCAAGCCACCACATTGATGGATTATTCTATCAGCTATTGTAGATTTCCCATGATCAATATGAGCAATGATCGCAAAATTTCTTATATTATTGATTGTACTCATTCTAATTTTAAGATCGAATTTTAGCGCCAGTTTTATTTTCTACTGTTTCTATGATTGAATTATTAATTTTCTCTAAATCCTTATCATTCAAAGTTTTTTCTGATGACTGAATTGTTATGCTGATAGCTATAGACTTTTGGTTATCTGGAATATTTTCACCTTCATAAACATCAAAAACTTTTATATTACTAATAAGATTTGGATTCACATTAGAAATTATGCTTATCAACTCTTGTGCTTCTACATTTTTATCAACTACAAATGCAAAATCTCTTTCTGATTTTTGAAAATCTGATACAGAAAACCTCAATTTTTGATCTTTCAATGTTTTTCTTGAAAGTTTTAAATTTTCTAAAAAGATTTCAAAACCTATTAAATTTTCAGTTTTAATATCAATTTTTTTTAAAATATTAGGATGAATTTCACCAAAATAAGCTGCAACTTTATCTTTTTTATGATCTAAGAAAATTCTCCCAGACTTACCTGGATGATAATAATTAGGTGTTTTGCTATCAATAAAAAATTGATCGGAATTATAACCTGCTTCGCTTAAAGTTTGCACCACATCTCTTTTTGCATCAAATAAATCAATATTTCTCTCTTTATCGATCCAAGAAAGTCTTGATTTTTTACCGACTGACAAACCACAAACTACTGTCTTTTGCTCACCTGGTTTTGAACCAGTAAAAACAGGACCTATCTCAAATATAGATAAATCTTTAAAACCTCTATCCAAATTTTTACTCATGTACATGATTAAATTTGAAAATATGGAATTTCTTAAAACTCCCAATTCGGAACTTATAGGATTTACAATTTTTATTTCTTTACCAGCTTCTCTAAAATGATTGTTATAACTTTGATCTGTAAATGACCATGTTATTGTCTCTAAATAACCCTTTGAAGCAATTGCTCTTTGTAAGAAATGGAATAATCTTTGAGTTTGAGTTAAAGTGGATTTAGATCTATCCTTAATTGGGTCAATTGTTTTTATTTTATCGTAACCACTTATTCTCACCAACTCTTCAATAATATCTATTTGTTGTGAAATATCTGGTCTCCAGGAAGGAACTATCAACTTTAAAGAATTTTTTTCTTTTTTAATAATGAAACCAAGATCAGTCAAAATTCTTTGGATTTCCTTTCCAGAAATTTTGAATCCAACTATATTTTCAAAAGAATTTACATCAAAGTTTATAATTTTGGTTTTATAAGATTCAATTTTTTGAATATCGATTTTACTAACTTCGCCACCACAAATTTCTTGAATTAGTGATGCTGCTTTCTTTAAACCGGTTTCGATGGATAATGGGTCAATTCCTCTTTCAAATCTAAATTTTGCATCTGTATCTAAATTCAATTTTTTTGCTGTATTTCTAATTGATCTTGGATCAAAATAAGCAGACTCTAATAATATATTTTTTGTATCAAATTCTGTGCCTGATCTTGTGCCCCCAATAATACCACCTAATCCTAAAACTCCTTTGTTGTCACTAATAACACACATACCTTTTTCTAATTTATAAATTTTATTGTCCAGTGCTGTAAATTCTTCTCCAAATTTTGAGTTTCTTACGATTATCCCTTTTTCAATTTTATCAGCATCATATGCGTGTAATGGTCGATTAATATCTAGCATTACATAATTTGTTATATCAACAATAGCTGAAATAGGTTTTTGACCAACTGAAATTAATTTATCTTTAAGCCATTGAGGACTCTCAGTATTTTTTACATTTTTAATTAAACAACTTCCAAAAGCACTACACCCTTGTCCTTTCTCCTTATTAATCTTAACTTTTAAAGTTTGTTTTGTTTTTAATTTAATCTTTTTTTCTTTAGATGCTATTAACCTTCCAAAACCTGAAGCTGCAAGATCTCTAGCTATTCCCTTTACACCAAGACAATCTGGTCGATTAGGTGTAATAGATAAATCAATAAGATTAGATTTTGATTTTGAAAAATAACTTTTACCAATATTTTTTTCATATTTTTTTGATAATTCGGTAATACCATCACTCTCATCAGATAAATTTAACTCAGACTCAGAGCAAAGCATTCCGTAAGAGGTTACACCTCTAATTTTTGCTATTTCTAATTTTGTGTTAGTTTTCGGGATAATTGCACCTGGGGGTGCATATATAGTAATAAGTCCTTCACTCGCATTGGTGGCACCACACACAACTTTTTTAAGCTCTTTCTCACCGACATTTACGTCACAAACTTTAAGTCGATCTGCGTTTGGATGTTTTTCTGTCTTGATAATTTTTGCAACTTTAAATAGTTGATTATCAGATGAAAGACTTTCCACACTTTCTACCTCCAGCCCTATATTGGTAAGTTGTTCTAAAAGATTTTTTTCTTTCAGATTAGTTTTTAAATGATCTTTTAACCAATCAAATGTGATTTTCATCTACTTAGGCCTCTATAGTTCGTAGGTACGTCTAAAGGATCAAATCCAAAATGGTTTAACCATCTATAATCACAATCAAAGAAAGCTCTAAGATCGTTAATTCCATATTTCAACATCGCTAATCTATCAATTCCTATTCCAAACGCATAACCTTGAAACTTAGTTGGATCAACATTAACATTTTTTAAAACATTTGGATGAACCATCCCACAACCCAGTATTTCTAGCCACTGATCACCTTCTCCTATAATAATTTTTCCATCTCTGATTTCATATCCAATATCAACTTCAGCAGATGGTTCTGTGAAAGGAAAATGACTTGGCCTAAATCTCATCTTTATTTTTTTAACTTCAAAAAATTCTTTGATAAAATAATTCAAACAACCTTTTAAGTGACCCATATTTATATTTTTATCTATATGAAGACCTTCAACTTGGTGAAACATTGGTGAATGTGTTTGGTCACTATCCGATCTGTATGTTCTGCCAGGTGCAATTATTTTAAAAGGTGGTTTGTCTTTTAACATTGTTCTAATTTGAACAGGAGACGTATGAGTACGCAGCAATCTTTCTTTTTTTTCATCAAGATAAAATGTATCATGCATATCTCTTGCTGGATGATTGTCTGGAGTATTTAAAGCAGTAAAATTGTTATATTCATTTTCAACATCTGGTCCTTCCTCTACACTAAAGCCTATTTCAGAAAATATAGAAGATATTTCATCAATTGTTTGTGATACAGGATGGATTTTACCCCTTACAAATGATCGCTCTGGTAAAGTAACATCAATTTTTTCTTTTTCCAATTTTTCATCAATATTTGCTTTTTCTATTTCGTTTATTTTTAAATTTATTAGATCATGAAGTTCATCCTTAATGATATTCAAATCAGATGCGAATTTTTTTCTTTCTGAGACATCAATAGTACCTATTTTTTTAAATTGAGATGAAACCAACCCATTTTTACCAAATAGATCAGATTTAATTTGATTAAGTTCTGCTAGATCTAATTTACCTTTTAATTTTGATGTAAATTCGTCTCTTATTTTTTTTAGATCAGACATTTTTACAGATTATTTCTTCAGCGAAATAAAACAATAGTGAAGATTAATTTAAAGCAGATTGTGCTTTTTGGACAATAGTTTTAAAGGCTTCTGGGCTATCATAGGCTATCTCAGCTAAAATTTTTCTATCAATCTTAATTCCACATTTATTTAAACCATAAATAAACTTAGAATATGTCAAACCTTCAGCTCTTACACCCGCATTGATTCTTTGTATCCATAGTGATTTGAAATCTCTTTTCTTATTTCTTCGATCTCTATATGCATATTGCATAGCTTTTTCCATAGCTTGCTTTGCAACTCTAATAGTATTTTTTCTTCTTCCCCACTGACCTTTTACAGCTTTTAAAACTTTTTTATGTTTAGCTCTACTTGTTACACCTCTTTTAACTCTTGCCATTTTAACCCCTTAAGCTGTAAGGCATATACGATTTAACAATTTTACCATCTTGTTTTGACATCGCAGTAGTGCCCCTAAGTTTTCTTATTTGAGAATTAGTTCTTTTTATCATGCCGTGCCTCTTTCCAGCTTGGGCCATTATGACTTTCCCTCTAGCTGAAATTTTAAATCTTTTTTTTGCTGAGCTTTTTGTTTTTAATTTTGGCATAATTGGACGAGGTTATACAAAGAATGTAGAAAATTTACAACCTATATTAAAGCCTATAAAGGTTGAATTACCATAATCATTTGCTTTCCATCAAACTTGGGGTGCAATTCGACTTTACCAATATCTTTCATATCCTCTTTAATTTTAGCCATCAATTCATTTCCTAAATGAGAGTGTTGAAGTTCACGTCCTTTAAATCTAATGGTGAACTTTACCTTATCACCTTTGGCAATAAATTTTTTAGCATTTTTTACTTTAAACTCATAATCATGCGTTTCAGTTACTGGTCTCATTTTAATTTCTTTTAAAGCAATTATTTTTTGTTTCTTTTTTGCAAGGTTTGCTTTTTTTTGCGCATCATATTTATATTTACCCATGTCCATTATTTTACAAACTGGGGGATTGGCATTTGGGGCAATTTCGATTAAATCCAAACCTTGATTTTTTGCCATTGAGATTGCCTCATTAGTATTTAAAACACCTAAGTTTTCTCCATCACTTGCGATAACTTGAACTTCGGGTGAGGAAATTCTGTTATTTGATCGAGGACCACGATCCTTGGTTCTTCTTTGAAAATAGTTTTGCTTAAAATCTGCCACTTAAATATTTGAAGGTGCTTTGTTTAAAGCAGAAAATTTTTTTAGAAATGCGTTTAGTTCCATATTTTCTTGTTTATTTGAGTCCAATCTTCTAATGGTTACTGAGTTACTGTCAACTTCTTTTTTACCACAAATTATTAAAAGAGGTATTTTTGCTAATGAATGATCTCTTATTTTATAATTTAAATTATGATTTTTTAAATCAACCATTGATGTAATACCAGCTTCTCTTATCTTATCGGAAACTTTTTTTGCGTATTCTTCGAAGTCTTCAGAAATAGGTATAACAACTGTTTGTAATGGAGATATCCAAAATGGAAATTTTCCAGCATAGTTTTCAATCAGAATACCTATAAATCTCTCAAGTGATCCAAATAATGCACGATGTAACATAACAGGAACTTTCTTTGTGCCATCTTTATCTACATATGATGCATCTAATCTACCTGGTAAATTTAAATCAACTTGGACTGTTCCACATTGCCAATCTCTTCCTATTGCATCTCGTAAAACAAACTCTATTTTTGGACCGTAAAATGCTCCCTCACCTTTATTTATACTATACTCAAGTTTAGAAGCTTTGACCGCCTTTAACAAAGATGCCTCAGCCTTGTCCCAAATCTCATCTTCACCAACTCTTACCTCTGGCCTATCAGCATATTTAAGAATTACATTTTCGAAACCTAGATCTTTATAAATTTCTAATATCAAATTTGTGACATTTAAACATTCACTTGTGATTTGATCTTCGGAGCAAAAAATATGAGCATCATCTTGAGTGAATGCTCTTACTCTCAATAACCCATGTAAAGCACCAGATGGTTCATATCTATGAACTTTTCCAAACTCAGTAATTCTAAGAGGTAAATCTCGATAACTTTTAAGACCTTGATTAAAAACTTGTATGTGCCCAGGACAATTCATTGGTTTAATTGCAAAAACTTTTTCATCAGGAGTTTCTGAGGTATACATGTTTTCTCCATATTTTTCCCAATGACCTGATTTTTCCCACAATAATCTGTCTAATACCTCTGGTGTGTTCACCTCTTTGTATCCAGCAAGGTCCTGTTTAGCTCTCATGTAATTAATTAATTTTTGAAATAACGTCCAACCTTTCTCATGCCAAAAAACAGATCCCGGACTTTCTTCTCTAAAATGAAACAAGTCCATTTCTTTGCCCAATTTACGATGATCTCTTTTTTCTGCCTCTTCAATTCTTTTTAAATAATCATCTAAATCTTTCTGGGAGGCCCAACTTGTTCCGTAGATCCTTTGAAGCATTTCATTTTTTGAGTCACCTCGCCAATATGCGCCTGAAACTTTTGTAAGTTTAAAGGCTTTGCCAATTTTACTAGATGATACTAAATGAGGTCCTCTGCATAAATCATACCAAGTATCACCATGATGATAGACTGAAAGTTCCTCAGTTTCCGGAATACTCTCAATGATTTCTGCCTTATATTTTTCTCCAATTTTTTTAAAATGCTTAATTGCCTTATCTCTTTCCCATACTTCTCGTCTTGTTTTTAAATCTTTGTCAATTATTTTTGACATCCTTTCTTCAATTTTTTTGAGATCGTCATCTGTAAAGGGCTCCTTTCTGGCAAAGTCATAATAAAATCCATTTTCTATAACTGGTCCAATAGTAACTTGGGTGCCTGGATATAATTCTTGAACTGCCATAGCCATGATATGTGCAGCGTCATGTCTAATAACTTCTAAACCCTCTGGGTCTTTTGCTGTAAAAATTTTAACGGAACAATCTGTATCAATCGAAAAATATAAATCTTTTAATTCTCCATTTACACTCATTATCAAGGCTTGTTTTGCTAGTGATTTGCTAATTTTTTCAGCAATCTCTAAGCCTGTCACTTTTTTAGGAAAATCTAAATTGTTTCCGTCTGGTAAAGTAATTATGGGCATTTAATTAAGTAATCTCTTATACTCTGAATAAGTAGAAAAACACATTTTTTCAACATTAAATTTTTTTATAATGTTTTTTCTTCCCTCCTTACCCATTAATTTTAAGGAAGTTTCGTCCATTGTCATTGCTTGAATGATTTTTTTACTCAATGAGCGAGCGTCACCAGACTCAAATAACAACCCAGTTTTTTCGTTTAAAATTGTCTCATTTGATCCTCCAATATTACTAGCAATGATTATTTTTTCCATAGATTGTGCCTCTACCGCAACTCTTCCAAAAGCTTCAGGTTCAATTGATGCTGAAACTATAATATCAGAAACTTTATAAGCTAAAGCCATATCCTTACAATGGTCTATGAATTTTACTTGATTGGTCAGATTATATTTTTCAATTAATTTGATAAGTTTTTCTTTATAAGAATCTCTTCCCTGATCACTGCCTAATATTACAACATGAAATGCTTCGTATCCTAATTCAATCTTAACTAAATTTATTGCCTCAATAAACAATTCTTGACCCTTCCATGACGTAAGTCGACCTGGCATAAGAATTGTTTTTTTTTCATCAGTAATATTCCACTCATTTAAAAGTTTTTTTTCATCAGTTTCAATTTTGGTTGTTGGATCAAAATAATCTACATTTATGCCCCTAAAAATTACTAAAAATTTTTTTTTAGAATTCAAAAATTCTTGATAATTCTCTTGAATATGTGAAAAAATAAAGTTTGATCCTGCTATAACCAAATCTGACCTTACCATTACTGAATTATAAAATTTTTTTAATCTACCTCTAAAATTATAAGTCCCATGAAATGTAGTAACAAACTTTCTTCTAGTTAATTTTGTTGCAATTAAACACGACCAAGCTGGTGCTCGACTTCTTGCGTGAACAATTGAAATGTTAAAAATCAAAACTATTGCTATTAAAATAATTGAATTTATCAAAATCAATAATGGATTTTTACTATGGACAGGAAGCCTTATTAATTTAACTTTTTTTTTATCAATAAACTTAGTTAACTCTCCACCACTTGTAACAATGTAAGATTTACAATTATTTTCAGGTAAAAAATGTGCAATATCATAGCAACCAGTTTCTGCACCTCCGTAACCTAATTTTGGGATTACTTGCAAAACATTTAAATTAGATGACATTTAAAATAATTATATAATAATAGACAAAACTAATAAACTTTTATGACAAATTTTAATTACTTAAAAATTTCTACTACCAGAAAAATAAGATATTTGAAACTACATCAAAAAAATGCCACCTACATTGTTTTTTTGCATGGTTTTATGTCGGATTTGGAAGGTAAAAAACCTCAAGCATTTTTAAAATTTGCAAAAAAAAATAAATTAGGTTTTCTTGCTTTAGAATATTCAGGTCATGGTAAATCATTAGGAAAATTTATTAATGGTAATATTTCAAAATGGACTAGGGATACTACTTTAGTAATTCAAAAAGTTGTCAAAAAAAACGATATTATATTTATCGGATCAAGTATGGGGGCTTGGATTGCTTTAAACCAGTTTAGTCTTATCAAAAACAAAATTAAAGGTTTTTTAGGAATAGGTTCAGCGCCAGAATTTCTTGATAAACTAATGTGGAATAAATTTTCTAATAAAATGAAGATTGAAATCAAAAAAAAAGGTGTCATAAATTTAAAACATGGTGATTATGAATACCCAATCACTTACCAATTAATCAAAGATGGAAGAAAAAATAAAATTTTAAATAAAAAAATAAGTCAAAATATAAATGTAACGATGGTTCACGGGAGTAAAGATAAATCTGTACCTGTAATTTACTCAAAAAAAGTTTTAAAAATATTTCAATCTAAGAAAAAGAAATTAGTAGTTATAAAAAATGGTGATCATAGTTTATCTTCCCCAAAATGGCTCAAGATATTGAAAAAAGAGTTAAAATTAATAATTAACTAACTTTTTGTATTTTTGTTTTTGTAGAGATTGGATTTTTAAGCTTATCTAACATTTCTTTTGGACAAACCTGTACAAAATTCTTTAACTCGTTTTCAAAATCATCAATTATTTTTTTTGATAAGCTGGATCCTGTTTCATTACTATGTTCGAGTACCAATTCTTTTAAAAATTTTGACCAATACTCAGTTTCAACATTTTGCCATACAACTGAGTCCGAATTAACTTTTTTTTCAAATTCTTTTGATTTATCGTAAATAAAAGCCATTCCTCCTGTCATGCCAGCTGCAAAATTATCTCCAACATCTCCAAGAATTACTGCTGTACCACCGGTCATATATTCACAACCATTTGAATCACAGCCTTCGATAACAGTTGTGGCACCAGAATTTCTTACCGCAAATCTATCTCCAGCTTGACCAGCTGCAAAAAGTTTACCTGACGTTGCACCATAAAGAACTGTGTTGCCAATAATAGTATTCTCATTAGAAATTAAATTGCTTTCATCAGGTAGTTTTATTGAAATGGTTGCTCCTGACAAGCCTTTCCCAACATAATCATTTGCATCGCCTTTTAAATTTAGTTTAAGTCCTTTTGCTGTAAATGCACCAAACGATTGTCCAGCTGAACCTTTAAAATCTAGAGTTAAAAAATTTTCCCCTAATTTTTCATAACCATATTTTTTATACAAGTGATGTGAAATTCTAGTGCCTACAGCTCTATTAGTATTTTTAATTAAAAACTCTTTATTTATTTTTTCTGAGCTATCTAAAGCCTTTTCTATTTGAGGCCAAATTTCTTGATCCAGTGTATTAGGAACTTGATTTATTTCTGATACCTCACAATACCTCTTATTATTGCCAGGGTCTGCTTGGACAAATAATGGATTAAGATCTAAGTCATCTAGATTAGGCGAGGCTTTACTTACCTGCATTAATAAATCAGTTCGACCGATAACCTCATTTAAAGATCTAAAACCAAGTGAAGCTAAAATTTCTCTCACCTCTGTAGCAATAAATGTAAATAAATTTACAACTTTATCAGGAGTTCCAGTAAATTTTTCTCTTAATTTTTCATCCTGTGTACATACTCCTACAGGACAAGTATTAGAGTGACATTGCCTTACCATAATACAACCCATCGCTACTAAAGCGGTAGTTGCTACACCATACTCCTCTGCGCCCATCATAGCTGCAATAACAACATCTCTTCCAGTTTTAATACCCCCATCAGTTCTTAAAGTAACTTTATGTCTTAGATTATTTAATGTTAAAACTTGATTGGCCTCCGTCAGTCCCATCTCCCAAGGTATACCTACGTATTTTACACTTGTTTGAGGTGTAGCCCCGGTTCCTCCATTATGTCCTGAAATTAAAATTATATCAGCTTTTGCTTTTGCAACACCAGCTGCAATAGTACCAACGCCAGAAGATGCAACTAATTTAACTCCAATTTTTGCCTTAGGATTGATTTGTTTTAAATCATAAATAAGCTGAGCTAAATCCTCAATTGAATAAATATCATGATGCGGAGGTGGGGAGATTAAAGTTACACCTGGCGTTGAATGTCTTAGCTTGGCAATCTCATCTGTTACTTTAAATCCTGGTAATTGGCCACCTTCGCCAGGTTTTGCACCTTGAGCAATTTTAATCTCAATTTCATTACAATTGTTTAAATAATTAACTGTTACACCAAATCTTGCTGACGCAATTTGTTTTACTCTCGAATTTGCACTATCACCAGAGTCCATAATCTTAAATCTATTTGCATCTTCACCACCTTCTCCACTACAGGATGCACCTTTAATCCTATTCATCCCAATAGCTAATGTTTCATGTGCCTCCTTAGACAATGCTCCGTGGGACATACTTCCACTACCAAATCTTTTTAATATTTTTTCTATTGGTTCAACCTCAGAAATTTGAATAGATGGTCCTAATTTTTTTTTTCTAAAATCTATTAAATCCCTTAAGTTAATTGGTGGCAAGTTATAGATTCCCTCAGCATATTTTTTATAAACTGTATACGAGTTTGATCCTACAGCACTTTGTAATAAATGGATTAATCTGCCCTGATATTGGTGTGTTTCTCCATTTTTTCTGTATCTATAAATCCCACCAATAGGTAAAACTGTATCGGTGCTTTCAAATGCCTCTTTATGTATTGCACGTATTTTTTTTTCGATTCCTGTTAATCCAATACCAGAAATTTTTGAAGTCACTCCAGGAAAATAATCATCAACTATTGATCTGCTTAGACCAACAGTTTCAAAATTACATCCGCCTCGATACGAACTTAAAACAGATATACCCATTTTTGACATGATCTTTAATAATCCTGCATTCACTGATTTGATATATCTTTCAACACATTCATCAAAACTATACTGGCCAAATAACTTTTTCTCATGCCTTTGGTATAAACTATCAAAAGCTATATATGGATTAACTGTTGTTGCTCCAACACCTATTAATGTTGCAAAAGAATGGGTGTCCAAAGCTTCGCCAGATTGAACGTTAATTGAAACATACCCTCTTAATTTTTTATCAATTAAAAAAGTATTAATCGCACCAACGCATAACAACATTGGCATAGGCATCCTTGTATCTGAAATAGCTTTGTCGCTTAAAACTAATTGTGTTACACCCTGTCTAACGGCAATTTCCGACTCTTTTTGAATCCTTTTAATAGAGTCAAATAAACTTTGATCATTTGAGAAAGTACAATCTATAGAGACAGAGTTTTTTCCAAAAAAATTAATAAATTTGTTAAATTGTGAATTCGATAATATCGGACTATTTAAAACATAAATATTTTCTTTAGTTAAAGTATCAAAATCTAAAATATTCCCAAGATTACCAAATCTAGTTTTCAAACTCATAACTTTATTTTCTCTTAAAGAGTCAATCGGTGGATTGGTCACTTGGCTAAAGTTTTGTCTAAAAAAATGATAAAGTGGTCTGTATTTGTCTGATAGAACTGCTAAAGGTGTATCATCACCCATGGAACCCGTCGCTTCTTTTGCATCTTCAGCCATTGGATGTAAAATTAGCTCTAAGTCCTCTAAACTAATTCCAAAAGTGTGTTGTCGTCTCCTTAAATCTTCACCATCAAAATTATGTTTTTCATTAGAAATAGATAATTTTTCATCTAAATCTATTATCTGAGAATTGAAATGCTTATATTCTTTTGCCAAATAGTCTTTAATTTGATTATTCGTAAACACTTTGCCTTTTTCAATTCTAACACCAATTATCTCCCCTGGGCCAAGTCTTCCTTTTGATAAAATTCTTTTTTCATTTAATTCAATCATTCCAGTTTCAGATCCAGCAAAGAGAAACTTATCTTTTGTTATTGCGTATCTTAAAGGCCTTAAACCATTACGATCATTAGCTGCAATGACCCATTCATTATCTGTTGCAGCAATAGCGGCAGGACCATCCCAAGGTTCCATAGTACTATTTAAAAAATTAAACAGTTGTTGATGGCTTTTTGGAAGAGTTTTATTTCTTTTTGACCAAGCATCAGGAATCATCATTAATTTTGCTAAAGGTGCAGGTTGGCCAGATTTATTTAATAACTCAAAAACATTATCTAGTGCCGCAGAGTCAGAAACTCCTTTTTGTATAACTGGCTTTAAATTTTCAACATTTTCAAAAAAAGGGCTACTCATCTCTTGTTCATGAACTCTCATCCAGTTTTTATTGCCTTTGTAAGTATTAATTTCACCATTATGGGCAACTGCTCTAAATGGTTGTGCCAAACTCCAGCTTGGAGCAGTATTAGTTGAAAATCTCTGATGAAAAATTGCAAATCTTGAAATAAATCTTTCATCTTTTAAATCCAAGAAAAAATCTGAGATAGCCTCAGCTAAAAACATGCCCTTATAGATAATTGATTTAGAACTTATCGAGCAAATATAAAAATTGTTTAATGATAAATTGAATGCTTTATTCTCAATTTTTTTTCTTGTTTCATAAATTTTTCTTTCAAGCTCTTTATCAAGCAAATTTTTATCATTCGATTTAAAAAGCACTTGAATTATCTCTGGCATAGTTTGAAAAGCTTTTTCTCCTAAAACTTTTGGATTAACAGGCACCTGTCTCCATCCATAGATACTAAAATCGTTTTTAGTTAACTCACTTTCTACAATCGTTTTACAGCTTTCTTGTGAGGAGTAATCATTTCTTGGTAAAAAAATCATTCCAACACAAATATCAGAGCCATCATGTGTGTGACCTGTAACCTCTATTTTTTCAACAAAGAAATCTTTGGGAATTTCTAAATGTATTCCTGCTCCATCACCTGTTTTTCCATCAGCATCAACAGCTCCTCGATGCCAAACAGCCTTTAAAGCTTCAATTCCATATTCTACAACCTCTCTTGATTTTTTTCCCTCTGTTGATGCAATTAACCCTACGCCACATGCATCATGTTCCATTTCCTTAGAATAAACATTGTTTTTAGTAAGTAATTCTAAATTTTTTTTATATATATTCATTATGCAACTTTAGATTTTTTTAATTCGATATTTTCAAGATAAGATTTGATTGATAAAGCAGCATCTCTACCATCTTTAATTGCCCAAACAACTAAAGATGCACCTCTTACAATATCCCCGGCAGCAAAGACTCCTTTAATATTAGTTTCCATAGTGTCAAAGTCTGTTTTAATTGTTCCCCATTTTGTAACTTGTAATTCTTGTGCCTCAAATAATAATGGCAAGTTTTCTGGATCAAATCCTAAAGCTTTTATTACCATATCTGCTTTAATTTCAAATTCGGATCCTTGTTTAATTTCTGGTCTTCTTCTACCTGAGTCATCTGGATCTCCAAGTTGAATTTGATCTACAATTAATTTTTCAATTTTATTTTTTCCTCTAAATTCTTTTGGACTAGACAACCAAACAAATTCAACACCCTCTTCTTCTGCATTAGCTACTTCTCTTGCAGATCCAGGCATATTATCTTTATCTCTTCTATATAAACATTTAACTGAATTAGCTTTTTGTCTTACAGATGTTCGAACACAATCCATTGCGGTATCTCCACCTCCAATAACAACTACATCTTTGCCCTCAGCGTTTAATATACCTTTATCGAATAAATCAACTTTATCTCCCAACCCCTTTTTGTTTGATGCTGTTAAAAACTCCATAGCAGGAAAAATATTATCTAAATCATTACCTGGTAGATTAATTTCTCTTGGTTTATAAACTCCAGTAGCAATTAAAATTGCATCATGTTTTTTTCTCAATTGCTCTAAAGTTGCATCCTTACCAACCTCAAAATTTTGTTCAAATTTAATTCCACCATCTTTCAACAATTTTGTTCTCCTCTCGACCACATGTTTTTCTAATTTAAAATTTGGAATTCCATAAATTAACAAACCGCCCGCTCTGTCATATCTGTCATAAACAGTAATTTGATATCCATTTTTCCTAAGTTGTTCAGCAGCTGCCAGTCCAGCGGGTCCAGCACCAATTATTCCAACACTTTGGTCTTTTTCGTGTTTGATTGATATAGGCTTTACCCATCCATTCTCCCAAGCACTATCAGTAATATATTTTTCAACTGATCCAATTGTTACAGTGCCATGACCTGACTGCTCAATAACACAATTACCCTCACATAGTCTGTCTTGAGGGCATATTCTGCCACAAACCTCAGGCATATTATTTGTACTTTGAGATAATTCATAAGCTTCCTTCAATCTGCCTTCAGCAGTCAATTTAAGCCAATCAGGGATGTTGTTACTTAAAGGACAATGGACTTGGCAAAAAGGAACGCCACATTGAGAGCATCTACTTGACTGCTCTTGTGCTTTTTGAGTGATAAATTCATCATAGATTTCATTAAAATCATCTTTCCTATTATCAACTCCTCTTTTAGGTGGGGTTTGTTGACCTATTTTTACGAATTTTAACATTTTATTAGTCATAAATTTTTATAAATTTATCGCAAAATATACATAGTTTTTATTAGTAAAAGAAATAAATAGGTCAGTTATTATTACCTAATTATAATAATATTTAGCTTAAAATCTACTTAATCTGATTTTTGCATACCTAATATGATTAAATCGAATTGTTTAAAATGAATATTTTTTAAGCTACGACACATGTATGTTGCAAGATTTTATAGAAATTTTAATTCTTTCTGCTGTTCAAGGAATTTCTGAATTTTTACCCATAAGTTCGTCAGCTCATTTAATATCGGTATCAAATTTTTATGATTTAGAAACAAGTTCTTTATTAATAGACATAAGTCTACATTTAGGCTCATTAATTGCAGTAATTTTTTATTTTAGAAAAGAGCTATTTGATCTAAGAAATAATAATAGGTTATTAAGTTTAATAATTATTGGCTCCTTGCCTTTAATATTTTTTGGGTATATTTTATATTCCACCGAATTTATTCATCTTTTAAGAAACACAAAAGTAATTGCATCAACAACACTATTTTTTGCATTCATACTTTTCTTTGCTGATCAAAGAAAAATTGATCGAAATATTTCTACAGATTTAAATATTAAATCAGTTTTATTAATTGGTATATTTCAAATATTAGCGTTGATACCAGGAGTTAGTAGGGCTGGAATAACAATTACGGCAGCAAGATTTTTGAATTTCAATAGAACAGACGCTAGTAAAATTTCTTTTTTACTGTCTATACCTGCATTAGCAGGAGCAAGCTTCCTAGGTTTAAGAGAGGCTTTTGAACAATCAATAGAAATTAACTATTTATTATTAATTGCTACTTTTTTATCATTTATGTTTTCATTTTTTACAATTAAGTATTTTCTTAAATTTATAAGTAAAATTTCTTTTAATGTATTTGTAATTTATCGGATAATTCTTGGCTTAATTTTATTTTATATAATATATATTTAACTTGCTTTCCTTATTAATGGAACTAATTGAGATAATAAAACTCCACTTAATATAAAAAAACAACCAAGTAAATTATTAATGCCTAATATTTGATTTAAAAGGAACCAGGCTGCAATTGTTGCAAACACACCCTCCAAAGAAAAAATTATTGCTGCTGGTGCTGGAGTTATATTTCTTTGAGCATAAATTTGTAAAACAAATGCAAAACCACCTGATAAAATACCAGCATATAAAATCGAGTCTATTTCATTTAATATATTAGCGATTACAAATTCTTCAGAAAATAAACCTATTATAAATGAGAATAGAGCAACTAGCAGAGTTTGAATTGCACCAATAGTCAATGGTAAATTGTACTTTTTTACAATCATACCAGTAAAAATAATATGTGTACTCCAAAATAAAGCTCCTAATACCACAAGGGTATCACCTAATCTTATAGTTGCATCTTGAAAATTTGTTAATAAATATCCACCAATTAAACATAAAATTACTGATGGCCATACACTCCAGTGTAAAAAATCTTTTTTAAAGATGAAAATAATTATTGGGACCATTGGCACATAAAAAATTGTAAAAAAAGCAGCATTTGCTACATCAGTGTAAAGCAACGCAACCTGTTGTAATGCTGAGCCCAAAAATAATGATAGTCCGATTAAAAAGGACAGGATAACGAATGTTTTTGTATCAAACCTAAATTCTTTTTTTAGTTTTTTTGCTTCAAACATTAATGCTAAAGGAACAATTGCTAAAAAACCCACAAAAAATCTTACTGAATTAAAAGTGAATGGGCCGATGTCGTCCATGCCTGTATCTTGTGCAATAAATGTAGTCCCCCAAATGAAAGTGCATAATAGTGCACTAAATAATGAGAGTGTTTTTGACATATTTTTACACAGCTAATTTGTAAGCAAAATTTTTTCCAAGATTGTCTTTCAAATCGTTGTTAAATCGAGCTGCTTCAGCTCCATCAATTATTCTGTGATCATATGATAAAGATAAAGGTAACATTGTTCGTGTAATAAATTTTCCATCATAAAAAATTTGTTTTTTTTGAGATTTGCCAACTCCCAAAATTGCAACTTCAGGATAATTAATTATAGGTGTAAAAAAAGAACCGCCAATACCTCCTAGACTTGTTATTGTCATGGAACCACCAAATAATTCTTTTTTATCAATTTTAAGATTCCTGCACTGATCACTTAATTTTTTGAGTTCGTTGCCAATTAATGAAATATTCTTATTATCAGCATTTCTTAGTTTTGGCACCATAAGTCCATGCTTCGTATCTACTGCTATTCCAATATGGTAATACTTTTTTAAGGTCATTTTTCCTTTATCAATTTGATCTATAGATGAATTAAAATTTGGAAATTTTTTAAGTGATGCAGTTAATGCTTTGACGATAAAAGCTAAAGGAGTAATCTTTTTTTTTTCTCCAGTGTAAATATCTGTAAGAGATGTTCTAAACTCCTCTAATTCAGTTATATCTGCTTCATCATGATTGGTCACATGGGGAATATTGGTCCAAGAATTCATAAGATATTTAGACGAAAGTCTCTTCACTCTTGGAATATCCTTTATTTCTGTTTTTCCAAATTCAGAGTGAGGATATTCTAGTTCTATTGTTTCATCTTTTTTGAGTTCTTTTTCAGAATTTCTTCTAGGTTTATTTGCGACAAATGACTTTACATCACTTTCAGTTACTCTTCCTAGTCTTTCACTACCTTCAACTTTACTAATATCAACACCAAGTTCTCTTGCAAATTTTCTGACTTTTGGTGAGGCTGCAGTTTTTTTAGAAAAATCTTTTACGATAACATTTTTTGATCCAACTTCTCGTCTAATTTCTATTTTTTTTTCCTTAGTATCTTCTTTTTTAATTGTTTTTATTTCTTCAGTTTTTAATTGAGTTTCTACTTGATTGTCTTTTAATTCAATTTCTAATATTTTATCACCTTCAGAAACCTTATCCCCAACATTTAAATTTAATTCTGTAACTATTCCATTATGTAATGAGGGTATTTCAACACTCGATTTATCACTTTCAATTGTTATTAAAGGATCATTTTTTTTAATCTCTTGACCCTTTTTGACTATAATTTCAATAACCTCTACATCTTTAAATTCACCAATATTTGGAACTTTTATATCTTTTTTAGGCATTCTATAATTTTGTTGGCATAGGTTTATCAATATCAATCTTATACTTTTTGATTGCTTCTTTTGCATATTTTGATGCAATAAGCTGTTCCTTAGCTAAAATACTCAAACCATATGTTGTGATATGTTCCTTATCAACTTCAAAAAATTTTCTTAACTTCTTTCTTGTATCACTTCGACCAAATCCATCTGTTCCTAATGAATAAAAACTTTTATTTACGTATGGTCTAATCTGGTCAGAATTCATTCTCATATAATCAGAAGCTGCTAAAATTGGTCCTTCAGTATTACCCAAACATTTTTCTACATAGCTTTTTTTAGGCTCTTTATCAGGATTTAGAAGATTGTATCTCTCTACCTCAAGTCCATCCCTTCTTAATTCATTAAAGCTGGTTACACTCCAAATCTCACTATCGATTTGATACTCATTTTGTAATATTTCGGCACCAGCTATCATTTCTCTTAAGATTGTGCCAGATCCAAGAAATTGAATTTTAGTTTTTTTATACTTGTTAAACTCCTTTATTTTATACATTCCTTTTAAAATACCATCCTCACATGATTTATCTTTTGGCATTTCTGGATGAGGATAATTTTCATTCATGGTCGTAATATAATAGAAAATATTCTCTTTTTTCTCATGCATTCTTCTTAAACCTTCTCGAAAAATGACTGCAAGCTCGTAGTGAAATGTTGGATCGTATGATCTGCAATTAGGAATAGTTGAAGCCATCAAATGACTATGGCCATCTTGATGTTGTAAACCTTCCCCAGCAAGAGTTGTTCTTCCAGCGGTTGCTCCGATCAAAAACCCTCTGGACTGACTATCAGCACCCGCCCAAGCAAAATCACCAATTCTCTGAAAGCCAAACATTGAGTAAAAAAGATAAATTGGGATCATTTCTATATCATGGTTTGTATATGAAGTTCCTGCAGCGATCCAAGATGACATCGCTCCAGCCTCGTTAATTCCTTCCTCTAAAACTTGGCCACTCTTTTCCTCTTTATACGAACTTAATTGAGCAGAATCTTCTGGCTCATATTTTTGACCTTCATGAGCATAAATTCCTATTTTTTGGAAAAAACCCTCCATTCCGAATGTTCTAGCCTCATCAGGTATGATTGGAACCAGTCTTGGTGCAACATTTTTATCTCTCAAAAGGTTTGTTAACATTCTGACCAATGCCATTGTGGTCGACATTTCTTTTTCACCTGTAGAAACTTTCATATTATCGAAAATATCTTTTGGTGGTGCTTTAACAGGTTTCGCATAAGTTGTTCTTTCAGGAATAAAACCACCCAGTTGAATTCGTCTTTCATTTATGTATTTAATCTCTGGAGAATTTTGATCAGGCTTGTAGTATTCAATATTCTTAACTTGTTGATTTGTTAATGGAACATCAAACCTATCTCTGTAATACATTAAGTCGTCGATATCTAACTTCTTAGTCTGGTGAGTTGTATTTACACTCTCACCACTTTTGCCCATTCCATAACCCTTAATAGTTTTTGCAATTACAACTGTAGGACTTCCAACATTTTTAGATGCTTTATCATAAGCTGCAAAAACTTTATGAGGGTCGTGACCACCCCTGTTTAATCGCCAAATATCTTTGTCTGAAAGACTGGAAACCAACTCTTTGGTCTCTAAATATTTTCCAAAAAATTTTTCTCTCACATACACACCGTCTCTTGCTTTCATTGCTTGATACTCGCCATCGACAGTCTCATTCATTGTTTTAACTAAATGACCTGTTTTATCATTGGCAAGCAATGGATCCCAATAAGAACCCCAAATAACTTTTATAACATTCCATCCTGCACCTCTAAAAATTCCCTCTAATTCCTGAATTATCTTTCCGTTTCCACGAACTGGTCCGTCCAGTCTTTGAAGATTACAATTTACAACAAATATTAAGTTATCTAATTTTTCTCTTGCGGCTAAACCAATCGCGCCTAAAGATTCCGGTTCATCCATTTCTCCGTCACCTAAAAATGCCCAAACTTTTCTCCCTTCATCTTTGATGAGGCCTCTATTGATTAAGTACTTCATGAATCTTGCTTGATAAATTGCAAGCATTGGACCTAATCCCATGGACACTGTTGGAAATTGCCAAAAATTCGGCATTAACCAAGGATGAGGATATGAGGAAAGACCACCAGGGTTTACCTCTTGTCTAAAACTATCTAATTGTTTTTCGTTAAGTCTACCTTCCAAATAAGCTCTAGCGTACATACCTGGGGCGCTATGACCTTGAAAATAAATTAAATCTCCGCCAAATTTATTATTTTTAGCTCTCCAAAAATGATTCATACCAACATCGTAAAGAGTTGCAGCAGATGCAAAAGTTCCAATATGCCCTCCAAGTTCTGGGAATTTTTTATTTGCTCTAACTACCATTGCGGCAGCATTCCATCTAATTAAAGATCTAATTCTTCTCTCTATGTTTTGATCTCCATTAGATTTTTTTTCCTCGTTAACTGGTATAGTGTTTATATAAGGAGTGTTTTGCGTATAGGGTATATTAGCACCCTCCATATAAGCTTTGTTGATAAGTTCTTTAATTAAATAATGTGCCCTCTGATTTCCATCTTTTTCTATTACTGCTGACAAAGACTCTAGCCATTCACTTGTTTCTAGTGGATCGATATCCCCTTCTTTAACTACTTGGATTATTTTTGGTTTTTCGGTCTCAATTATTTTTTGTGGAATATTTTGGTCCTGATGTTTTCTTAAAGTGCTCTCAGCTTCTTGAATTAAATTTTCAGTTTCTTTTGGAACACTTTCTTTTTGAGATAATGATTGATTTGAAGAAATATTTATTAATAGATCTCCCTTTGAAACCTTATCCCCAACTTTAACATTTACAGACTCGACTTTGCCAGAAAATATTGATGGTATTTCAACACTCGATTTATCACTTTCAATAGTAACAACAGGATCATTTTTTTTAATATCTTGACCCTCTTTTACTAAAAGTTCTATAACTTCCACGTTCTCAAAATCACCTATGTCAGGAACTAACAATTTTTCAGTCATTTTTAAAAGTTTTATACATAAAAAAAATTTACTTAATCTTTAATTTTAACACATTCTATCCAATTTTTTGACACTCTTTATTGAAATACTCAAATAATGATTAAAAAGTTATTAAATATATTTATTCAACCAAAATTCAACACATATAAAGATGCTAATGCGTGGATCCAAAAAATATTGTTAGAGGAAAAATACGGAAAAATTAATTCCTAAATTTTTTCTACACATATCGCAATTCCCATACCGCCACCTATACAAAGTGCGGCACAACCTCTTTCTTTATTCTGTTTTTTCATTTCATGTATAAGTGTCACAAGTATTCTTGCTCCAGATGCACCTATTGGGTGACCTAAAGCAATAGCCCCACCATTTATATTAACTTTGTTTTCATCAATACCCAATTCACTGATAACTGCTATAGCTTGAGCGGCAAAAGCCTCATTAATTTCAAATAAATCGATTTCATTTAAATTCCAATTTACTTTTTTTGATGCTTGACGAATAGCTTCTATAGGACCAAGACCCATTAAAGACGGTTCCAAACCAACAGATGCCCAGGAAATAATTTTAGCCAATGGTTTAAGTGAATTTTGTTGAGCTTCCTTAAATGTAGTTAATAATAAAGCAGCTGCTCCATCATTTATACCAGATGAGTTTCCGGGTGTTACAGTCCCACCATCTTTAAAAGCTGTTTTTAATTTTTCTAAATCAGATAATTTTAAATCTTTTCTTGGGTGTTCATCTTTTTTTAAAATAATACCTTTGTGATTTATCTGCACTATTTCATCATCAAATTTATTATTTTCAATTGCAATTTCTGTTTTTTTTTGGGATTTAAGAGCAAATTCATCTTGTTGTTTTCTAGAAATACTAAACTTTTTTGCAACATTTTCAGCTGTAACTCCCATGTGGTAATTTTTAAAAGCATCAGTTAAACCATCATGAATCATAGTATTGATTAATTGATCTTTTGAAATTTCTTTTTTCTCTGAATAAAAATAAGAGTAAGGTGTCATCGACATATTCTCTTGACCCCCACAAATTATATTATTTGCATCTCCTAATTTAATTTGTTGGTAACCTGAAATAATGGCTCTTAATCCTGATCCACAAACTTGGTTTACTAAATAAGCAGGTTTGGATACGGGGATCCCAGCATTTACTGCTGCTTGTCTCGCAGGGTTCTGTCCTCCAGCAGCAGTTAAAACCTGGCCCATTATTACTTCATCAATTTGATTATTAGATATTTTGCTTCTTTTCAAAACCTCATTTATCACGATAGTACCAAGTTGATCTCCTTTCAAATCTTTTAATGATCCCTTATAAGTGCCTATAGGAGTCCTAACTGCACTACAAATGACCACGTCATCAGGTTTGTTGTTCATAAATTTTAATTTTATCTTATCATTAAAATACACTAAATATTGATATACTATAAACAAATATATTTATAAATGCGCCTGTAGCTCAATTGGATAGAGCGCTTGGCTACGGACCAGGAGGTTCTGGGTTCGACTCCTAGCAGGCGCACCATAAAAAAGGAAAATTATGTTAAAATGGTTAGAAAAAATATCTCTTCAAATGTCAGTAATATATTTTTTTGTTTCTATTTTTGTAATTATATTAATCTTAACTTTTGTATTATAAAAAATTATGTCTAATCAATTTGAACAAATCAGTCTCAAACCAGGTTTTATGAAACATAACGGAGGCCTTTTATTTAGAAATATCTCTGAAAATGAATACGAATTTAAATCAACGATTAATAATAATCATTTAAATGCTGCAGGAATTACTCATGGGGGTTATTTGTCTGCACTGATAGATGCTGGTGCCGGCACAGCAGCACATAGATCTGCTGATAATGCACCCTGCGTAACAATTTCTTTAGATATAAAGTTTATTGGATCATCAAAAGTTAATGATGAAATCTACGGGAAAGTTAAAATATTAAAAAAAACAAAAACTCTTATATTTTTATTTTGTGAGTTAAATTGTAATGGCAAGATAATTACGTCAGCATCAGGAATTTGGAAAATTTTAAAAATCAAAACAACTGACTAAGCATTCAGCACATAATCTTTATAATTAATTTAATTATGTTAAGTTAAATTAATATTTAAAAAAAAATGAGAACTTTTTATCCATCGATTCGGTCATGTTTTAGTCTATTTTTGTTCTTTAACAACAACTACATCTGGTAGATAAAAATTAAGATATACCAAAGATAGAAATGACAAAAAATAAAATTACAGCTGTCCTTGGCCCAACAAATACAGGTAAAACTCATCTTGCTATTGAGACGATGCTATCGTTTGACACTGGAATGATAGGTTTTCCTTTGAGATTATTAGCTAGAGAAGTTTACGACAAGGTAATTAAAAAGGTAAGTTTAGATAAAGTTGCATTAATTACTGGTGAAGAAAAAATAATTCCTACAAATGCAAAGTATTACCTGTGTACTGTTGAATCTATGCCTATTGATAAAGAATTAGATTTTGTAGGCGTGGATGAAATTCAAATGTGCGCAGACCATGAGCGAGGTCATATTTTTACAGACAGATTATTGAACTTAAGAGGAATAAAATTAACAATGTTAATGGGATCAAATACTATAAGACCAATTATTTCTAATCTTGATGATGACATCGAATTTATAAATCGAACTAGACTTTCAAAACTTTCTTATGTTGGTCATAAAAAAATTTCAAGAATTCAAAGAAAAACTGCAATTATAGCATTTTCTGCAGAGGAAGTTTACGCCATCGCTGAACTTATAAGAAGACAAAAAGGAGGAGCTTCTATTGTTATGGGATCTCTAAGCCCAAAGACAAGGAATGCACAAGTAGAGCTGTATCAATCCGGAGATGTTGATTTTCTAGTAGCAACTGATGCTATTGGTATGGGAATTAATATGGATCTTGATCACGTTTATTTTTCCAATTTAAAAAAATTTGATGGAAAAAAATTAAGAAAGCTAAATTTAGCAGAAATTGGCCAAATAGCTGGTAGGGCAGGAAGATATTTGAATAATGGAAATTTTGGTATAACAGGAGAATGCAAAGAAATAAATGCTGATGAAGTAGATTTATTGGAAAATCATAAATTTGAGGAAATCCAATCTTTATTTTGGAGAAATTCAAATTTAAACTTTGAGAGTCCTTTTAAATTATTAAAGTCTTTAGAGGAGAAGCCTAGTAAAAGATGGTTAAGAAAAATACATGAGTGCGAAGATGAAAAAGCCTTAAAATTTTTTTTAAGAGATAAAAATTTAGAAAATATTAAATTTGATAAAGATAAATTAAGTATTTTATGGGAATGTTGCCAAATACCAGATTTTGTTAAAAAAACCTATGGCAATCACTATGAAGTAATTGAAAATGTTTTTAAATATTTAACAAGTGAAAAGGGTAAGATTACAGATGATTATATACGACTTCAACTCGTCAAACTTGATAAATTAGATGGAAATGTAGATTCTTTATCAAATAGAATTGCAAATGTAAGAACTTGGTCATATGTTTCAAATAAAAATAATTGGATAGAAAATCAAAACTATTGGATAGAAAAAACAAAACACTTAGAGGATAAGTTATCAGATAGATTACATGAGGAGCTTACAAAAACTTTTATTGACAAAAGGGCAAGTGTCCTAGCAAGAGGCTTAAAGCAAGATATGGAATTTGATACTAAAATTTTAGAAAATAACGAAGTAATGATTGATGATCAATTTATTGGAAAGATAAATGGACTTAAATTAGAACTAGATTTAAAAAAGGGTGCTTTAGAAACAGATATCAAATCGCTCAAAAAAGCAGCAAGACAGACGGTTGGTCCAGAGCTTCAAAAAAGAATAGATACAATAATCGAGACAGGTTTAATAGAACTAGACGAGGATTTTAAAATTTATTGGAGAAAGTCTCCAATAGCAAAATTGCAACCAGGTAGAGATTATTTAAATCCAAATATTGTTCTTATAGTTGATGATATTCTGGAAACAGATCAATTAAAAAAATTAAATAATTATTTAGTGAAATGGCTAAAAAATAAAATACAAAATGTTTTGAGCAATTTAATTGATTTGAGAAATCTTAAGGAAAAAAATTCATCAATTAAAGCTCTTGCATATCAATTGTATGAGAACAATGGAGTCCTTCAAAGAAATCAAGTTACAGATTATCTAAAAATATTAGGACAAAATGAGAGGAAATTTTTGAGAGATCAAGGAGTAAAATTTGGAAGATATCATGTATTTTTACACAAATTAATCAAACCAGAGGCTGTGTCCTTAAGAACTTTACTTTGGAAAAATTATCATCAAAAATATTTTAATTTAAAACCTCCTGTGTTTGGTTTAAATTTTTTAGAAAACGACAAAATTAAAAACAGAAATTTTATGCTACTTTGTGGATTTGAGAAATTTGACAATTTTTACGTAAGGATTGATATTTTAGAAAGATTATTTGTTCAAATTATTAATTCAAACACAGAAAAGAATGAAATTAAGTTAATTCCTGAAATGTTGAATTTACTTGGATGTAATAAGGACAACTTTAAAAAGCTTTTAAAAATTATGGGTTATAAAGTTTTTGAAAAAAATAATGATATATTTTTTAAATACAATCCAAGAAAAAGCTCAAAAAAAGTAAGTAAAAAATTCATTAAAGAAAGTCCTTTTAAAGTGTTAAAAAATTTAAATTTAAACCAGTAAGTAATGTTTTTTAAAGAAAAAAAAGGAGATACTAAAACTAGTGATTTAGCAAGAGTTGCGGCATTATTGATTCATGCTGCAAAAATTGATGAGAACTTCTCAAAAGAAGAAGAGGTTATAATAAGTAAGGCACTTTTAAAAATAGGTGCAGACCAAGATAATTTAGAAAATATTTTAAAAGAAGGTAAAGAAATAGAAGAAAACTCTAACCAAATTTTGGATTTTACAAGGGAAGTTAAAAATATGGATGATAAAAAAAAAATTGAAATTATAGAAACCCTTTGGAGAATAATTTACTCAAATAAAGAAGCAGATATGTTTGAAACTAATTTGATGAGACGACTTGCAGGCTTATTATATATTGACAATAAGATCATGGGAGATATCAAAGAAAAAATTAAAAAAGAAAATCAATAATGACATATATAGTTAATGACAAATGCATTAAATGTAAGTTAATGGATTGTGTTGAAGTTTGCCCTGTAGATTGTTTCTATGAGGGAAAAAATATGCTTGTAATTAAACCTGATGAGTGTATAGATTGTGGCGTTTGTGAGCCTGAATGTCCTGTTGATGCAATAAAAGCTGATACAGAGCCAGGGTCTGATAAATGGCTAGAGATCAATAAACAATATTCCGAAATCTGGCCAAATATAACAGTTAAGAAAGATCCTCCATCGGATCACGAAAAATATAAAAATGAGCAAAATAAGTTTGAAAAGTATTTTAAAGAAAACCTTTAAAAAAAGTAAAGCTACTAAATCAAAAAAAAAGGCAAAAACCAAAAAGATTGTTAAATTAAAAAAAGTAAAAAAGAAGATAAATAAATTACCAAAAAAATTAATTAAGACTAAAAAAATACCTTTAAAAAAATCTATAAAATCTGAAGTCAAAACTACAGAACAGAAAAGTGATGGTTTAAGAATTACAAAAAATAATGAGGCTAAACCAGAAATTAAAAAAGTAAAAAAACAAGAAACAGAAAAAAGAGAATATAAAATCAAAGATTACGTCGTATACCCAAAACATGGTGTTGGGCAAATTACTGAATTCAAAAAAATAAATATTGGAGAAATAGACGTTGAAACTTACGTTATAAAATTTGAAAAAGATAAAGCAAATGGAATGGTGCCTGTTAATAAACAATTACACTTAAGACCATTAGCTACTATCAATCAGGTAAATAAATGCATCTCAATATTAAAAAGTAAACCTAAAATAAAAAGATCTATGTGGAGTAGGAGAGCACAGGAATATGAAGCAAAGATTTCATCAGGTAAGATTTATGAGTTAGCTGAAGTAGTAAGAGACCTTAATAAGGGGGATGATTTGATGGTTGACCAATCTTATAGTGAAAGACAATTGTTTGAAAAAGCATATGAAAGAATCCTTTCAGAATTTCAAATAATTCTAAATCTGTCATTAGAGGATACTCAAAAAAAATTAGATAAAGCTTTAAAAAGAAACTTAAATACTCAACCTAAACCAGAGGCAGCACCAATAAAGCAAGCTTCATCAGATTTACCTGAAGAAGAGGCTGTTTCAGAAAATGAAGAAGATATAGAGGAATAAAAAAAAACGCCTCTCACACGTAAATCGTTATGAGAAGCGTTTTTAATAAAGAATACTAAGTAATTATCTTCTTCTTCTTTTTTTAGCTTTTTTCTTAGCTTTTTTCTTAGCCTTCTTTGCTTTTTTTCTTCTCTTAGGCATCTTTAGCTCCCTTTTTTAAGTTAAACGAATCAATTGATTCGCTATTAATCTATTTTTATTTTTTTATGTGCCTTATGTCAAATCTTAAATTTTAAAGAAAATTTTAAAAATAAAATTAAAATAAAAATTTTTTTTTAAAAAAAATTTAAATTGTAAAAAAGTTAGTGTTTATGCGCTTAATAATCAAATATTTTGTAAAAAATTAATAAAGTTTTTCTAAATCTTCTTTATATTTTTCTAAAATTTTTTTTCTTTTAAGTTTTAAAGTTGGTGTTAACATTCCATTTTCAATTGTAAATTCTTCATTAATTAATTTTATTTTTTTTACTCTTTCAACAAGAGATAAGTTTTTATTTAGATCATCTATATATAATTCAATTTCTTTTTTATTTTTTTCACTGTCACTTACAATTAAAGCAACTAAATAAGTTTTTTTGTCTCCATAAACAAAACTTTGTTTAATTTTGTCGTCAAGACACAATAAGTTTTCAATTTTCGAGGGTGAAATATTGTCACCACCAGAATTTACAATAATTTCTTTTTTTCTGTCAGTAATTTTCAAATTTCCCTCTTTTGTAATTTCACCTATATCTCCTGTGTGTAACCAACCATTTTTAAGTATATCGTCTGTTTCTTTTTTCATGTTCCAGTAACCAAGCATTACATTTTCGCCTTTGACCAGAATTTCACCATCCTGTGCAATCTTCACCTCATTAGTTTTAAAAGGAGGTCCAACTGTATCAATCTTGATTTTTTCAGGTATATTGCAACTTACTACTGGGGATGCTTCTGTTAGGCCATAACCTTGTAAAGTTGGCAATCCTATAGAATTCAAAAATTCACCAATTTTTTGATCTAACGCGCCCCCTCCAGAAACAAAAGCCTTTAAATTTCCCCCAAACTGATTTTTGATTTTTTGTCTTACTAATTTTTCACATAAATAATTTAGTATTTTTTCTCTGAAGCTCATATTCTCATTATTTAGTTTTTTTATTCCAAGCAAAATCGTCGAGGATATTAATTTTTTCTTGAGACCTGTTTGTTTTGAAAAATTAATTGAAATCTTGCTATACAAATTTTGATAAAATCTTGGCACAGCAGTCATTATAGTTGGTTTAGCAACTGACATATTAGATAATAATTTTTCTAAACTTTCAGCATAATAAATTTTTGCTCCTAATGTGATTTGTACAAATTGAACAGCATGTTCATATGAATGAGATAAAGGAAGCCAAGTCAAAAAAACAGGTTCACTATCTTTAACTAGCGAATTCAAAATTTCTTGCGCACCCTCACAATTAGATAAAATACCCCCATGACTCAGCATTACACCTTTGGGGTTACCAGTTGTTCCTGATGTGTAAATGATACAAGCTAGATCTTTTCTTTCAATATTTTGGTTAAAGTTGCAATGATCTAAAGTTTTGTCTTTAGAAAATCTTTCAAAAATATTTTCTATACTATCAATTTGTTTATCTATATTTTCTATTGATAAAACTTTTATATTATCTGAAATGAATTTATCTATTTTTTTTAATTGAGTATTATTTGAGACAATACAAATTTTTGGATTACAATCATTAATGATATATTCATAATCTTTTTCAGAGTATGTTGTAAATAAAGGAACTGTTACCCCACCAGCGTTCATTATAGCTATATCAGAAATAAGCCATTCAGGTCGATTTTCAGATAATAAAATGCACCTATCTCCTTTAGATAAATTTTTTCTTAAATATTCAGATAAAATTTGAATATTTCTTTCAACTTGTTTCCAAGTAAGAAAATCTTTCTTATTATCCTTTAACCACTTTAAAAATGGTTTATTAGAAGTAGAGCTTAACTCCTTATACTTCGTGAAAAAAAGTTCTACTAAACTGTTAATTTTACTTAATTCCATAATTTGGTGGGCGAAGAGAGAATCGAACTCTCACTTCTTGCGAAACACGATTTTGAGTCGTGCGCGTCTACCAGTTCCGCCATTCGCCCTAGTTATTTAATAATTTATTAAATAGTATAAGAACTAAAATTATATTAAAACCAAAAAATGTTTAAAAGTCTTTACAAAAAATGTTTAGATTTAGCAGCTCACAAAAGTTCTAAATATTATTTGGCAATAGTCTCTTTTGTTGAAAGTTCATTTTTTCCTATTCCGCCAGATGTAATGGTTATTCCAATGGTAATATCAAAAAAAAATGATTTTATTAAAATCTTTCTTATAACTACAATTTTTTCAGTTTTAGGTGGTATGCTTGGTTACTTAATTGGTGCGTTCTTTTTTGAATTTGGAGCACACATTATGAGTTTTTATGGTTATGAGGATAAGTTATCAAAAATTAAAGAAAACTTAGTTAATAGTGATGGTTTTTATGCTTGGTTAGGAGTACTTTTTTTAGCTGGTTTTACTCCTCTTCCATATAAAGTTTTTACAATTGCAAGCGGCCTAATAGGATTCAACTTTTTAATCTTTGTTTTAATAAGTTTAATTTCCCGAGGATTAAGATTTTTCATCGTATCATACCTTTCTTATAAGTTCGGTGATTTATTTAATGAATATATGGATAAGCATGGGTCAAAATGGTTTACAATAATTGGAATATTAATTGTTATTATTGGCTTAATAATTTATCTGATTTTTAAATCTCATGTTTAATCTTAAAACTGAAATTTACTTGAGAATAATTTTTCTATTTAGTCTAATAGCTTTGATTTCTGCTTATTTTATAGAGCATATTCTGGGCCACCAACCATGTAATTTATGTTTGATAGAGAGAATTCCTTATGGGTTAAGTATAATTTTGATATCTCTAATGTTTATTATAAAGAAAAATGAAAATTTCTTTATTTTGCTTTTAATACTAACTTTTATTTTTTCTTTTTTTATTTCATTGTATCATTTCGGCATAGAACAAGGCGTTTTTCAAGAATCAACTGTTTGTGGTGTAAAAAACTTTTCTGAAAATGTAAGTAAAGAGGAATTACTAAATCAACTAAGTGAAAAAACTATAAGCTGTAAAGATGTGACATTTAGGATTTTAGGATTATCATTAACAACTATTAATATTGTAATAAGTATATTATTTATTATAACACTAGCAAAAATTTTTACTAAATATGAAAAAAACTGATAGAAGAGTTGAAGAATTTATTAGAGTTGACCATGCGGGCGAGAGGGGTGCTGTTAAAATTTATGAAGGTCAGTTATTAGCTTTAAATACAATTGTTAAAAATGACAATTTAAAAAAAACAATTGAGGATATGAAAGAACATGAAGTTGAACATTGTCAATTTTTTGAAAACGAAATAAAAAAAAGAAATATTGAGCCAACAAAATTTTTGCCATTGTGGGATCTGCTAGGTGTAGGTTTAGGTTTTGGGTCTACTATTCTTGGGAAAAAAGCAGCTATGCTATGTACTGCCTCCGTTGAAGAAGTAATAGATAAACATTACCAAGACCAAATAAATCAACTTGGTCCAGAAGAAAAAAATCTAAAAAAGAAAATTATAAAATTCAGAGAAGATGAGCTTCATCATAAGGATATTGCTTATGAAAAAGGAGCTACCAAAAAAGGCATTTACTCAATTATGGATAAAATAATAAAAACAGGTTCAAAAATTGCAATTCGAATATCAGAAAAAGGATAAAACTTAAGCTTCTAATTCAACATCCCAATATAAATAATCCATCCAGCTTTTATGTAAATAATTTGGGGGAAAATTTTTTCCATTACGATGTAAATCTTCTGTTGAAGGTTGATAAGGATGTTGGGCCAGTTTCATACCCGATAATTTTAATAGTTTGCCTCCTTTTTTAACGTTACAAGCAGAACATGCTGTAACGACGTTATCCCAATTAGTTTCTCCACCTTTTGATCTAGGCAATAAATGATCAAAAGTTAATTCCTCGTTGCTGCCACAATACTGGCAGGAAAATTTATCTCTCAGAAAAACATTAAATCTTGTAAAACTTGGTTTAGATTGAGGAACAATATAATCTTTTAGAGCAATTACACTAGGCAATTGCATATTAAATGAAGGACTTCTTACTACACGATCGTAATTACTTACTATAATTACACGATCTAAAAAAACTGATTTAACAGTATCCTGCCATGACCATAGTGATAGAGGATAGTAGCTCAATGGTCTATAATCAGCATTTAAAACTAGTGCAGGACATTTTTCTAGTGAAACATCTTGATCAATAAAATTATTCATATCAAATTTTAACTTAAATAAAAATTTTTTTCAATATTTAGGAATTATTAAATTTTTTTAAGATATAATTCAATGCGATACTTGAAGCATTTACAGGAATATGATGGTCACAATTTTTTATGAGATGCGTCTCAATGTCTATGTTGTTTCTCATAAAAAAATCTTTTGCCTCTAACATAAAATTTGGCGATACGACTTGATCAGAATCACCATGAATTAACAAAATACTTGATGAGTTTTTTTTTCTCAATTTCAAATCCTTTTCATCAATAATTTTTCCAGAAAAACCCACAACACAATTAAAAGGTTCTTCAGAAGTAAGTCCTAAGTTTATTGACATCATGCAGCCTTGGCTAAAACCAGATAAACAAATTTGTTTATTTTCAAAATTAAATTCATTTTTAATTTCATCGATAAATTTTGATAACTTTTTTTCAGCCTTTATAGATTGATCCAAAATATACTCTGGATCATCTTTGCTTAAATCAAACCACTGATATCCATTTGGGTTTATACTGCATGGTTCATGACCATTAGGACAAATAAAAATAGTATTAGGTAAATGTCTTTTCCAGTTCAGTGAGAGCATACTAATATCCTTGCCATCACCACCATAACCATGAAGTAAGATGATAGCATTTTTAATCTTTTTATTAGTCTCTGGTTTGACCATTACTGAATCTAGGCAAAATGTCATAGTGTGTGAATTATGTTTTTTTATTTTAAAAACACCCTACAATACATTCATGTTATCTGGAATAGTAGTTAAAATATTATCTATAATTTTGTTAATGGCGGTTGGGATTGTTTTAATTCTTGGTATCGGAACTTTATTTAAAGGTGGTGAAACCAGCAAAAAATATTCAAATAAATTAATGCAGTTAAGAGTTTTGCTTCAATTTATTGCAATAATTGCTTTGGTTGGTTTTGCATATTTTTTCAAAAATTAGTTGTAACTAGCCAACCATTCAACAAAATTTTTTTCCTTAAAATCTATAGACCCAACAATTCTTGCAAACTCATATCCATCCTTGTTTATCAAAATTGTGGTGGGCACTCCTCTTAATTCAAACTTTTTCGCTAAGGTAATTGGTGAGTCGAAATATATCTTTAGATTATCTATACCTAAATCCTCAAAAAATTTAGAGGCTTTTTCTAAATTATCCTGACCAACATTAATCGGAAATATTTTTAAATTGTTTAAATTTTTTTGAGATTGCAATTTATCAAGAGATGGCATTTCCTCTTTACATGGGGCACACCAAGTTGCCCAAAAATTAAGTAAAACCAAATTGCCTTCAAATTGATCAAGTTGAATTTCATTACTCTGATCATCTAAAAACGTTAATCCATCATATTTTTTAAGCTCTTTATTGATAACAAGATTTTTTATATCTTTGATTTCTGCTGCAACACAATTAGATATTAAAAAAGCAAATAATATTAAAAATCTCATGTTAAATAGGTATAATTAATTATCATGTCGAAAAATAAAAACAACCAGGCAATATGGGGCAATAGAATAAAAAAAAACACTTCATCAATTTTTCAAAAAGTGGGAAGTTCTATAGATGTTGATAAGAGACTATATAAAGAGGATATAATTGGATCAATCGCACATGCAGAAATGTTATTTAAACAAAAAATTATCACTTTTAAAATAAAGAACAAGATTGTTTATGGTTTAAACAAAATCAAAAAAGAAATAACAAACAAAAAATTTGAATTTAATAAAAAGTACGAGGATATTCATATAAATATTGAAAAAAGACTTTTCGAAATAATTGGTGAAGATGCGGGTTTTATTCACACAGCACGATCAAGAAATGATCAAGTGATCACAGACTTGAAAATTTGGATGAAATCATCAACCAAAGAAATTAATGTTCTATTAGATACTATTATTAAAAGTGTAATAAAAGCAGCAGAAAAAAATATATATACTCTTATGCCTGGATTTACTCATTTAAAAAATGCTCAGCCAGTTTCATTTGGCCACTATTTGATGGCTTATGTTGAAATGTTTAAAAGAGATAAAAAGAGATTCATAAATAATCTAGATAGTTTAAATGAAAATCCTTTAGGTGTCGCTGCTTTAACTGGAACCTCTTTTAATATTGATAGAAATTACACTACAAAAAAACTTGGATTTACAAAACCAACTAATAACTCAATAGATACAATTTCTGACAGGGATTTTGTGCTAGATTTTCTTTACTCTATTTCAGTCTGTGCCATGCATATTTCTAGAATAGCTGAGGAACTTATCATATGGAACTCTGATGCTTTCAAGTTAATAAATTTATCAGATAAAGTTGTAACTGGTTCTTCAATAATGCCACAAAAAAAAAATCCAGATTTACTGGAATTTTTACGAGGAAAGTCTGGAATTATTTATGGTAATTTGTTTTCTATGCTTACAGTTTTAAAAAGTTTACCTTTATCTTACTACAAAGATCTTCAAGACGATAAAGAAATTGTTTTTAAATCTAATGATACACTACAAAATTGTTTAAAAATACTTGATGAGATTCTTAAAAATTTTACACCAAATAAAAAACAAATGATAGAATTAGCTAACACAGGATATTTGACTGCAACTGATCTTGCAGATTATCTCGTAAAAAATCACTCAATGCCATTTAGAAAAGCATACAAACTGACTGCTAATATTGTGAACTTTGCTGAAAAAAAGAAAAAAAATCTCGATCAATTAACGCTGGCTGAACTTAAAAAAATCGAACCAAAACTATCAAATGATGTATTAAAAGTGTTTGATTTAAAGAATTCTGTAAATTCTAAGAAATCATATGGTGGAACATCTTTTGATAATATTAAAAAAATGATATTGAAATATAAAAGAAAAAAATGAAAAAAAAGATTATTTTAGCAATAATTGTATTTTCTACATTGATCGCTTGTGGAAAAAAAGGAGACCCAGTCTATAAAGAATCTCAAAGTAATTCAAAAATACCAAGCTACTTTCTAAATAAAGCTTAATGAGATTTTTAAATAGTAAACTTAAGATTGAAAATACAATCCTGCAAAATATTGCTAAAAAATATGGAACACCTGCATATTGCTACTCGTATAAACAACTTAGAGAAAATATAAATGATTTTAAAAAAAATTTTAAATCCATATCACCATTAATTTGTTTTGCTATTAAATCAAATACTAACTTAAATTTAATAAAAGAAATAAAAAAATTTGGACTTGGGGCAGATGTTGTATCAATGGGTGAATTAATGTTAGCTCTTAAGGCTGGAATTAGTCCAAAGAAGATTGTTTTTTCAGGAGTTGGTAAGACTTCCAAAGAAATTAATTTTGCAATTGATAAAAATATTTTATTAATAAATTCAGAGTCCAAAAGCGAAATCATAGAAATTGATAAAATTGCTAAAATAAAAAAAAAACAAGTTAATATTGGTATTAGATTAAACCCAAATACTGATGCGAAAACTTTGAGCCAAATATCGACAGGTAAAAAAGATAATAAATTTGGAGTTAATGATAAAACATTTTTTGAACTTGTAAGATATTGTAAGAATTCTGAAAATATTAATTTAAAATGTTTAAGTGTTCATATTGGAAGTCAAATTTTAGATCATAAACCCTATGAAAAAATGTTAAGAATATTAGATAAAATCATCAAAAAAACCCAATATAGTTTTGATTTTATTGACCTTGGGGGAGGTATGGGCATCCCATACAATAATGATAAAAAACTAAATTATAAAAAATATCATTCAGCAATTAAAAAATTTTTAAAAAATAAAAAATCTCAGATTATATTTGAGCCAGGTAGATCAATAATCGGCAATACAGGAGTTTTAATATCAAAAGTAATTTACATAAAAGAGAGTTATAAAAAAAATTTTATTATTCTTGATGCTGCTATGAATGATTTAATGAGACCCGCACTTTATGGTGCAGTACATCGCATCTTACCTTTGTTAAAAAGAGGTAAAAAATCAAAGAAAATTTATGAATTTGTTGGCCCAATTTGCGAAAGCACTGATAAGTTCACGTCCATAAAAAATTTTCAAGAACTAAAAGAGAAAGATTTTATCGCAATTTGCGATGTAGGTGCTTATGGTATATCACTCAGTTCTAATTATAATCTTAGACCTAAACCTATAGAAATATTAATTAATGGATCTAAAATAAGAGTAGTTAAAAAAAGACAAAAGCACCATGAGATAATTTAGCTTTTGATAATTAATGATAAGAAACTTTCTATTTTCAATTTTCTTTTTTTCAGGAATAATTTTAATTTCAATTATTTTTCTGCCAGCGTTAATCTTACCACAAAAATTTACACTTTTTGGTGGAAAATTAATGGGTTATTGGGCTGCTATTTGTTTAAAAATTTTCTTGTCCACAACAATCATTGTCAAAGGTAAAGAAAATTTAATTAAAAATGAAAAATTTTTTATTGCTTCCTCTCATCAATCTATGTTTGAAACTTTTTTCCTACAAACGATTTTTAATTCTCCTGTATTTATCTTAAAAAAAGAATTACTTATGATACCTATTTTTGGCTGGTACTTAAAAAAAATAGGATCAATTTCGATCAAAAGAAATAAGATATCGAAAGAAAACATCAATTTTTTTGAAGATATTTCTAAAATAATTGCAAATACAAATCGACCAATAATAATTTTTCCTCAAGGAACTCGAGTATTACCCCACGAACAACCTCCATTTAAAAAAGGTGCATCAAGAATTTATGAAGAATTGAAAATAAAATGCCAACCGGTTGCTGTTAATTCTGGTTACGTCTGGCCAAAAAAAGGAAAAAAAGATATTAACAAAACAATTACAATTTCAATTTTGGAACCTATCAAACCTGATTATTCCAAGGAGGAATTTTTAGGGATTTTAGAGAAAACTATATATTCTGAACTTAAATTGCTAAATTAACCTTTCATAGGCATAACTACAAAAATACTATCGAAATCACCAGGATCTTTGATTAGCGCAGGTGAACCTGAATCATTTAGAAACATTTCAATATTATTTCCATCTAATTGTGAAGCAACATCTATAAGATATTTAGAATTAAAACTAATTTCTAAATCATGATCAAATTTCACTACAAGGGATTCTTTTCCATCACCGCTGTTGGTATTATTTACAGACAAATCTAGTTTATCTTTACTTAAGCTAAATTTTACACCATCTTTTTTATCAAGCGATACTGAGGCTACTCTATCCACCGAACTTTGAAAAATTTTAAGGTCAATTTCTAATTTTTTTTGATTATTTTTTGGAATTACTTGAATGTAATTAGGAAATTTTCCATCTATTAACTTAGAAATTAAAATACTATTATTTAATTCAAATTTTATTTTAGATTTCATATTTGAAATTTTTACTTCACCATCATAATTTTCTAATAATGAACTTAATTGAAAAATAGTCTTTTTAGGTAATATAATCGGTTCAAAAATTTTTTTTTCATTTAATCTGAGTTTAGAAATGGACATACGATGACTATCAGTTGATACTGCAGTTAAGTAATTCTTATCCTCAACCTCTGTTTGATGAAAATAAATTCCACTTAAATAATGTCTGGTCTCATCATTTGACACAGAAAATTTACATTTATTTAGCAACTTTAATAGGTCTTTTGATTTAAGGCTAAATTCATTCTCATTAAAATTTTCATCTGTTAAAGGAAATTCCGAAGCAGGCATACAATTTAAATTAAAAATAGATTTTTCTGATTCTAGATGAAGTTTGCTATTGTCTGTTAAAGTTAAATTTATTTTTTTTCCTGATGAGAGTTTTCTAACAATATCATACATAGTAGACGACGTAGTTGTTGTTTTTCCTTCCTCTATGACTTCAACGTTATTTATTTGATTAATAAATATTAAGTCTAAATCTGTCGCTGTTATAATAAGTTTTGAATTTTGTGCATCGAGCAATATGTTTGACAATATTGGAAGTGTACTTCGTTTTTCTATGACTCCTTGACAATAATTTAATGCTTGCTGTAGGTCTTGTTGGTTTACATTAAATTTCATTTTCTTTATTGCTATATAATATTTGATTTTTTAGTTTATCTATATTTGCAATCATATCTGGATCTTTTTCTTTTAATTTTTCAATAGTTTTAACTGAGTGAATTATAGTTGTGTGATCTCTATTTGAAAACTCTCTTCCAATTTCAGGAAGAGATTTTGAAGTCAAAATTTTTGTTAAATAAATTGCTGTTTGCCGTGGTCTCACTAGGTACCTAGATCTTCTCGATGAAAGCATTTCATTTTTACTAATCTTAAAAAATTTACACACAATAGTTTGAATGAGATCAATAGTTACTTTATTTTCATTTAAATTAAGTAAATCTTTTAATATAACTTTTGTCTCAGCTAAGCTTGGTATTTTGTTATAAATTCTTGAAAAAGATATAATTCTATTTATTGCACCCACCAATTCTCTTATACTCGTTGTGATTTTAATGCTTATAAAATCCTTAATTTCCTCAGGTATATTAAACTTTTCAGGATACAAATTATTTAAGTCACTTATTTTACTTTCAAGGATTTTTTTTCTGAGTGCTAAATCAGTTTTTTGAATATCCACAACTAGACCTCCTGCAAATCTTGACTTTATCCTCTCCTGAATTCTTGACAGCTTATTAGGAGATCTATCAGCAGAAATTATAATTTGAGAACCTTTGTCTAATAATGCATTAAAAGTATGAAAAAATTCTTCTTGCATTGCCTCTTTACCATTCATGAATTGTATATCATCTATTAACAAAATATCTGTATTACGAAAATACTCTTTAAATTTGACCATATCATTAGATTTGATTGATTTTACAAATTGATACATAAAACGTTCTGCCGATATAAACATAACCTTATTGTCTTTTTTCAGGTGATAACCAATTGCATTTAAAAGATGTGTCTTACCCATTCCAACACCACCATAAAGATAAAGTGGATTATAATGTGAAATATTCTCTGAAACTTTTACAGAAGCTTCGTATGCTAATTTATTGCTGGAGCCAGTAATAAAGTTTTCAAAATTTTTGTTAGGATCTATTCGATTATATTGTAAATAAGAGTCTTTTATAAAAGAAACATTTTCTTTATTTTCTATGACATTAGTATTATTTTCATCCTGAGTTGAAGTAGGTTTATTTTCAGTTATTTTGAATTCAATTCGAACAATTTCTTTTTTATAATTTTTTATAATTTTCAAGATTTGATCTAAGTATCTAGATGTAATCCAATCACGAATGAATCTAGTAGGTACAGATAATAAGATATAATTATTGATTTCCTCGACAAAAGTTATTTTCTTAAGCCAACTCTCGTAAATATCTAGTCCTAATTTATTTTTCATTTCAGCTTGAACTAAATTCCAATCAAGAATATCGGATTTAGAGTCTTTTAAACTATTATTATTTATAGAATTGTTCATAAATGTGGAGAGTGTTCAGTTAGAACCATAATAAAATTATTGCAACAAATAATTTTCAAAAATAAAAAAAAAATAAAATCTAGGATTGTGTAAATTTTTTTTTTTAAAAAAAGTATTTGACAAAAAAAAATAAAGAAAAATAAAAAAAAAATATAAATAAAATTTATAATTGAATTAAATAAGTTTGTTTATTTACTAAATCTAAATATTGTGTGGAGAATTTTTAAGATCACAGATTTTGTAGATTTAGAAGTTGTATTAGGATTAACAACCTGAAGTGTTATTAAACTAGATTGATGCTATTTTTTTGGTAAACCTTGAAACGTTTCTAGAAGCGTTTTGTTTCTTTACGATGCCTGTTTTAGCTATTTTCATCAACTCAGAATTCAACTTAGGTAAGAACTTTAAAGCCTCAGATTTCTTTTTAGCTTCAATTAAAGAATTCATTTTCTTCAAAGCATTTTTATATCTACTTTTTCGAGCCTTATTGACAGCTGTTTGTTTTGAAATTCTTCTAATTCTTTTGATTGCTGATTTTGTGTTAGCCATATGCGCAGGGGTATAACTTGAGAATGAATTTTGGTCAATTAAATAATTATTATATTTGGCAGATATTACAAAAAAAAGAAGATCTATTGGAAATAATTTTTTTTTTAATAATTCCGTTGCATCCAGACCTTTTACAATTAAGTCCTTTTCTCTCATAAACATTAAAATTTTTTTGGAAATTTCCTGATTTACCTGATGTGTTTTTAAAATCTCTAATACTTGATCCTCCCTTTTTGATAGCATTAATCAAAACCTTTTTAGAATTAAATATTATTTTTTTACAATCTTCTTTATTTAATAAAGATACTTTTTTATCAGGTTTAATTTTACATAAAAATAAAATTTCACTTGCATAAATGTTTCCTATCCCCGATACAAAATTTTGATCTAATAGAAAGTTTTTTATATTTTTTGTTTTTCCTTTTAAAAAAGAATAAATATAACTTAAGTTAAATTCTGATTGAAAAGGTTCTGGTCCAAGTTTAGAGAATCTTTTATCCAAAAAATGTTCATTAACCACTGTTTCAAAAAAACCAAATCTTCTTGGATCGTTGTATACAATTTTAAGATCATCAAAAACTATTTCTACGTGATTATGTTTTTTAGGCAATGTAGGTGAGCTATAAAAACTGGTATTAGTTACCAAACTTTTTTTTTGATTATAAATTAGATGAATAGTTCCTGACATACCCAGATGTAAAAGACAATAACTTTGATTTGACAAGCAAATAATCAGATATTTTGAAAATCTTTTTACTTTGATTATTTTTTTGCCTTCAAGGAATCTTGGAAAATTAAGTGGGATTTTAGTTCTTAAATTTCTATTTCTAACTATTACTTTTTTGACCTTTTTTTGTTTAATCTTTTTGTCTAAAGATTGACGTACAATTTCTACTTCTGGTAATTCTGGCATTTAATACTATATTGATTATATATTTTTGAATTATGCAACAATATCTACAAAATAAAAAAGGATTAGTCCAAAATGTGTTTAATCAAGTGTACGATCGTTATGATCTAATGAATGATTTTATGTCATTAGGGATTCATCGATTGTGGAAAAAAAGTCTATTAAATATGATGAATCCATCCAGTAATCAAAATTTAATTGATGTTGCTTGTGGTACTGGAGACATAGCTAAACTATTTGTTAAACATGTAAATAAATTATCTCGTATTGCATGTGTCGATCCAAATAAAGGGATGATAAGCAAAGGGAAAGAAAAGTTATCTAAGTTTAAAAATATAAATTGGATTATATCTTCAGCCGAAAAAATTCCTTTATCTGATAATTTATTCGACTTTTACACTATAAGCTTTGGTTTAAGAAACACTGCCAATATAGATAAGGCTCTTTCAGAGGCTTATAGAGTTTTAAAACCAGGGGGTCGTTTTTTATGCTTAGAGTTTTCAAAAATTCAGAATACAAATTTAGAAACCCTTTATAAAAATTACTCTAAGCTAATACCTTCCATTGGCAAATTTGTTGTTGGTGAAAAACAGCCATATGAATATCTAATTAAAAGTATTGAAGATTTTTTAAACCAGGAAGAATTAATTGATGCAATGGTTAAAAACAATTTTAAAAAATGTACTTATAGAAATTTATCAGGTGGAATAGTTTCTATTCATAGTGGATGGAAATTTTGATGTTAAAAAAATTAATTATTCTCTTTAAACTTGGAAGAAAAGTAGCTTGTTCTGATATTTTAAATATTGTATCAAAATTTAAGGAACCACCTTTAGCTATAAAAATTTTATTTAAGATATTATCATTTTCCTTTTCACCAAAAAAACAAATGGATGCGAATAAAGACGAGGGAGAGAGATTGTCTGACTCTTTAGAGTCAATGGGAACAACTTTTATTAAACTTGGTCAATTTTTAGCAACCAGACCTGATATAATTGGTGAGGAACTTTCCAAAAAACTTGAAAACCTCCAAGATAAATTGCCACCATTTTCTCTGTTACAAGCTAAAGAAATAATTAAAAATGATCTAGGTAATGAAAGTTATGACTCTATAATAAATTTAAGTGAACCAGTTGCTGCTGCTTCAATTGCTCAAGTCCACAAAGCACAAATTAATGACAATGGAGTTCTTAAGGACGTTGCAATTAAAATTCTAAGACCAAACATAAAAAAAATATTTAATGAGGAGATTGATGCAATAATGCTTTTTGCTTTCTTAATAGAATCATTTATTAAAAAGACAAAAAGACTCAAGCTGGTAGAAGTAGTATTTTTATTAAAAGAAATTACAAATCTAGAGATGGATTTAAGATTTGAAGCAGCTGCTGCGAATGAATATGCTGAAAATACAAAGAATGATGTTGGATTTAGAGTTCCTCAAATTTATTGGAATTATACCAGCGAAAATGTAATGACCCTAGATTGGGTGGATGGAATATCTATTAGAGAAACGGAAGAACTAAAAAATAAAGAATTTAATACTGAAAAAATTGCAGAGGATATTATTCAAAATTTTTTAAGACATGCTGTAAGAGATGGTTTTTTTCATGCAGATATGCACCAAGGCAATATTTTCGTAGATAATGATGGTCAAATTGTTCCTATTGATTTTGGAATTATGGGTAGATTAGATAAGATGAGTAAAAGATTTTTAGCTGAAATTTTATTTGGTTTTATTCAAAGAGATTATCGTAAAGTTGCTGAAGTACATTTGATTGCAGGTCTTGTGCCAAAAGAAGTTCCAATAGATGATTTAGCTCAAGCCCTAAGATCCATCGGTGAACCAATTTTTGGTCAAGCAGTTAAAGATATTTCTGGAGGAAAATTATTAAAGCAACTATTTGATGTCACAGAAAAATTTAACATGCAAACTCAACCTCAACTTCTAATGTTACAGAAAACAATGGTTGTTGTTGAAGGTGTAGCTAGAAAATTAAATCCAAACACAAATATTTGGACCACTTCAAAACCAGTTCTTGAAAGTTGGTTAAAAGAAACAAAAGATCCAATGACTAAACTAAATGAGACACTTCAAAATACATCTGAAGTAATAAAAAGATTACCAGAATTTCCTGAAATTATGGATAAAGCTAATCAAGCTCTTACTTATCTTGCTAGTGGACAAATCCCACAAAACTCAAATTCCTATACGGCCTTAAACACTCAAAAATCAGAAATGACTGCTTTTAGAAACCAATCTATTATTGGTTTATTAATCCTTGTAATTTTTGGTCTTTTAATATTTTAATTCACTCGATGAAAGATTTATCAAACAAAAAAGTTCTTTTTATGATATGTGGTGGAATTTCTGCTTACAAAAGTCTTGAAACGATAAGAATGTTTAGAAAGAATAATGCTGAAATAAAAACAATACTAACTAAAAGTGCAAAGGAGTTTGTAACCCCATTATCTGTAGCCTCTTTATCTCAAGGTAAAGTTTATGATGATTTATTTAGCCTAGAAAATGAGACAGAAATGGACCATATTTCTTTATCAAGATGGGCCGATGTAATCATCGTCGCTCCAGCAACTGCCAACACCATTTCCAAATTAAGCCAGGGTAACTCAAACGACTTAGCATCTACAGTTATATTAGCTTCAAATAAACAAGTTTTTTTAGCTCCAGCAATGAATGTTAGAATGTGGGAACATCAGTCTACACAAAATAATCTAAAAACATTGAAAGGTTTTGGCTACAAAATTATTGGGCCTGAAATAGGTGATATGGCTTGTGGTGAATATGGTGAGGGTAAAATGTCCGAACCTTTAGTTATTTATGAAAAAATTCAAAATTTTTTATTTAGTAAAATCAAAAATAATAAACTCAAAGCCCTAGTAACCGCGGGTCCTACTAATGAATATATAGATCCTGTAAGATTTATTACAAATAAATCTAGCGGTAAACAGGGTTATGAGATAGCAAAATCGCTCTACAAAAGAGGTTTTGATACCACTTTAATATCTGGACCTACAAACCTAAAAATAGATGAAAATATTAAATTAATCAAAGTTGAGACTGCTGAAGAAATGTTTAAGGCCACTCAAAAAAATCTTCCGACTGATATAGCTGTATTTGCTGCTGCTGTTGCTGATTTCAAAGCTAGTTTTGAACATGAAGAAAAGATTAAAAAAGCTGATAATTTAACATTAAACTTAGAAAGGAATATCGATATTTTGAACTATGTTTCTAATCATAACTCTATGAGACCAAAAATGGTTATAGGTTTTGCTGCTGAAACAACAAGTTTAGAGAAAAATGCTGTGCAAAAATTAAAAGATAAAAATTGCGACTGGATAATAGCTAACGACGTCTCAAAAGATGAAAGTGGTTTTGATAATGAAAATAATGAAGTTACAATTTTCTATAAAAATGAAAAAATGAAAAAAGAGAAACTTTCATTAAAAAAAAAGTCAGAGATTTCAGAGGAAATTGTAGATAGAATAGTTGCTCAAATAAATTAATGGTTAAAGTTCTAATCAAAAAACTTGACCCAGCTGTACAATTACCCGAATATAAAACCAGTGGCGCATCAGGTGTAGACTTAATCGCATTTATAAAACAACCCATTAATCTAGAACCTAAAACATCTGTTTTAATTCCCACAGGATTATCTGTTGCTTTCCCAGAAGATTACGAGATTCAAATAAGACCAAGATCGGGTTTAGCAGCCAAAAATAATATTAGTGTATTAAACACTCCAGGAACAATTGATAGTGATTATAGAGGAGAAATAAAGGTTATCATCTATAATCATGGTAATGAAAATTTTTCTATTAGTAATGGTGATAGAATTGCTCAAATGATATTAGCACCTGTGGTCAAGATGGAATTAGAAGAAAAAAATGATTTACCTAATTCTATCAGAGGTAAAGGTGGATTTGGTTCAACAGGTAAATGAATATCAATTTAGATAAAAATCAAATAGAGAGATTTTCAAGACAAATAGTTTTAAAAAATATTGGAAGCTTAGGCCAAAAAAAAATTATTGGAGCAAAAGTTTTAATTATTGGAATGGGAGGTTTAGGTTGTCCTGCAGCTGAGTTTTTAGTGAGAGCAGGGGTAGGTGTTTTGGGCATTGTTGACCCTGATATTGTTAATTTATCAAATATTCATAGACAAAGTCTTTACAGCATCGAAGACTTAAAAAAATCCAAAGTAAAGTCTGCTCAAAAAAAATTAAAAAAGATTAACTCAAAAATAAAAATAAACTCTCATAAAATGAGATTAAATATTAACAATTATCAAAAAATTATAAAAAATTATGACTACATAATTGATGGATCAGATAATTTTGAAACAAAGTTTTTAATTAATGATGTTTCAAGAAAATATAAGAAATTTCTTGTAACTGGAGCAATAAGTAAATTTGATGGTCATATTTTTAGTTTTGATTTTAAAAATAAAAAAACACCTTGTATAAGATCTTTTTATCAAGAATATGAGATTTCAGATGATATATTAAATTGTGAATATGAAGGCATCTTGGGTACAGTAGCTGGTATAATAGGAATTATGCAAGCGAATGAAATTTTGAAAAAAATTTTATCTATCGGCAAAAATTTAGATGGTCAAGTTTTGGTTTTAGATTTATTAAATTTAAATTTCAGAAAAATTAAATTTAAAAAGTTAAAAAATGTTGAAAAAAAAAGAATTTAAACTTTTTCTTATAACTTTATTTTTATTATTTTTTACCTCACTAAGTTGTGCTCAAGAAACTTTCTTGTCTTTGAAGAAAAGTAAAGTCAATGTAAGGTATGGACCAAGTTTTGAGTCTCCCATAAAATTTATTTATAAAAAAGTGAATTTGCCTCTCAAACAAATTGATAAAAAAGAGAACTGGCGAAGAGTAATTGATTTTAAAAACAACAGTGGATGGATACATTGGTCTCAATTAAAAAAGATAAATTCAATTATTCCTATAAAAGATAAAATTTTATTCGAAAATCCAACAAATTTTTCTAAACCATTGGCTAAAATAAAAAGTGGAAGAGTTCTAATAGTTCAAAAATGCAATGGAATCTGGTGCAAAATAAATACAGATAATTTTGAAGGTTGGATAAAGACAGACAATATTTGGGGTGTATTAGATTAAGAGTTTTTTGATTTACTCGCCCACCACTTATCTAAAATAAAATACCATATAGAATTAGCTATTGGTTCTACTATTGCATCTGTAAGTGCTATCATAAAGCTGACATCAGCGACAAACATCAAAACAGTTATAGCTATAGCAAAATGACCAATTGTATAAATAATGGTTCTTAAAATTGAACCTCTATTATTATTGTAAATCTGTCCAGCAGCTTTGAATATGCCGGTTGTTAATTCCATTATTTTTTAAACGGACTATTAAGCACGCAAGCAACTAGGTGCACTCTAGCCTGTTCTCCACCATTAAAAAAATTATGATATTTCGTATTATTTGTTATCCATACCTTACCATCGGCTGGAAGATGTTTTGCTACATTTTCAATTACCATTGAACAGCCCTTATTAGTTATGATGGGTACATGCAGTCTACATTCAGGATCTTTATGCCAGCTTAATGTCGATCTTGGCTCTTTTAATAATAATCTAACTCTACCTAGTTTAAACCTTTTACTTAAAGTGTCGTAAACTTCTTTAAAATAAGTATTTTCAAATTCAGGAACCAATTGAGTATATTTTGACTCATCTATATCAACATCTCGAGAAACTTCTTTTCCGGTTTCATCGGCAATTGTCCAATATTTTCCTCTAATATTATTTCCCTCGATAGAACTTCTATCATTTGGGATTTGATTTAATGGTATTGCTCCAAAGTGTGTAACCCCTGGAGAGTTAAACTTTTTAGCTTTTAAAACTTTATCCAAATCATTTCTTAACTTTGATATATCAAAATTAAGATTAGGAACTTCGTAGAAGTCCTCAAAATTCGCTGTTCCCATATTTTTTTTGTCCTGTTTTATAGAATTAGTTTAATTTCAAATCAAATCGATCAGAATTCATAACTTTTACCCATGCCGCGATAAAATCTTTAACAAATTTATCACTCGAGTCTTCACATGCATAAACTTCTGCTAGAGCTCTGAGTTGAGAATTTGAACCAAAAATTAAATCAATTCTTGTCGCCTTCCATTTAGTTTTTTTAGTTTTTCTATCTTTACCAATAAACGTTTGTTCAGATTTATCTTCCTCTTTCCAAGTCGTATTCATGTCTAAAAGATTTATGAAATAATCGTTAGTAAGAGAACCAGGTCTGTTAGTAAAAACACCATGTTTTGAGCCATCAAAATTTGTGTTTAATACTCTCATACCACCCACAAGTGCAGTCATTTCTGGAGCTGTTAAACCCATTAATTGAGCCTTATCAACTAGTTTTTCCTCTGCAGAAACATTTGAAGCTCCACCATTTAGGTAGTTTCTAAAACCATCAGCTTGTGGTTCTAGAAGACCAAATGAGTTAATATCAGTCTGATCTTGTCTTGCATCTCCCCTTCCTGCTGAAAATGGAACTTGAACTTTATAGCCAGCTTTTTTTGCAGCCATTTCGATTCCAACACCACCAGCTAGTACAATTAAGTCTGCCATTGTAACACTTTTCTTTTTACTATCGAATTTGCTTTTAATTTTTTCTAAAGCTTTAATTACAGCCGATAATTTTTTTGGATTGTTCACTTTCCAATTTTTTTGTGGTTCCAACATTATTCTTGCACCATTAGCACCACCTCTTTTATCAGAGCCTCTAAACGTAGATGCTGAAGCCCATGCAGTAGAAACTAAATCTGAAATTGATATTTTTGATTTAGAGATTTTGTTTTTTAAATCTTTAATATCATTTGATTTAAGTTTATATTTAGGTTTATCAATTGGATCCTGCCAAATAAGTTGTTCTTTTGGAACCTCACTACCAAGATAGCAAACTCTTGGTCCCATATCCCTGTGAGTTAATTTAAACCATGCTCTCGCAAAAGCATCGTGAAACTCTTTTGGATTTTGATGAAAATGTTTAGTGATAGGTCCATAGCTAGGGTCAACTTTCATAGATATGTCGGTTGTTTGCATCATTGGCGGATGAAGCACACCTTTTTGGTGTGCATCGGGAACCATTTTAATCTCTTGGCCATTTTTCTTCGGAGTCCATTGATGAGCACCAGCTGGGCTTTTTGTAAGCTCCCACTCATGCCCATATAAACAATCCAAATAACCCATATCCCATTGAATTGGATTTTGAGTCCAGGCACCCTCAAGACCACTACTTATTGTATCAACACCTTTTCCAGATTTATATCCACTATTCCATCCTGTTGATTGGTCTTGAAGTCTTGAAGCTTCAGGATCCGGTCCTTTATACGACTCTGATGCTGCACCATGAGATTTTCCAAACGTATGTCCACCAGCGACTAATGCTGCTGTCTCATAGTCATTCATAGCCATTCTACCAAATGTCTCTCTAATATCATGCGCTGCTAGTTTTGGATCTGGATTAGCATCAGGACCTTGCGGATTTACATAAATTAACCCCATATGTGAAGCTCCTAATGGCTGTTCTAAATCTCTTTTTCCACTATATCGTTCCACACCTAACATTTCTTTTTCTGAACCCCAATAAATATCATCCTCTGGTTCCCAAATATCAGTTCTGCCAGCTCCAAAACCAAAAGTTTTAAAACCCATTGAGTCTAAGGCCACATTTCCAACAAGGATGAATAAATCTGCCCATGAAATTTTTCTTCCATATTTCTTTTTAATAGGCCATAAAAGTAATCTGGCTTTATCTAAGTTTACGTTATCTGGCCAAGAATTAAGTGGCGCAAATCTTTGATTACCTGTTCCTGCTCCACCTCTACCATCACCAGTTCTGTAAGTTCCTGCGGCATGCCAAGCTAATCTAATAAATAATGGACCATAATGACCATAATCTGCTGGCCACCACTCTTGGGAGTCTGTCATTAATTTTTTTAAATCTTTTTTTAATGCTTTGTAATTTAATTTTTTAAATTCTTTTGCATAATTAAATTTTTTATCCATAGGGTTAGATAAATTTGAATGCTGGCTAAGAATCTTAAGATTTAAACTATTTGGCCAAAAGTCTCTTACTGTTTGACCTCTTCCTGCAGAAAACTTTGCAGGTGTTCCTGCACCGGTAAAAGGACATTTGCTCATTTGATTTGCTTTAAAAGACTTATTTTTGAAATTTTCAGTACTCATAATTTTTGTATTTCCCCCATGGTTATTAGAATTATTAATTTATAATAGTTCTAAACTAAATGTCAACAGTTTAGAACGATTATAATATAAATCTAGAAAAGAAGTTTTTTTTAATTCTGATTTTGAGTATCACTCGCAACTCTTACTAAAACTTCCACAGAACTAATTTTTTTTCCTGTAATATTATTTTTGATATTAACTTTTCCAATTTCGTTATCATTACAATCTATAAGTAAATTTGTGTCCTCATCATAAAAATGATGATGTTTAGTAATATTTGTATCAAAATAACTTTTATCGCTACTGATCGTAATCTCTTTTAAATATCCTTTATCTTTAAAAGCATGAACTGTGTTATAAATTGTAGCTAGAGATATTTTTTCATTAAAATTTTCTGAAATGTTTTTTGCTAAATCATTTATGGTAAAGTGAAATGTTTTGTCTCTATTAAATAAGACTTCGCAAATTTTAAGTCTTTGTTTAGTAGGTCTAAGACCAGAATTTCTTAATTTGCTAACAAATTCGCTATTTTTTAACATTGTTAATTATAATAATTCTAAACTTTATGTATATTATAATGGTTTAAAATCAAGTATTAAGGTGATCTATTTTATGAAAAAAAACTCCTATTCTTATGAAGAACTTATAAGTTGCGGAAACGGAGGTCTTTTTGGTCCTGGAAATGCAAAATTACCGCTTCCACCAATGTTAATGTTTGATAGAATTACAAAAATTAATGACAAGGATGGTGCTTTTAAAAAAGGCTCTTTAAAAGCTGAACTAGATATAAAGAAAGACCTTTGGTTTTTTGATTGTCATTTCAAAGAAGATCCAGTGATGCCAGGATGTCTTGGGCTTGATGCTATGTGGCAACTCGTAGGATTTTATTTGGGCTGGATTGGAAATCCTGGAAAAGGCAGAGCCTTGGGCGTTGGTACAGTAAAATTTACAGGAGAAGTTTTACAGAATGTTAAATTAGTCAAATATAAAATCGATATGAAAAAAATTATGTCTCCTGGTGGTACAACTGTTGGTTTGGCTAATGGGATATTATTAGCAGACGAAAAAAAAATTTATTCAGCGGACAATTTAAAAGTGGGGTTATTTAAATAATGAGGAGAGTTGTAATAACTGGTTTAGGTGTAGTTTCTTGTTTGGGAAATAATCAAGAAGAAGTTTATAAATCTTTATTAAATTCAAAATCAGGAATCTCATTTGCTGAGGAATATAAAGAGCATAATTTAAAAAGTCATGTGCATGGCAAGCCAAACATCAAACTTGAAGATCATATAGACAGAAAAACAATTAGATTTATGGGTTCGGGCTCAGCTTATAACTATATTGCGATGAAAGAGGCAATCAAAGATTCTGGTCTTGAGGAAAAAGAAGTAAGCAACTTTAGTACTGGTATAGTTATGGGTTCAGGAGGACCCTCAATTGAGAACGTTATTTTAGCAGCTGACAAAACAAGAGCAAAAACCCCAAAATTAATGGGTCCTTTTATAGTTCCAAGAACGATGGCAAGTACTGCATCTGCTACTCTAGCAGTTCCATTTAAAATCAAAGGAACTAATTATACAATGAGTTCCGCATGTGCAACTAGTGGACACTGCATAGGAAATTCTATGGAATTAATTCAAATGGGTAAACAAGATATTGTTTTTGCGGGTGGTAGTGAAGAAATTCATTGGGCGATGACAGCAATGTTTGATGCCATGACAGCTTTATCATCAAAATATAATGATACTCCACAATCTGCATCTAGAGCTTATGATAAAACTAGAGATGGATTTGTAATTGCTGGCGGTGCAGGTGTGTTGGTACTCGAAGAATACGAACATGCTAAAGCAAGAGGGGCTAAAATATACGCAGAATTAACTGGTTATGGTGCAACTTCGGATGGATACGATATGGTAGCACCATCAGGTGAAGGTGCTGTTAGATGTATGAAAATGGCGATGGCGACTACTAAAAATAAAATTGATTACATTAATACTCACGGAACATCTACTCCTGTTGGAGACATAACCGAGCTTAATGCTATTAAGGAAACTTTTGGGGTAGAAATTCCAAAAATAAGTTCAACAAAGTCTTTATCTGGTCACCCTTTAGGTGCTGCGTCAGTTCATGAGGCTATTTATTGCTTAATTATGATGAAAAACAATTTCATTACAGGTTCAGCAAATATAACAGATATGGATGATGATGCCAAAAAGTTTCCTATCGTAGCAAAAACTGAAACAGGTGCAGTTTTAAATACAGTAATGTCAAATAGTTTTGGTTTTGGTGGAACTAACGCTGCTTTAATTTTTGAGAAAGTGTAATTATGAGTTTAATGAAAGGTAAAAAGGGATTAATCATGGGTGTTGCAAATGAAAGATCTATTGCATGGGGTATTTCTCAAAAACTATCTGAAGCAGGTGCTGAACTAGCATTTACGTATTTAGGAGATGCTTTAAAAAAAAGAGTGGTTCCCTTGGCAGAAAAATTAAACTCAAATATAACTTTTAGTTGTGATGTTGAAAAAAAAGAAGACGTAATAAAATTATTTGAGGATATAAAATCAAAATGGAGTGAAATAGATTTTGTAGTTCACGCAGTTGCTTTTTCAGATAAATCAGAACTATCAGGTGAGTATCTAAATACCACTAGAGAAAACTTTTTAAGAAGTATGTTAATATCGTGTTTCTCTTTTACTGAAGTTGCAAAAGAAGCATCTAAAGTAATGAAAAAAGGTGGTAGTATGCTAACTTTAACTTACGAGTCGACCAAAGCTATTCCAAATTATAATGTAATGGGTGTTTGTAAATCAGCTTTAGAGGCTAGTGTAAAATACCTTGCAAGAGACCTAGGTAGTAAAGGTATGAGAGTAAATGCTATAAGTGCTGGGCCTATTAAAACTTTGGCAGCTTCAGCTATAGGAGATGCAAAATTCTTATATAAATGGAATGAAGATCATTCTTTCCTAAAAAGAAACGTAGATATCCATGACGTTGGAAATTCAGCATTATATCTATTAAGTGATCTTGCAAACGGTGTCACTGGTGAAATTCACTATGTTGACGCTGGTTACAACAAAGTTGGAATGCCGGATCCAAAAAATATTTCTTAAAAAATTTAACCCTTAAAAATAGAGGCTATCTTAAATGTATTCTTTGTTGGATAAATCTTTTGGACCATAAGTTGGTAAAATAAAGTTCTTAATTTCAAAAAATTTTTTTTGATTTTATTTTTATTAAAAACCATATAATGATATGAGAGGATACAATATAATTTGTTCAATTTTACAAAATTGTAGATATCTTTTTCAAAAAAAAACTCACCTCCCTCAATATCTACTTTTAAAATTTGAATTTTTGAAGGTAAATTATTTATCTTAATTTTGTTTATTTCTTGAAAAAATTTTTTTAGATTTATTTCAGATTTTTTAGAGTTTTGTTTATTCTTATAATTGATGGTACTGCTCTCAGATTTTCCAAATTCTTCAGTATTAGAATAAAGATATGCAATATTCTCTTTTTTGGACAATCCAAAATTAAATATTTTTGGCTTATGTTTAAAATCATTCAATTGTATATTTTTTTTTAATACTTCAAACGCTACTTTATCAGGTTCAAATGCATATACTTTCATACCAAGTTTGGCTGCAAGTAATGTGTAAGGGCCAATCCATGCTCCAATATCTATGAAAATTTTGTCTTTTTCAGCTTTTTCTATTACGAAGTCTAAATCTTTATTTTCCCAATTATTAAAATTATCCCAAAATTCCTGATAGTCATTACGATCAACTACAAAACTTAGACCTTTAAAATTTATTTCCATTAAATTTTATTGAATATCAGATATTTATAAAATTGCTGGTATTCCTGCTATTGGCTTATCATTCAGCTACTTGTTTCATAGAAAGTTTTACTTTTCCTCTATCGAAACCAATAACTTTAACTTTTACTTCGTCACCTTCTTTTACCACATCGGTAACTTTAGCTACTCTTTTATCTGCAAGTTCTGAAATATGAACAAGTCCATCTTGTTTTCCTAAAAAATTTACAAATGCACCAAATTCCATAGTCTTCATAACTTTACCTGAATAAATTTTATTGAGTTCAGCTTTGGCGGTGATGTCTTTAATCATTTGCATAGCAATGTTTCTAGACTCTTCATCCGGAGCTGCAACTGTTACGACTCCCTCGTCATTTACATCGACTTTAGCACCTGATTTTTCAACAATCTCCCTGATTGTTGCACCACCTTTTCCAATAACAGCAGCAATGTCTTTCTTATCAACATTAATTTTTTCCATTTTTGGAGTATGTTTTCCAACATCGGATCTTGATGCTGATAACGCTTTATTCATTTCTCCTAAAATATGAACTCTCCCATCTTTAGCTTGGCTTAATGCTTGCTCCATAATTTCAAAAGTAATACCAGTAATTTTAATATCCATTTGAAGCGAAGTAATCCCATCTTTCGTTCCAGCAACTTTAAAATCCATATCACCTAAATGGTCCTCATCACCCAAAATATCTGATAACACACTAAAATCATCACCCTCTTTAATTAAACCCATTGCTATACCTGCAACAGGTTCTTTTATTGGTACCCCCGCATCCATTAATGCAAGTGATGTTCCACAAACAGTGGCCATTGATGAAGAACCATTGGACTCCGTAATTTCTGATACTACTCTAAAAGTATAAGGAAATGACTCTTTTGAGGGCAATGAAGAGTGAATAGCTCTCCATGCTAATTTACCATGACCTATCTCTCTTCTACCAGTTCCTATTCTTCCCGTCTCACCAACAGAAAAAGGTGGAAAATTATAATGAAGCATAAACCTTTCTCTTTGTAATCCATCTAAGCTTTCAATTCTTTGCTCATCATCAGATGTTCCTAATGTGGCAGTTACGATTGCTTGCGTTTCACCTCTGGTAAACAAAGCAGAGCCATGTGTTCTTGGCAAAACACCAACCTCACATGAGATTGGCCTTACATCAGACAAACCCCTACCATCAATTCTATTTTTATTTTTTAAAATATCTGTTCTGACTATTGTTTTTTCAAGATTTTTTAGTTCAGAATTTACATCAAGATCTGTATAGTTTTCGTCTTCCTCATAAAGTTTTTTTGCTTTATCAGTAATTTCTGAAATTTGATTTGATCTGTCTTGTTTGTCTCTTGTCGCGAATGCCTTTTTAAGATCTGCGGTAAAAGTTTCCTCAAGTTTTTTCTTTACCTTAGATAAATCTTTCTTTTCAACAGTCCACTCAGGTTTTCTACATTCTTTAGCCAATTCCTCTATCATTTTAATCACTGGAACAAATCCTTCATGGCCGAATTTTACTGCATTTAACATTTCTTCCTCTGTCAACCCTCTTGCTTCAGACTCAACCATAAGTACAGCATCTTTTGTACCAGCAACAACTAAATCTAATTTTGATTTTTCAAGTTCAGTTTTTGATGGATTTAAGACATATTTACCATCAATATATCCAACTCTAGAAGCACCAACGGGGCCCATAAATGGCATTCCTGATATAGCTAAGGCTGCAGATGATGCAATAATTGATAAAATGTCTGCCTCATTTTCTTTATCATAAGAAATTACAGTTGGTAACAACTGGACTTCATTTTTAAATTCATCAGGAAACAATGGTCTGATCGGTCTATCAATTAATCTTGAGATTAATGTTTCACTTTCAGTTGGTCTTGCTTCTCTTTTAAAATATCCACCAGGAATTTTTCCTGCTGCATAGTATTTTTCCTGATAATTTACAGATAATGGAAAGTAATCCATGTCTGGATTCACTTTTTTTGCTCCAACAACTGTTGCTAAAACTACTGTCTCCCCACATGTTGCGATAATTGCTCCGTCTGCCTGTCTTGCTACTTTACCTGTTTCTAGACTTATCTTCTTCCCTGCTACTTCAACTTCCTTCTTGTATACTTTAAACATTTCATTTCCATTTCGTTTCGTTCGTTTCGTTCCATTCCGTTCTATCTATCTTGACTCTTATTTTCTCAAATTCAATTTCGACAGGACATTCTTGTAAGAATCTACCTTATTTCTTTTAAGGTAATCTAACAATTTTTTTCTTCTATTGACCGCTCTCAATAATCCAACAGATGAATGTTTATCTTTTTTGAATTGTTTGATATGTTTTGAAAGCGTTTCAATTTTTTCTGTTAACAAAGCAACTTGGATTTCTGACGATCCAGTATCTTTTTCATGCATTGCTAATTCTTGAGCTTTTTTGTTCATACTTCTTTTTTCCTATTTATTTGTTTGTTTAATTAAATTCTCTATTTTTTCAGCATACTCAAAAGACTCATCTTTTCTAAAAAGTAATTTTGGTAAAAATTTCATCACTACTTTTTGAGATAAAATTTTTCTAATTAAAAATGAGTATTCTTTCAAAATATTAACAGTTTCCTCTGCATTTTTTCCTCCGAGAGGAAGTACATATGCTTTAGCTATTTTCAAATCTTGACTCATTCTGACTTCAGTAACTGTTATAGTGTTTGTTTCTAAATTCGGAACTTTAGCCTCATTTCTTATAAAAATCATGCTTAAAGATTGTTTAATCATTTCACCCACTCTTAATTGTCTCTGTGAAATTGGTTTACCTATTCTATCTACCATTAAATTGTCCTCTCCTTAGATGTAACACTAAAAGCCTCTATAGTATCATTTTTTTTAAAATCCATATAATCTTTGAGTGCAATTCCACATTCTTGACCATTGTTAACCTGTTTTACTTGGTTTTTTTCTCTAAACAAACTTCCAACTTTTCCTGTAAAAACTATTGAACCATCTCTAATTACTCTTACGTCTGAATTACTATTAATTTCCCCATCAGTTACTTTAGAACCAGCAACTTTTCCAGCTCCTGAAACTTTGAAAATTTCTAAAATTTGCGCAGACCCAATTACTTTCTCTTCTACATCAGGAGTTAATAATCCAGACATTCTTTTTTTTACGAAATCTAAAACCTCATAAATGATATTGTATGATGAAATATCTATTTTTTCATTTTCAGCAAGTTTTTTAGCTTCCTTGCTTGGCTTTACGTTAAACGCTATCAAAACTGCATTTGAGGCCTTTGCCAAAGTCACATCCGTTTCGGTTACCATTCCAATATCTGCTAAAATTATCTTTGGTTTTACCTCATCATGCTCAATTTGACTGATGGCATTTTTTATTGCCTCCGAGGATCCATGAACATCAGACTTTATTATAAGATTTAATTCTTCAGTGGACTTATTAGAAAAAGCAGATTCTTGAGTTGCAAATGTTAGAGGATTTTTACCATCTTTACTCTCTTGTGCTCTATTTTCACTTAAAGTTTTAGCCTCTTTCTCATCATCTAAAACTATAAAATCATCTCCAGCTCTTGCAGCACCATTTATACCAAGTATTTCTACTGGAGAGGATGGTAGAGCTTCATCAATATTTTTTCCCTTATCGTTAATAATAGCTCGAATTTTTCCCCATTTTAGACCACTAACAAAAAAATCTCCTTTTTTTAAAGTTCCTGTAGTCACAATTATTGTTGCAACTGGTCCTCTTCCAATGTCAATTTTCGATTCTAAAACAACCCCTGTGGCTTTTGAATCAAAATCAGTTTTAAGGTCTAGAATTTCAGCTTGAAGAATAATTGCATCAATAAGTTTGTCTAGGTTTGATTTAGTTTTTGCTGATATCTCTACCATCAAAGTGTCTCCTGATAAATCCTCAGCTATTAATTCATGTTCAAGTAGTTGATTTTTAATTTTTTGAGGATCAGCCTCAGGTAGATCACATTTGTTAATTGCTACAACTATTGGTACATTTGCAGCTTTTGCATGTTTTATTGACTCAATAGTTTGAGGTTTAACACCATCATCAGCCGCAACAACTAAAACAACAATATCTGTAAGTTTTGATCCTCTTGCTCTCATTTCAGTAAAAGCTGCATGACCTGGTGTATCAATAAATGTTAATTTATTAGACTGATGATCTATTTGATAAGCACCAATGTGTTGGGTTATTCCACCAAACTCTCCTGATACTACATTTGCACTTCTCAAGACGTCTAGAACTGAAGTTTTACCATGATCCACATGACCCATAACCGTGATTATTGGTGGTCTATTCTTTAAATTTTCAGTCCTAGAAGCTTTAATTTTTTGGATTATTTCCTCTGCTTTTTCCTCTCGAATTGGATTATGACCAAATTCTTTAACTAAATATTCTGCAGTATCAGCTGCTAAATTTTGGTTTATTGTTACTGTTACTCCCATTCCAAACATATGTTTAATTATATTACTTGATTGTTCTGCCATTCTATTTGCAAGTTCTCTAACAGTGATTACCTCTGGGATATTTATATCTCTTTTAATGGGCTTTAAATTTTCTTGAACTTCCTCTTTGGTTAAACTTCTGTTTTCTTTTTGTCTTGCTCTTTTAACAGAAGCTAAACTTCGTTCTCTAGCCTCAATTTGATCACTCAATGCTCTAGAAACTGTTAATTTTAACTCTCTTTTTTTTGTATTAGATTTTATTGTTTTTTTATTCTTATTTTCATTTTCCTCTTTAAGTCTTTTGGTAGCTCTTTGCTCAGCTAATTTACGTCTTTCAAAATCACTTGTTAGAGGTGGTGATTTAAGGATGTGATTTGGTTTACCAAAAATTCCTTTGTTGCTTGTAAAATTATTTTTTAACTTTGAGGTGTTTGACTTAAATGAACCACCTCTACTAGTAAATTTACCAGTTTGTTTCTCGATTATTACAGAATTCTTCCCTAGATTTTTTGCTTTATCTATATTTTTGATAGACTTTTTGGCTATGCCACCTGATATTGTTAATTTTGTTTTTTTTTCCATAACTCATCTCTCAATCTTCATAAATAATTTTTCTTGCAGACATAATAAGTTCATCTGCTTCTTCTTTTGATAAAGCAAAATCTTCCAAGTAACCTTGAATTTTTACTCGTTCACCTTTTACTACATCGTATCCACCGGTAAGCTCATCTGATGCTAGATCAGCAAAATCTTGAAGTGTAAGGATTTTTTGATCACCTAGAGTTACCAACATTCCAGGAGTTAAACCTTTTAAATTAATTAGTCCATCATCCAAACCCAATTCTTTAATCCTTTCAGAAATATCTTCTTGATCTTTTTGATGAAATTCTTTTGCTCTCTCTATAAGAGCTTTTGCAGTTTCTTCCTCTATACCCTCAATTTTTAACAAATTTTCAGCCGAACTGTCTTTTATATCGTCAATAGTGGAATAACCCTCAGCCACAAGCAGTTGTCCAAGTGTTTCATCTAACTCTAAATTCTTAACAAAATTTTCTGTTTTCTCCTTAAACTCTAATTGTCTTCTTTCTGAGTCCTCTGCATCTGTCATAATATTTATTTCAAAATTCAATAATTTTGTAGCAAGCCTTACATTTTGTCCTCTTCTCCCGATAGCTTTACTTAAATTTTCCTCTGTAAGAATAACATCTAATTTTTTTCTTTCTAAATCCACATTTACTCTTTGCACTTCAGCTGGAGATAAAGCATTAGATACTAATATCGCAGGATCCTCAGACCAATTTACAATATCAATTTTTTCACCTTGTAATTCATTAACAACTGCTTGAACTCTCGATCCTCTCATTCCCACACATGCGCCAACTGGATCTAATGATGTATCAACTGCCTTAACACAAATTTTTGCTCTACTTCCTGGATCTCTGGAAGATGATTTAATTTCAATCAGACCATCATAAATTTCAGGAACTTCTTGAACGAAAAGTTTTTCCATAAACTTTGGATGAGCTCTTGATAAAAAAATTTGTTGGCCACGAGGTTCTCTTCTCACATCAAAACAGTAAGCTTTAATTCTATCTCCAGCTTTTATATTCTCTCGTGGTATAATTTCATTTTTTTGAATTATTGCTTCTGTTCTTCCAAGATCTACAATCACATTTCCAAACTCTAATCTTTTCACTATTCCACTTAAAATCGTATCTTTTTTATCGATAAAATCATTAAATTGTCTTTCTCGCTCTGCCTCTCTAACATTAAAATTAATTACTTGTTTAGCCGTTTGGGCAGCTATTCTTCCGAAATCAAATGAAGGAAGTGGTTGTAAAACTTCATCTCCGATCACTTTGTCTTTATTAATTTCATTCAATGTAATTGCATCCTCTAGTTTGATTTCAGTGTTCGAATTTTCTGGATTTTCTGTAACTATCAATTTTCTAAAAATTTCAATATCACCATTATCTCTATTAATTATTACCTTAATCTCATTATCCTGGCCAAATTTAGATTTTGCTGCTTTAGCAATTCCAGTTTCCATTGAACTAATAATAAGTTCTTTATCAATTGATTTTTCCAAAGCTACTGCCTCAGCGATTCTCAATAGTTCAAGTTTATCTGCTCTTTTATTTAACATAATTTTATTTACTCCAAAAAAAAATGGGCCAAAGCCCATTTTGATAATTCAACAATGTAAATGCATATATAAAAGTTTTTTTTTATTTTTCAATAAAAACTATTTTAAGAAAATGTCAGATTTATTGGTATTTTCCCAAGAAAAAGCGCCTTGTTTGTCTGGCTCTCTTCCAAAATGCCCATATGCAGATGTTTTTTCATATATAGGTTTATTAAGCCCTAACATCTCTCTTATTCCTCTTGGGCTAAGATCAAAACTTTCTTTAATCTTATCTTCAACAAATTTATTCTTATCTAAATCATTATCAAAAAGATTTACATAAATAGATAAAGGTTTTGAAACACCAATTGCATAGGCCAATTGTATCAAACATTTATCGGCAATTTTCGATGCAACAACATTTTTAGCGATATATCTGGCTGCATAAGCTGCAGATCTATCTACTTTAGTTGGATCTTTGCCTGAAAACGCTCCTCCACCGTGTGGAGCAGCACCACCATAAGTATCTACAATAATTTTTCTGCCTGTTAAACCACAATCTCCATCCGGACCACCTATTACAAAATTCCCAGTAGGATTTACATAAAATTCATCTTCATTAAAACCCTCCAAAAAATTTTTTGGTATAGAATTTATCAAATATGGCCTCAATAATTCTCTAACCTGATCTTGGTTAACATTTGCAGTATGCTGAGAGGATATAACAACTGATTTAACTTTTGAGGGTTTACCATCTTCGTATTCGAATGTTACCTGACTTTTAGAGTCTGGCTCAATATTTTTTAATCTACCTGATTTCCTGTCCTCTGCCATTAACCTTAAAATTTTATGGGAAAAATGAATTGGTGCTGGCATTAAAACATCAGTTTCATTACAGGCATAACCAAACATAATGCCTTGATCTCCTGCACCCTCATCTTTATTTCCAGAGGAGTCTACACCCATAGCAATGTCACTTGATTGTGAATGAAGATGACTTTCTATTTTTGTAGCCTCTTTCCAGGTAAAACCATCTTGATCATATCCAATATCTTTAATGCATTCTCTTACCTTATTGATTAAATCATCTTTTTTAATTTCTGGCCCCCTAACCTCACCAGCTAATACAACTTTATTAGTAGTTGTGAGAGTTTCACATGCAACTCTCGAATATGGATCGTTAGATAAATAAGTGTCTACCACCATGTCAGATATCCTATCCGACACTTTATCTGGGTGTCCCTCTGAAACAGACTCACTTGTAAAAAGAAAATTTTTTAAATTACTCATTTTTAATCCTATTAAATGAAAAAGTTAAAACAATATACAACAAAATTAATATGAAAAATATGTTATTTCCATATTTGGAAAACAATGTTGGTTTAAAATCTCTTATGCCTTCTAAATCAATGTAACCTGAAATTCCATAATCTATTTTATTCTCAATATAACCTAATGGATTTATGATTGCTGCCATCCCGTTATTAGATGATCTAATTATATACTTTCCATTTTCGACTGCTCTAAATTTACTATGTATGAAATGTTGTTTGGGTCCAATGGATTTACCAAACCATCCGTCTTCTGAAATATTCAATATAAAATCGAAATCAAAATTTTTAGTCAAATTTCCACTATATATAATTTCATAACAAATTAATGGCAAAAAATTTATTTGCTCAAGATCATCTTGGATTTTAATGATTTTCCTGTTTACACCTTTATCAAATGATCCAATATTATTTGTGATTGTTTTTAAACCGAATTTGTTAAGAATATTTTCAAGAGGAACAAATTCACCGAAAGGTACAAGTTTAATTTTGTTATAATTGTCAATTAAATTTACTTTACTATCAAATATTGAAAATGAATTGTAATAATTGTAATCATTGTTAATAGTTTTTCTGCTTGTTATTCCTAAACCGATTAAGTGATTTTCACTAAAATATTTTTCAAATATATCATTGTATAAATCTAATTGATCTTCATAAGTGTTGGGTATTATTCCCTCTGGCCATACAAAAAATGTCTTTTTTTCCTCAACTGGTGAACTAATTGAAATTAGTTCATTAATCACACTCTCCGCATTAACGTTTTTATAGTACCTATCTAAACTTATATTTGCTCCAATTACTCTAAATGCAAAAGGAAGTTCTTTTTCTTTACTATTATAAAAATTTTTTTTTAAAAATTCCCCGTATGTATAAAAAGAGATAGGTAATAGCAGTAAAAAGATACATACAACCACTTCTTTTTTAGATTTTCTAAATATGAAAAGGGCGGGAGCTGTAAAAAAACTTACCACTATAAGATTTAATGAATAAGTTCCTATTATTGACAAAATACTCAAGAAACTATTAATTTCAGAGAAACTATAAATTACCAAGTTCCAAGGGAACCCGGTTAAAATTATTCCTCTAATAAACTCTATTAAACCAAACAAAAGAGAGAATAGGAAAAAAGCACTTAATATATTTTTCGGATTGTATAGACAAAAAATAGCAACACATAATGCATAAAATAAACCTAAAAATGCTGGGATAATAATTAAAGATATAGGAATTAAAAAATTAAAACTTTGATCAAAACTTAAGGATATAGTTAACCAATACAAACTGGATAAAAAATAACTAAAACCAAACAACCATCCATAATAAAAGAATTTTTTTATTCTTTGTTTTAGCCTCTTAAATAAAAAAATAAAGAAAACACTAAATGTAAAAAAATTTAAAAAAAAAAAATTATAAGGAGGTAAACTTAAAGAAGTTAAGCTTCCTAAAAAAATTATTAATAAAGTCTCAAATATAAAATTTTTTTTCAATTTAAAATGGAAGTTTTTTCTATGGATTTAAAAATTTTTTTTTCTTCATTTAACATCTGTTTATACTCTTTACTTTTTTGATGATCATGACCCAATAAATGTAAAAAACCATGTATAAAGATTTTTATAGTTTTAATTTTAAATTCATAATTATCTAAATTTTTTGGCTTATTCATATAATTAAAACTTATAATTATGTCACCAAGATAATTTTCTTTTAATTTTTTTTGTTTTTTATTAAATGGAAAAGATAGTACATCAGTATGTTTATTCTTATTTCTAAATTTTTTATTTAAAATTTTTATTTCTTTATTATTTGATAGTAGCAGCGTTAAATAGATTTTTTTGTTGATAAATCTATATTTTTTTGGGAACTTGTTACAAATTTTATTAAAAAATAATTCTTTTTTTTTTATTTTTTTTGACCAAGAATTTTCCTCTGAAAGCACATTAACTTTGATCATTATTGTTGTACGCTTTCACAATTTTTGAAACTAAAGGATGCCTCACAACATCTGAGTGATCAAAGTCTATAACTGCAATCTCACTTAAATGCGATAATATCTTTTTTGATCTTTCTAAACCTGACATTTTTTTATTAGGTAAATCTATTTGAGTAGGGTCACCATTGACAACTATTTTTGAATTTTCACCTATCCTAGTAAGAAACATTTTGATCTGTGTATCAGTAGCATTTTGAGCTTCATCTAAAATTGCAAAAGAATTTTTTAAAGTTCTCCCTCTCATAAAAGCTAATGGTGCAATTTCAATATCACCAATTTCTATCATTCTCTGAATTTTTTCAAAATGAAATAGATCGTACAATGAATCGTACAAAGGACGAAGATATGGATCAACTTTCTCTTTCATATCTCCCGGCAGGAATCCTAGTCTCTCACCTGCCTCAACCGCAGGTCTAGAAAGTATAATCCTATCTATTTTTTTTTCTAACAACATTGTTAGACCTACAGCAACAGCTAGAAAGGTTTTTCCTGTACCAGCAGGTCCAGCAGATATTATTATTTCATTTTGTCTCAATGCTCTAACATACTCTTTTTGTTTTTCTGACCTTGGAATTATAGATTTTTTTGGAGTTTTAATTATATCAGTAACGTTAGTATTTTTTACTTTTTCATTTATCATAAATTGATCAACTGAGGATAAAATATCTTTTTGTTCTATACTACCATTATTTTGGAATTGATTTGCAAGAAATTGAATTGCATTCTTCAAAATTTCATTTTTTTCTGATGTTGATTTGATTAAGATTGAATTTCCTCTCGAATAAATACTTGAATTAGTTATTTTTTCTAACTCTTTCAAGTTTTGGTTAAATTCACCAACTACTCCCATTAAGAGGTCATTCTCGTGAAAAATTACACTAATTGAATTATTTTCTGAATAAACAAATTTTAATGATGAATTAATATCTTTTTTGATAGTATTACTCAAACTTAAGCCACTCTTTGTTCTGAATTATCTAAACTTTTACCAAACAATGTATTTTGATTACTACGATTTATTTTTACTTTGATAACTTTTCCCATATCTAATTCATTACCATCAAAAATAACCGAAGTCATGTACTCAGATCGACCAAAAAACTTTGTGCCGCCATCTATTTTATTTTCAACTAAAACATCAATTTCTTTACCCTCAAGTGATTTATTCATATTAATTTGATTGGCAAATAACTGTTTTTGAACTTTTTCTAATCTTATAAGTGAAATTTTTTTGTCAATTAAATCAAAATTTGCTGCAGTCGTTCCTGGCCTTGGACTAAATATGAAAGAAAAAGAATTTATAAATTTAATTTTTTTAATTAAATCACAAGTTTCATTAAAGTCCTTCTCATCCTCACCCGGATAGGCAATTATAAAATCACTTGAAAACTTTATTTTTGGGTTAATTTTTTGAAGTCTTTCGTAGGTATTAACATAATCACTTATCTGATGTTTTCTATTCATTGAATTTAAGATCTTGTCAGATCCACTTTGAACGGGCAAGTGAACTAAAGGCATTAATTTCTTCGAAACACCGTATACATTGATAAGATCTTCTGACATATCCTTTGGGTGAGAGGTTGTATATCTTATTCTTTTGATTCCATCTAACTTTTCTATTTCTAAGATTAAATCTGACAATCTGTAATTCTCATAATTATAAGCATTAACATTTTGACCTAGTAGCGTTATTTCACGGACGCCATTTACTGATAAATTCTTTGCTTCCTCTAATATTTTTTTGAATGGTCTTGAATATTCTGGACCTCTCGTAAATGGTACTACACAGAAATGGCAAAATTTATCACAGCCCTCTTGAATAGTTAAAAATGATGAAATTTTTTTTGATGAATTCTTAATATTATCTAAATAATCAAATTTTGTGATGGCATCAAATTCGGTTTCATCTATCTTTTTTTGTTTGGATAAAAATTCTTCAATTTTGTCATTTATTTTATGATAAGCTTGCGGTCCAATAACTATATCAATATAAGGTTCCCTTTTGATCATTTCCTCATTCTCAGCCTGAGCAACACATCCGGCAACTATGACTATTGGCTTTTTTCGTGACCTAAAATTTTTTTTAACCCGTCCAATCTCATGATAAACTTTTTCTTTAGCTTTATCTCGAATATGGCACGTGTTAAGCAAATAACAATTTGACTCCTCTAGATTTTCAGTTTTTACAAAACCTATTTCTCTCACAATATCAAATATTCTGTTCGTGTCATATTCGTTCATTTGACAACCGAAAGTTTTGATAAATATCTTTTTATTCATCTTTTGAGTTTACTTTAACACCATATAACTCAAGTTTATGATCTACTAACTTATAACCATATTTTTTTGCTACTTTTTTTTGCAACTCTTCAATTTCTTCATCCACAAATTCAATTATTTCACCAGATTTTATATCGATCAGATGATCATGATGACTTTCTATCATTGCTTCATATCTAGCCTTGCCACCTTTAAAATCATGCTTGGTTAAAATTCCTGCTTCCTCGAAAAGCTTTACTGTTCTATAAACTGTTGCTATGCTTATTTTTGGATCAACTTTCGATACACGACTATATAACTCATCAACATCTGGATGATCAGACTCACCATAAGCCGATTTTGACTCGGAAATTACCTTAGCAATAATCCGCCTCTGCTCAGTTAACTTTACCCCTTTAGATAAACATTGTTGTTCAATTGTATCTGACATAATTGATTTTAACTTAAATAAATAGGATTAATCAAATTTTTTTCAACTTTCAATTTATCGCAAAGTTTTGGGATATTTTCGTATTTAACCTCATTTTTTTCACTAAAATCCTCAAAACTAAAACAATAATAATCAATTTTATTGGTTAAATGAAAAGCTTTAACAACTGATAAGGAATTTCTTATCCCCGCAAAACTTCCAGGACCTCGATTAACATAAATTTGAGAAACTTTGTCTAAATTTAATTTTTTTTTATTTAGAAAATCGTTAATTAAAATTGATAATTTTTCATAATTTATTTTGGAGTTTTCATGAGTAATGCTGTAATTAATATCATTATTAATGATCATTAAAAAAATTTTATCTTTGGCAGCATCTATAATTAGCTTATTCATTTTACAATTTATATTTCTAGTTAATTCTATTTCACAAGAGAATAATATCAAATCTTATTCTAGAGATAGTGGTGTTTTATCATTGATGTATCATCGCTTTAATGAAAATAAATATCCATCAACAAATATAAGAATGGATATGTTTGATGAACAAATGAAAATTATTAAAAGTCAAGGGTATGAATTTTATGACCCTAAAAATTTTTTAGAGGAATTTAATAAAGTAAAAAAGAATAAGAAAATTTTAATTACAATAGATGATGGATTTAAATCATTTTATAATGAGGCCTGGCCATATCTTAAAAAAAATAAAATTCCATTCATCTTATTTGTATCTACTGAACCTGTAGGTAAAAGAGGGTATATGACTTGGGATGAAATTAAAGAAATCAATGAATCAAATATAGGGTATATTGGACACCACTCACATACACATGAATATTTGATTGATAAGTCAGAAAAAGAATTTATCAAGGATATAGAAACAGCAACTGAAATTTTTAAAGATAAACTGGGATACGTCCCACCAATATTTTCATATCCTTTTGGTGAATATTCTCTTTTTATGAAAAATTATATATCAAAAAATTTTGAAATTGCTTTTGGCCAACACTCTGGAATAATTGATAACAATAAAGATAAATTTGAATTACCAAGATTTCCGATAAATGAAAAGTATGGAGACTTGGAACGATTTAACTCACTAATAAATTATAATCCTCTAGAATACAAATCTATTAAACCAATAGAAAAAAAATTAGAAAATAAAGATAATCCACCTAAATTAATTGTGGAATTTTTTGATGATCAAAAAAATATCAAAAATATTAATTGTTATTCAAATGATGGTGGTTCGTGGGGCCAACCAAATTTAGTATTCGAAAAAAATATTCTTTATATCAAATTTGAATCTAAATTTTTACCAAGACGTGGAAGAGTAAATTGTTCCTTAAATGATGATGGCAAGTGGCGTTGGTTTGGAACCCAATTTGTTATAATGGAAAATTAAATTAAACTTTCAAGCTCTTTACTGGAAGGAAGTAACTTAGCATCATCAAAATCTTTTAAATTGTTTTGATTAATAATTTTTTGCAAAACTTCCACATACTGATTTCCAGTTTCAGCATAATTTTTTAAAAATTGAGAAAGAATTAAACTATCTAAAGGTTGATCATTATCTCTTAAATGTGCTCTAGCTAATCTAAAATTTTTGTATGTCCGATGGGTATTTAAATTTCTTTGATAAGCTCTTACTGAAGCTTGTAATACATTAAATTTCATAACTTTATGACCTTTGTTCTCATCAGCCTCTTTTGGTTTTAAACCTTCACCTGACCAAGTCCATTGCCCAAAAAGTGCATTGCCCTCTTGTGCAAATCTTGATGTTCCCCATCCTGTTTCTTTTGCAGCTTGAGCAAGTGCTAAGGAAACTGGTATTTCATCCATTCTGATTTTAAGTGTTGTTAAATCTTTGGATGTAACTCCATATTGTTTGTATTTTTTTTCAAGCCATTTTTTTTCTAATTTAGTATTGTTACTTTTATTTATAATTTTAAATAAAGTCTTTCTATCTAATCTAATATTATTATTTTCTTTTAAAACTAAAGGTAAAACAATTTGAATAAAAAACTCTTTTCTTTTCTTGGTACTTTCGATCATTTTGATTTCACCAGGAAGTAAAGTTAAGGCAACTGGCTTAACTAATTTTGTTTCCCTTACATCATCAAGTTTATAATCGGTGTCTTGAAATAATTGCTTGATTGTAGATGCATTTAATCTTACTGTATCTGTTTCAAGATCGTTTAAACTGAAAATATCAATTAATAAATCTTTTTCATTTAAATCTCCTTCATCAATCTCAGCACCCTCTTTTTTATTAAGTGTATAAGCTAATATAGCTTTTGAATTATTTTGAAATTCTTTATCTTCTAAAAGTTGCTTGTTAGCAAAATTAATTATTGATGGAATATGATAGAATGAAAATACCACAAAAATACTTGTTAAAAATATTCTTGGTATTGCGCCAATTCGTCTGTCATCAAAAAACTTAAATATTTTTAAGTTTTTTCTCTTCATTCTAACAAAATAAAATTTTGACTTAAAAAAAATCAGTTGATTTAAAAATTTAAGATTTTTTAATTTAAAACTAAACATTTAAAGAGCCTCAACCTTCTTAACTTCTGGAAGATAATGGCAAAGAAGATTTTGTACACCTTGTTTTAATGTCATTGTTGAGCTCGGACAACCCGAACAGCTCCCTTGGAGCTGCACTTTAACAATCCCATCTTTAAACTCCTTAAATTTAATATCTCCACCATCTTTCGCAACCGCAGGTCTAATTTTTTCATCTAATATTTTAACTATTTTTTTTTCTATATCTTTTAAATCTTCATTATTTTCAATTAAGGTATTTTCAACAACACATTCTTTTCCGCTTGAGTAAAAATCATTGATTAAAGAAATTACTATATGTTTAATTTCATCCCATGATGTATCGTCATATTTGTTTATTGAGATAAAATCTTTACCTAGAAAAATGCCTTCAACACCATTTATGGAGAGCAAATTTTTTACTAACTCATTATTAGTTTGATCTTTTTGTGTAATTTCAAATGACCCTTTATTTGAAACATTCTTACCTGGTAAGAATTTTAAAGAATTTGGGTTCGGCGTTATTTCAGTCTGAACAAACATGATTTATATATAATCAATAATTGTAAAAATGAAACTTGTTAATAAAAAAATCCTAAAAACCAACAAGTTCTTGGATTTTTTTTACTTTTTCTGAGGCTATTTTATCTGCTTTTTGAGTTCCCTCTAATAGTATTTTATCCAAATATTTTTTTTCACTTAACAACTTTTTAATTTCTAAAGATATTGGACAAATTTTATCAACCATAACTTGTGATAAATTTTCTTTAAATTCCGAGAAATTTTTTTCAGAAAATTTATTTATTGTATCCTCTAAACTTACATCCATTAAACTAGAATAAATACCCATCAAATTCTTTGCTTCGGGTCTTTTTTCTAAATCTGCACTAGCAGATGGTAATGGCAAAGTATCAGTTTTTGCTTTTTTGATTTTATTTATTATTTGGTCTTTATCATCTGTTAAATTTATCCTGCTAAGATCTGATAATTCAGATTTACTCATTTTTTTTTTACCATCTCTCAAGCTCATAATTCTTGAAAACTCTTTTTGAATTAATGGCTCAGGAATTTTAAAAAAATCGTCAGCATTAAAATCATTATTAAACTTTTGAGCTATATCTCGGCAAAGTTCTAAATGTTGCTTTTGATCATCTCCAACAGGTACATGGGTTGTGTCATATAACAAGATATCTGCAGCCATTAAAACAGGATAAGAATAAAGACCGATACTTGCTTTTTCTTTATCTTTTCCAGCTTTCTCCTTAAATTGGGTCATTCTATTAAGCCATCCCATTCTAGCAACACAACTTAATATCCAGGCCGTTTCCGAATGAGCACTCACTCTTGATTGATTAAAGATAATACTTTTTTTAGGATCAATACCACTAGCAATAAAAGTTGCTACAGTTTCGTAAATATTATCTTTTAATTTTTTTGGATCTTGAGCAACTGTTATAGCATGAAGATCAACAACACAAAACACACACTCATTTTGATCTTCACTATTGAGTTTTACAAAATTTTTAATCGCTCCTAAATAATTTCCTAAATGAAGATTTCCAGTAGGCTGAACACCTGAAAAAATTTTTTTTCCCATAATTAGTACTTTAGTTTAATATCACCATATTTGAAAGCTTTGATAAATAATGAAAAACTCAAATAAAATATAAGACTTAAAAAAGCCGAAAGTATCAAATAAAAAGATTTAAAATTATATTCATAAAGCAATTTATTTTCAAAAAACAAAATTAAGTAATTAAAAAATATTCCCATTATTATAGATGCCAGAAGTATTTTTATTAATTTGGCGAAAAATAATTCATTAAAATTAAATAAATCTTTATTTTTTAAGTAAACAAATAATATTATTGCATTAAACCATGATGAAATTGTCGTAGCTATAGGAATGATAATAAAACCAATTTCTCTAAAAAAATAAATACTTATTAATATATTTAGAATTACTGAAAATAATGAAATATAAAATGGTGTTTTAGTATCCTGGTTTGCGAAAAAAAAAGTCGAAAATACTTTAATCAAAGCAAAAGCGGGTAATCCTAATCCAAAATAGTAAAGTGCATTTGCCGAGTTAGATACTGACAGCTCATCAAAAGAACCATAGCCAAATAATGCTGAAATAATTTGCTCTGATCCTACAATTAAAGCAACTGCTGCTGGTAGACTTAAAAACATACTAAGCTCAAGCGCTTTATTTTGTAGTAAAAGAATTTTATTTTTCTTTTTTAAAAAAACATGTTTTGAAAGTTGTGGCAGAACAACCACGCCTATCGCAATTCCTGCGATTGCGAGGTTTATTTGATAAATCCTATCAGCATAATATAGATAAGATACTGCACTAGCTTGGAAAGATGCAATTATAGTACCTACAAGAATATTAATTTGTGTTACACCAGATGAAAAAATACTGGGTAAAAGTTTTTTAAAAAAAAATTTAACCTTATTATTAATTTTGAAATTAAACTTAAAATTTATAGAATTAAATTTTTTCGCAAATTGATATAAAAAAACAAGTTGTAATAATCCTGCAATAGAAACTCCATATGATAAATAATAAACTAGTTCATCATTAAGAAATTTTCCAAAAAATAAAATTCCAATCAAGACTATATTAAGGATTATTGGGGCTGCAGAGGCCGCAGCAAACTTATTGTGAGAATTTAGAATTGCAGCAAAAAAAGAAGATAGACTCACAAACATTAAAAATGGCATAGTTATCCTTGTAAGATTGACAGCTAGCTGAATTTTTTCTGAGTTATCAACAAAACCTGGTGCTATTAACCTTACAAAAACTGGCATGAAAATTTCTATAATTAAAACTAAAAACAATAATCCTAAAAATAATAAATTGAAAATTTCGTTTGCAAATTTTTGTGATCCAGTTTTTTTTTTTACTAATTCTGAAGTATAACTGGGTATAAAAGCTGCATTAAAAGTTCCTTCTGCAAATAATCTTCTAAAAGTATTAGGTATTCTAAATGCTACAAAAAATACATCTGCTAAAAAACTTGTTCCAAGAAAGATCGCTATCAAAACATCTCTTAAATAACCAAGTAATCTACTGATAATAGTATAAAAACCAAAAGTCCCTGTTGACTTAACTAAATTCATAAATCATATTAGTCTTAATTTTACCCCATTTGTACACCTAATTAGCATAAATGAAAAAAACAAAAATTGATCATTACACAGATAAAGAAGCTTTAGATTTTCACAAAGATAAGAAGCCAGGCAAGATTGAAATATCTTCCTCAAAAAATATGACGACAAAAAGAGATCTGGCTTTAGCATACTCGCCTGGTGTTGCTGCTCCTGTAAGAGCAATCAGTGATAATCCTGAGGCTGCGTTTGATTATACAAGTAAAGGAAATCTTGTTGCAGTAATTAGTAATGGCTCAGCAATTTTAGGTATGGGAAATTTAGGTGCGTTAGCATCTAAACCAGTGATGGAAGGTAAGGCTGTTTTATTTAAAAGATTTGCTGATATTGACTCTATTGATTTAGAGATAGACTCCCAAAATCCAGATGAAATCATAAATAGTATAAAAAATTTTGCTCCAAGTTTTGGAGGTATTAATCTTGAGGATATTGCTGCTCCTGATTGTTTTATTATTGAAGAAAAGCTAAAAGAAATACTTGATATACCTGTATTTCATGATGATCAGCATGGAACTGCGATTATCACAACTGCAGCACTTATTAATGCTTTGGACATTAGTAAAAAAAAAATTGATAGAGTGAAAATAGTTGTCAATGGTGCCGGAGCTTCGGCTATGGCTTGTGCTAATTTATTTAAAAAGACTGGTGTACCCCAAAAAAATATTACAATGGTAGACAGAACAGGGGTCATTTACAAAGGTCGAGATAATTTGAACCAATGGAAATCAAGCCATGCAATTGAAACAAAAGATAGAACTCTAGATGATGCTATTACTAATGCAGATGTTTTTTTAGGCTTATCTGCAAAAGGAGCATTAACTAAAGACATGGTTAGAAAAATGGCAAAAAATCCAATTATATTTGCATGTGCTAACCCTGACCCAGAAATTACACCTGAAGAAATTGAAGAGGTTAGAGATGATGCAATTATAGCGACTGGAAGGTCAGATTATCCTAATCAAGTGAACAATTTAATAGGGTTTCCATATATTTTTAGAGGTGCATTAGATGTACGATCAAAAACAATTAATGAAGAAATGAAAATTGCAGCTGCACATGCAATAGCAAAATTAGCTAAAGAAGATGTGCCGGATGAAGTCATTGCAGCAATGGGAGGTGAGAGGCCTCACTATGGAAAAGATTACATAATTCCATCAACATTCGATCCAAGATTAATTAGTGTTATACCGGCTGCAGTTGCAAAAGCTGCTATTGACACTGGAGTTGCAAGAAGAAAAATTGATAATTTTGAAATCTATAAGGACCAACTTAAACAAAGATTAGATCCAACTGTAACAATTATGCAAGGTGTAAATAGTTATATAAAGAAAAAACAAAAAAAAGTTGTTTTTGCTGATGGTGAGGATGAAAATACACTTAAGGCTGCGATAGCTTTTAAAAACTCTGACTTAGGAATACCCATCTTAGTTGGAAAAGAAGAGCTGATTAAAAATCAAATAAAAAAAATTGGTTATAATGAAAATTTTGATATTGAAATTGTAAACTCAAAAGACACAGCTAAAAGAGAAAAATATGTAAAATATTTATTTAAAAAACTTCAAAGAGAAAAGGGAATGTTGGAATGGGATTGTGATAGACTTGTAAGAAACGATAGAGTTATTTGGGCTTCATGCATGGTTGCGTGTCAGGATGCAGATGCGATGATAACTGGAAACACAAGAAGATACTCATCTTCACTAGAAAAAATTATCAAAGTTGTTGATCCAAGACCTGGGGAAATTATGTTCGGGTTAAACCTAGTTGTAAATAGAGGTAAAACAATCTTTATCTGCGATACATCGGTCATAGAGTATCCAGACGCAAAACAATTAGCTGAAATGGCAAAATCAGCAGCGCGGGTTGCAAAATTATTTGGTTTGGATCCAAAAGTTGCTTTTTTATCTCACTCTACTTTTGGAGAGCCAGCTACAGATAGAACAAAAAGACTAAGTGATGCTGTTGAAATTTTAAAAAATGATAAAGTTGATTTTAAATTTGATGGTGAGATGCAACCAGATGTTGCTTTAGAAGAGATGTACAAAGAACTTTATCCATTTTCAGAAATAGTTGGTAACTCAAATGTTTTAATTATGCCCAGCCAACATAGTGCAGCTATTTCCTATAAAATGATTAAGTCAATGAGTAGAGCAAAGGTAATTGGACCTTTATTAATTGGTTTGGGTTTACCTATTGAAATAGCACCTTTGAGATCCTCAACTTCCGATATTTTAAATTTAGCCTCTATTGCAGCTTACTCAGCTGATGTAATTGATTATAAAAAAAATTAGTTAGATTTAATTCTTAAATTTTCTACTAGTAAAATACTAGCAATCACATCTTCTACATCTAAAATTTCTTTTGCCTCTGTAATAACCAGATCCTTTTCATCTTTAGTTTGTGAAATTCCATAAATATAAATTTTCTTTTTATAAGTATCTATTTGGTAATTTGTTGCCTTAATTTCTTTGTTCAAAATTAATGAAGTTCTTAATTGTGAAGTGATTAATAAATCCTTGGCAGATTGTTTAAAGTTAAAAGCCTCTTTTATTTTAATATCGTTTCTCACAGATCTTACACCATTTGTCTCCCAGGCAATTTTTGTTAATTTCAATTTTTCCTCTGGCTCATCAACTTTTCCAGTTAAAAAAATTCTACCATCTAAAACTTTTGATTTTACTGATAAAAGATAATTTTTATTCAGGAGTAAAATTCTAGCAGTTAAGTTTTTTTGCATCAAAGAGTCATCTATCTGAGTTCCTAAAGATCTTGGATCGATTGCAACACTTACTCCAGTGCCAAAAATTCCTGAGGATGATACACCTGCACATCCACTTAAAATAAAACCAAAAAAAAGTAAAATGAGTATTTTATTTTTCATCTTTAATTTTCAAACAATAATCATAGATAATTTTTTTTGAAATATCATTTTTACGAATTATTAAATCTGTTATTTCTTTTATGCTTAGTTTATTTATCATCGCTTTAATCAATCTTTTATCTGATTCATCTAAAGTTTGTGAAGCTTTTTTGTCATGAATTTTTTCTGAAATAACAATAGTCAATTCACCTTTTAAATTACTCTTTAATGGTTCTAAATCTTCAACTTTAGATCTCTTATACTCCTCATAAAACTTTGTCATTTCTCTACAAATCAAGATTTTTCTTCCTATAAAATTTTTTTTAATTAGAGGAATATTCTTATTAATTTTCTTTGGCGAAATGAAAAAAACGATTGAACTATTTAATTTTGATAAATTTTCTAAATCCTCTTTTAAAATTTTATCCTTTTCAGGAAAAAATCCATAAAAGAAAAACTTCTCTGAAAATCCTGATATTGATACTGCTGATATGACTGCTGAAGCACCGGGTATAGGGATGATATTAATATTATTCTTTATGCACTCATTAACTAATATAGAACCTGGATCAGAAATGCCTGGGGTGCCAGCATCTGAAATTAAAGAAATAAGTGATCCTTGATTAATTAACTTTATAATTTTAACAACATTTCTTTTCTCATTGAATTTATGATTTGCAATTAGATTTGATTTGATTTGGTATTTTTCTAATAAATATTTAGAGATTCTAGTATCTTCACACAAAATGTAATCTGACTTTTTAAGAGTTTGTATGGCTCTAAGACTTATATCGTTTAAATTTCCAATTGGAGTTGAGACTAAATATAGACTTTTTTTGAACACTCTATTAGCAGATTTTAAATTTTCAATCATATTTATAATTAAAATATTATAATATCATTAAAATGAAAAAAATTTTTAGAATTATTTTTACATTAATAATTATTTATTTAACAAATCACTCATTTGCATTTTCACAAAATGAAAAAATTAAAATTGGGCTACTTGCACCTTTATCTGGTGAATATAAAGAATTAGGACAATCAATAATTAAATCAACCCGAATGGCTTTGAATGATATTGGAACAGACAATATTGAAATTTATCCAATGGACACAGGTATTGATCCTAATCAAACTCTACAATCAGCTACTAAGTTAAAGAATAAAGGAATAAAAATTTTTATCGGTCCAATTTTTTTCAAAAGCTTAATGTATTTGGATGAAATACAAGATGTTATTTTTCTATCTTTAACAAATAAAACAAATGATCTACCGAAAAATGTGATAAGCAGCGGAGTAAATTCTATATCCCAGTTAAATGCAATTAAAGATTTTTTGGAATTAAGTGAAGTAAAAAAAACAATTTTCTTAACACCTGACCTTGATTATAAAAATGAAATTAAAAAGGCAATTAAACAATCGAAAATCAAAATTTCTAAACAATACACTTATGACACCGAGCCAACTAAGCTGACAAAGCAAATTGAAAAAATAACAAATTATGATGTGAGAAAACAAAATCTGACTGATGAAATTTTAAGAGTTGAAAACTCAGATTTAGTGGACAAGGAGGAACAAATTAAGAAATTGGAAAAAAAATATACAATTGGAAATGTAAATTTTGACTCTGTTATTATTTCTGATTTCGATGAAAATCTTAAAAGCGTAATTACTTCACTAATCTACACTGACGTATCACCAAAAAATAAATTATTTATAACTCTTAATCAATGGTTTGATGAAAGTTTACTTTTAGAGGAAAATATCCAACCTTTATATTATCCATCAATCAATAAACAAAATCTAGAGACATTTAATAAAAAATTTGTAGATACTTACAATTCAAAACCAAATCATTTAAGCCTATTAAGTTATGATCTTTTAGGATTGATTTATTATTTATCCTTAAAATCTGATTTTTCAGACATAAACAATATTTTTAAAAAAGAAAATTCATTCAAAGGTAAAATTGGTATTTTTGATATTAAAAATAACAAAATAAATCATAGATTAAACTTTTACAAAATTGATGGAAGAAAGATTAAAGAAATTTTCTAAGCTTTTTAAACGCATCAGACCTATGGTCTAATTTATACTTTTGAAGTGGCTTCATTTCTCCAAATGTTTTTGTTTTATTTTTAGGAATAAATATTGGATCATATCCAAACCCATTTTTACCTTTAGGCTTTTTGGAAATATACCCCTCAACTTTTCCAACAACACAAGCTATTTTTTTATTTAAATCACTTATGGATAAGGCACAAACAAACCTGGCCTTAATTTTTTTATTTCTCCAATTTTTATCTTTTTTATCTAATGCCTTATAAACTTTTTGAATGGCCTTATTAAAATTTAATTTTTTTCCAGCCCATCGTGCTGAAAAAATTCCTGGTTTTTTATTTAAAATATCAATTTCTAAACCAGAGTCATCAGCTAAGCAGATTAGATTTGTTTTTTTTGAAAAATATTGAGATTTAATCAGAGAATTTTCCTTAAAAGTCTTTCCTGTTTCTCTTGGGCTTTTTAAATTAAACTTTGAGGTAGGAAATGTTTTAATATTAGCTGGTAATAAATCTCTAATTTCCTTTAATTTTCCTTTGTTATTTGTACCTATAAGGAGTTGTTTAATTTTTTTTTTTAGCATCTGGAAATTTAATTTTTTCTTACCATATATGTCCATATGGAAAAAGATCAAAACCAAGAAAATACAGACAATGCATCAGAGAAAGATCAAAAAGATTTAAATCAAGGTCAAAAAACTGAAAATTTAGAAACAAATAATAAAGAACAAGACCAAGAACAGGATCAAGAACAAGAAAAAACCCCGGAAGAGAAAATTTTAGAGCTAGAAGATAAGCTTGCAAGATCATTTGCTGAAATGGAAAACCAAAGAAGAAGGTTTGAAAAAGAAAAAGAAGATGCTTTTGAATATGGAGGGTTTTCTTTTGCAAGAGAAGCTTTAAATTTAATAGATAATCTTGAAAGATCAAAACAAATTTTATTGAACGATGAAACTTTAAAGGATACTGAGGCATTAAAAAAAACACTCGAACATTTTGACATTATCAATAAAGATTTAATTTCAATTTTTTCAAAAAATAAAATCAAACCTATTGAATGTCTCAATAAAAAATTAGATCCAAATTTTCACCAAGCAATGATGGAAATAGAAGACGATCAAAAAGAACCCGGAACAATTGTTCAAGAAATACAAAAAGGATTCACAATTAAAGATAGATTATTGAGACCGGCTCTAGTGGGCGTAGCAAAAAAAAGTGAAAAAAAAGATGAAAAAAATGAGGAAAATAAAGAAAATTCAGGAGATAAATAATATTTATATGAACTTGTAGAATTCAATTTCAACCCTATATGAGGAGAACAAATAACTGATATGAGCAAAATAATTGGAATAGATTTAGGAACAACAAATTCTTGTGTGGCTATTATGGAAGGGAGCCAGGCAAAAGTTTTAGAAAATGCAGAGGGTGCAAGAACCACACCTTCAGTTGTTGCTTTTACAGAAGAAAAAGAAAAATTAATAGGACAACCTGCTAAAAGACAAGCAGTAACAAATCCAGAAAATACAATTTTTGCAGTCAAAAGATTAATTGGTAGAAATTTTGAAGACCCAACTGTTAAAAAAGATATCGAGGCTGCACCTTTTAAAATTGTAAATTCTGAAAAAGGTGACGCATGGATTGAAGCGAAAGGAGAGAAATATTCGCCTTCACAAATTTCTGCTTTTATTCTCCAAAAAATGAAAGAGACTGCTGAAAAATATTTAGGTCAAGCTGTTACAAAAGCGGTAATAACTGTCCCTGCATATTTTAATGATGCACAAAGACAAGCTACCAAGGATGCTGGAAAAATAGCTGGGTTAGAAGTTTTAAGAATTATCAACGAACCAACTGCAGCTTCACTAGCTTATGGTTTAGATAAGAAACAAAATAAAAAAATTGCAGTTTACGATTTAGGTGGTGGAACTTTTGATGTATCAATTCTTGAATTAGGAGATGGAGTTTTTGAAGTAAAATCTACAAATGGTGATACTTTTTTAGGTGGAGAAGATTTTGACAACGCTGTTGTAGAATATTTAATTTCTGAATTCAAAAAAGATAGCGGTATTGATTTAAAAACTGATAAGCTGGCATTACAAAGATTAAAAGAGGCAGCTGAAAAAGCAAAAATTGAACTTTCAGCAGCTGAACAAACAGATATTAATTTACCATTTATAACTGCTGACAAAACTGGTCCTAAACATATTAATTTAAAAATGACTAGAGCCAAGTTAGAAGCTTTAGTTGAAGACTTAATAGCTAAAACTATTCCACCATGTAAAACTGCTTTGAAAGATGCTGGAATTTCAGCTAGCGATGTTGATGAAGTGGTAATGGTCGGAGGTATGACTAGAATGCCAAAAGTCATTTCTGAAGTAAAAAATTTCTTTGGTAAAGAACCAAACAAAAGTGTTAATCCAGATGAAGTGGTTGCAATGGGTGCTGCAATTCAAGCTGGTGTTTTACAAGGTGATGTAAAAGATGTTCTTTTATTAGATGTAACACCATTATCCCTAGGAATTGAAACTCTAGGCGGTATATCTACAAAACTTATTGAAAAAAATACAACTATACCTACAAAAAAAAGCCAGGTATTTTCTACTGCTGAAGATAACCAGCCAGCCGTTTCAATACGTGTTCTTCAGGGTGAAAGAGAGATGGCAACAGATAATAAATTACTTGGTAATTTTGAACTAGTTGGTATTGCTCCAGCACCAAGAGGAGTTCCTCAAATTGAGGTGACTTTTGATATAGATGCTAATGGGATAGTTAATGTATCAGCTAAAGACAAAGGTACTGGTAAAGAACAAAAAATTCAAATTCAAGCCTCTGGTGGATTAAGTGATGAGGAAATTGAAAAAATGGTAAAAGATGCTGAAGCAAATAAAGAAGCAGACAAGAAAAAAAGAGAGTCTGTTGATGTTAGGAATCAGGCAGATACTCTAATTCACTCAACTGAAAAAAATCTAAAAGAACATGGATCTAAAGTTTCAAATGCAGAGAAAAAAGCAATCGAAGATGGGTCAAATGCATTAAAGGAATCCCTTAAAGGTGAAGATATTGAGGACATTAAGAAGAAGACAGAGGAATTGGTACAAGCTTCAATGAAACTAGGAGAAGCTATTTACAAGTCACAACAAAGCACAAAACCAGATTCTGATAAAGATGATGGAAATGATGAAAAGGGAAAGAAAGACGATAATGTTGTTGATGCGGACTTTGAGGAAGTAAAAGACGAGAATAAAGAAAAAAGCGCTTAACTGACATCTATTTGTCCAGGTTATATACATGGCTAAAAGAGATTATTATGATGTCTTAGGAGTAAGTAAAAGCGCAAACCCCGAGGAACTAAAATCAGCCTACAGAAAATTAGCTGTTAAATATCACCCTGACAAAAATCCTGGGGATAAATCAGCAGAAGATAAATTTAAAGAAGCCAGTGAGGCTTATGGTGTGCTCTCTGACAAATCAAAAAAAGAAAATTACGATAACTTTGGACATGCTGCGTTTGAAAATGGTGGCGGTGGTAGAGGTGGCTTTGGTGGTTTTGGCGGTTTTAGTGGTGCAGATTTCTCTGATATTTTCGAAGATTTTTTTGGAGACTTTGGTGGTGGAGGGAGAAGAAGTTCAAGAAGAAGCTCAAATAACAGAGGCTCAGATCTAAGATATGATTTATCAATTACACTAGAGGAGGCATACACTGGTAAAAAACAAAATATCCAATTTTCTACATCTGAAAAATGTAACACCTGTAAAGGAAATGGTTCCAAACCAGGCTCTAGCCCGGATAGATGCACCTATTGTGGAGGAAATGGAAGAGTTAGATCTAATCAAGGTTTCTTTACAGTTCAACAAACTTGTCCTCAGTGTGCAGGAAGTGGTGAAGAAATTACCAATCCATGTGGAGACTGTAATGGACAAGGTAATAAACAAACTAACAAAAAAGTATCTGTAACAATACCTAAAGGTGTAGATGATGGTACGAGAATAAGACTTGCCGGTAAAGGTGAAGCTGGAACAAGAGGGGGTACTAGTGGAGATTTATATTTATTTATTAATGTTAAATCGCATGAGTTATTTAAAAGATCTGATGTAAATTTATTTTTTGAGTTTCCAATTTCAATTGCAGATGCTGCTCTTGGTACAACAATAGAAATACCCACAATTGATGGAAAAAAAGCAAAGATTAAAATACCAGATGGAACCCAAGATGGTAAACAATTTAGATTAAAAGGTAAAGGTATGCCTTTTATGAGAAGAGGTGATTTTGGTGATCTATACGTCCAGGTAAAAACTGAAGTACCAGTGTTTTTAAATAAAGAACAAAAAGATTTATTAGAACGATTTAGAAAAATTGAGAATGAAAAATCAAATCCAAGCATTAAGAAATTTTTCCAAAAAGCTAAAAGTTTTTGGAATAGTTAAAAAATGGGATTAGAAGAAGTAATTCCAGCTATTTTTTTAATAGCAGTTTTAATTTTGGTTTTGCCTGAATTTTTAAAATCAAATTCAAAATCAAAAATATTTTTTAAAAATTTAGCTATTTGGTCGATAATTATTATATCTATTGTAACCATTTCTTTTTTTGTCTTTTAAATATAAATTATAATCTATAAAAATGAATATTCTTATTGAGGGCTGGCGAAATATAAATCACTCCTACGCACTTGTTAACCAATGGCAAATCTTTGAACTGATCAAATCATCAAATATATATTTCAAAGATGTTTCTTATTCTAATAAAAATTGGAATTCACAAAAAAAATGATAGTGGTTTAAGAGATGAAGTAAAAAATATAATTAAAGATATTCCGCTGCCATTAGATAATATTGATTACAACATAACTTACAGAATTTCAGCACCATTTAATTTTAATAAAAAATTTAATTCTGAGGTGATCTTTGTATTTGCTACTTCAGAATATAAGAATAATTTGTTTAAATCAGATTACACTAATGGTGATCCAATTCAGCTGAGTAAAGAAAAAAATTTTTTTATACACACTCCTTCTAATTGGTCCAAAAAAAGTTTTCTAGCAGCTGGTTTTAGAGAAGATCAGGTGGTAGTTGTTCCTCATGGAGTTGACGTAGAAACTTTTTATTTAATTTCTGAAAATGAAAAAAAAATTATCAGGGATAAGTATAAAATAAATTCTGAAGACTTTGTTTTAACAAATATCGGTGCAATGACACAAAATAAAGGTGTTGAGGATTTAATAGCAGCATATGGAGTTCTTAAGAAAAAAAATAAAAATCTTAAACTTATCCTAAAAGATCAGAGCAACTTGTACGATCGAAATGCAAATTCTCCTATAAAAAATATGCAAAATTCCAAATTCAATCAAAAATACCAAATTTTTAATGAACAAATGCATAACGACATAATTATTATATCTAAAAATTTAAATTTTAAGGAAATAAGAAATATTTATTCTATAACAGATTGTTACGTCTCACCTTATAAGGCTGAGGGTTTTAATCTTACCCCACTTGAGGCTGCTGCATGTGGAACACAGATAGTGATTACAGATGGCGGACCTACTGATGACTATTTTGATGATTGTATGGGTTTTAGGATTGAAAGCAAGGAAGAAAAACTTAATGATAGTATTTATCTTAGACCAAAAACCAATTCTTTAATTGAAATTCTCGATTCCATTATAAATAAAACTGACAATAAAAAAAACAAGAGAAGCGAACTCGTTCATAAAAATTTTTCTTGGGAAAATGTAGTTAAAAAATTGAAAAAAGAGTTTGAAAATAAATTAAGTAAATGAAATAAGAAATTATGAAAAAAATAAACTTAGGGATTACTGGTTGTTTGGGCAGGATGGGTCAACAACTGATAAAATCCTCTAAAAAAGACATTAATTTTAAATTAGTTACACTCACAGAAAATGTATTCATTAATAAAAAAGTTAATGGGATCAAACTAGAATTGAATTCTGAAAAAGCCTTTAAAAAAACAGATATAATTATTGATTTTACTGTACCTAGTTGCACGCTTGAAATACTAAAAATAGCAAAGAGGCTAAAAAAAAAAGTGGTAATTGGCACTACCGGGTTTAACAAGAACCAAGAAGATCTTATTAAAAAATATTCAAAAAAAATACCAATTTTAAAAGCTGGTAATATGAGTTTAGGTATAAATCTTTTGGTTTATTTAACAGAAATAACCTCAAGTTCTTTAGGGAAAAATTTTTTAAGTAAAGTTTTTGAAATACATCATAAACACAAAAAAGACTATCCCTCTGGCACAGCACTTATGATTGGTAAAGGGATTGCTGATGGCAAAAAAAAGAATTTCTTAAGCTTGTTTGGTAAAAAGTTTTTAAACAAAAAAACTTTTCCATATAGTAAAAAAATAAATTTCAACTCAATAAGAAAAGGTGAAATCATTGGGGAGCATGAGGTAAAATTTTCCAGTGGTAAAGAAATAATTACCTTAAATCATGAAGCTTTTGATAGAGCTCTTTACTCTGAAGGCGCGCTGACAGCAGCAAAATGGCTTTTAAATAAAAAACCTGGTCTTTATTCGATGAGAGATTTAATGAATTTCAAATAATGAATGAAATTCAAAGAGCTAAGATAGTTTTTAAGATTTTAAATAAAACTTATCCTTCGATATATGTTCCATTGAAAAGTAGAAATGTTTTTACTCTTTTAATTTCTGTATTACTTTCAGCACAGTGCACTGATGTGAACGTAAATAATGTCACTAAAGATATTTATCCAAAATATTATAAACCAATACATTTTGTAAAATTAGGAAGAAAAAAAATTGAGAAATTAATTAAAAAGATTGGTATTTTTAGAATTAAGGCAAAGAGTATTTACAACCTATCAAAATTATTAATAGAAAAACACAATGGTAAAGTTCCTAAAACGTTTGAAGAATTAGAGAGCTTACCGGGCGTTGGTCATAAAACAGCTAGTGTAGTCATGTCCCAAGGCTTTGGATATCCAGCATTTCCAATTGACACTCATATACATAGATTAGCTCAAAGATGGGGCTTAACAAATGGAAAGAATGTTGTTCAAACTGAAGAGGATTTAAAAAGATTATTTCCTAAAAAAAGTTGGAATAAACTTCATCTACAAATCATTTACTATGGACGAGAATATTGTAAAGCAAGAGAATGCTATGGAGTAACTTGTAAAATTTGCACCAGTTGTTATCCTAAAAGAAAAAAACCCATTAAAACAAAGAAAGCATAAAATGAAAGTTCTTGGAATTGGAAATGCAATAATTGATGTAATTTGTAAAGTTGAGGAAAATTTTATTACAGAAAATAATCTTACAAAAGGCACAATGAAGTTATTTTTTGATGAAATAGAATTCAAGGGTCTTTTAGGATCTTTAAAAATTGAAAAAACTATTTCAGGAGGTTCAGTTGCTAACTCAATAGTTGGTCTATCTCAACTCAAAAATGATGTTGGTTTTATAGGAAAAATATCTGACGATGTTTTTGGGTCTAAATATGAGGAAGGACTTAAAAAGGAAAATGTTAAATATTTTTATACAAAAAATAAAGAAAGTCTACCAACAGGCACTTGTTTGATTTTAGTTACACCAGACTCTGAGAGAACTATGTGTACTTTTTTAGGTATAGCAGGAAAAATTAATGAGCATGATGTGGACGAGAAAATTATAAAAAAAAGTGAATTAATTTTTTTAGAAGGATATTTGTGGGATGAAGGAGAGCCAAAAAAAGCATTTGAGAAAGCAATTAACAATGCCAAAAAAGTTGCAATGTCTTTATCAGATCTTTTTTGTGTAGAAAGACATAAACAAAATTTTTTAGACTTAGTGAAAAAAAAATTAGATTTAACTTTCGCAAATGAAAGTGAAATAATGGCTTTGATCAATACTAAAAATTTCGATGAAGTCATCAATTTTGCAAAAGAGATAAAAAAACATATTATAATTACGCGTGGGGAAAAAGGTGCGATTTCAATTATTGGTGATGAAATCACTGAAATAAAAGCAAAGAAAAATCTCACAATTAAAGATTTAACAGGTGCTGGAGATCTTTTTGCAGCAGGTTACTTACATGGTTTTATAAATAATCTGCCTATTGAAGAGTGTTTACAGCAAGCAACCAAGTTATCATCAAAAGTGATTCAACAAATTGGTGCAAGACTTTAACTTTTTATTCTTTTAAAACTTCCTTTGCCTTTCTTGGGTTTAATTACTCTAGGCTTATATTTCCTAGAAAAAAGATCTTTAGCAAATCTATTTTTCTTTCTTAATTTTGTAACCATTTTTTTTACTAATTATAAAATCTTGATCATTGAAGGTTTTTGAAATTTTTTTTCTCAAACGATAGATATGTGTTTCAACTGTATGAGTTTCTAATTGAGATTGATATCCCCAAACTTCGGTTTGTAATTCTTGTATCTTAACTTCTTTTTCAATTTTAAAAAGATATAATATTGAATTTATCTCTTTTTCTGTGAGTTTAAGTTTATTTTCTCCAAAAGACATTACACGAGAATTCAAATTAAAATTATAATTACCTATTGTGATATCAGATTGTTCATGAAATTTTTTTCTAATGAATTCAATATTAATTTTTTCTAATAGTTTGAAAATTGGTATAGGAAAATCGTTAA
>CACDAB010000001.1:0-217467 GCA_902550615.1 uncultured Pelagibacteraceae bacterium | reverse complement strand
AAAAAAGTTACAACTGTTGTAAATAATTCCTATGAACTTGCTAAAAATTATGTTGAAGAAGTAAGAAATAAAATACAATCAGATATAATTTTGATTGCTTTTGATACTAACAAAAGTGCGAATTTTTTAAATGAAGATGCAAAGGAGTATTTAAGGTTTTTAAGGACACAAAAACTAATAAGGGATGTTGACGAAATTCATATAATTGATGAAAATAAAAAACTATTATACTCAACTGAAAAAAAAGAAAAATATATTCCTCCTGTTGATAAAGCGCTTAATTTAGTTCTTGAAGATGATAGACCATTAAAGATAATTGACACTAAAGCAAATATTTCAGCTGCGATAATGAGATTACAATCATCAAAAGATAGATTTATTTATGTGGTAAAATTTTTAGATAAAGATATTTCGAATTATTTAGCTGAGTCTCAAGAAGCTATAAATTTTTATTATACTGTTGAGGATAGAAGCACAGGAATAAAAATCTCCTTTTTTATCATTTATATTATAATTGTCTCATTGCTATTATTTATTTCTATTACAATAGCGATTAGATTTTCATCAAGATTTTTCAGATCTATTAACAATCTTATATTAGCATCAACAGAAATAGGTCATGGAAACTTAAATACAAAAGTACCAGAAATCAAAACTGATAAAGATATGGAAGTATTGAATAAAAACTTTAATTCTATGATTAGTAGACTAAAAAACCAGCAAGAAAAATTGATTGTAAATGAGAGATATAAAGCATGGGGAAATCTATCAAGAAAGTTAGCCCATGAAATTAAAAATCCTCTTACACCAATACAATTAACAATAGATCGTATTAGAACTAAATACACTGAACAAATAACTAATGAAGATCAGCAATCATTTAAAGAAAATTTAAAAATTATAAACTCTCAAATAAAACAAATAGAAAATTTAGTAAATGAATTTTCTGATTTTGCGAGAATGCCAAAACCTACTTTAAAGAGAAATAATTTGGTAAAGTTATTGAATGAAAATATCAAATTGTTATCAGAGATTAATAAATCCATTAAGATTAACTTAAATAAAAAAGACGAGGAGATTTTACTTGAATGTGACAAAGAGCAAATTTCAAGAGTTTTCATAAACTTGATAAAGAACTCTATTGAGAGCATTGAACAAAAAGTTGAAAAAAACCCTGATTTTAAAAAGAAAATTTTAATTGATATTTCATCAAATAATGACCATATTTTAATATCAATAGAGGACAATGGTGTTGGTTTTAATAAAAATAATATAAAGGAAATTTTAAATCCATATTACACAACAAAAAAAAATGGAACTGGACTAGGCCTATCTATAGTAAATAAAATTATAAATGATCACAAGGGTGAACTTGAATTTATTCCAATTAATAATGGTGCAAAAATACAGATAAGATTTTATTTAAATGACAATAGAAATATTAATAGTTGATGATAATGCGGATATAAGAAATATCCTAAATGAATTAATTGTTGATGCTGGTTACAAAACTAGAGTAGCAGCTAATTACAATCAAGCATTAAAAGAAATAGATAAAAAAATGCCTGATGTAGCTATTCTAGATGTTAAATTAGATAAAGGTGATAATGATGGAATAGAGTTATTATCTCATATCAAGTCTAAAAATAAGGATGTCCCAGTAATTATTATTACAGGTCATGCTAATATTGAGATGGCAGTAAATTCATTGAAACATGGTGCATTTGAATTTGTAGAAAAACCTTTCGACCAAGCTAGATTATTAAATTTTATAACCAGAGCTGTTGAAAATCTTCAATTAAAAAAACAAAATAAAGATTATGAAAATAAGTTATTTTCCTCATATGATTTAATTGGTGATAGTAAAAATATATCTACAATACGAGAACAAATAAAAAAGATATCCTTAACTGAGAGCAGGATTCTTATAAATGGGCCATCAGGTTCAGGAAAGGAATTAATTGCAAGAAAAATTCATAAAAATTCTAAAAGAGAAAAAAATCCATTTATTATTCTAAATGGAGCACTTCTTGACTCAGAAAAATATGAACAAGAATTATTTGGGGAGGAAAAGAGTGATGGTTCCATTTCATATGGCGCTTTAGAAAAAGCTAATAAAGGTACTTTGCTAATCGACCAAGTTTCTGAAATTCCCCTAGTCATTCAATCAAAAATATTAAGAGTTCTTATTGATCAAAAATTTAAAAGATTAAATGGGAATAATGATATCAATGTTGACGTTAGATTAATTTGTTCATCAAGTAAGGATTTAAAAGATGAAATAAAAATAGGCAATTTTAGAGAAGACCTTTATCATAGATTAAACGTTTTTGAAATTAACATTAAATCTTTAAACGAACGAATTTCAGACATACCTTTGCTAATAAGATATTTCTCAAAGATGATTTCTGCAAATTACAATATTAAAGAATTAGATATTGATGAAAATGACTCATATATCTTGAATCATGATTGGAAAGGTAATGTAAGGGAACTAAGAAATTTGATTGAAAGAATTGCAATTTTACAACCTGATACAAAAGACAAAATTTCTAACATTGTTAAAGAGTCCTTAAAAAGCGACAATTATGATGATAAAATTGGTGAAAATAGCTTATCTGTGCCATTAAAAGAGGCTAGAGAAAACTTTGAAAAAGAGTATTTAACTATTCAACTTAAAAAATTTAATGGGAATATATCTAGAACAGCTAACTTTGTTGGCATGGAGAGAAGTGCTCTTCATAGAAAGCTTAAAGGCTTAGGAATAAAAGAATTTAACTAAAATGAATATAATCATTTGTGGTGCTGGTAGAGTAGGTTTTACTATTGCAAAGTTACTGAGTGAACAAGGTCATTCAATAACAGTTATTGATCAATCTAGTGAGGATATCCAAAAAATTAATGATAGTTTAGATGTCAAGGCAATCGTTGGAAAAGCTACATATCCATCAATTCTTGAGAAAGCCAACGCCGCTGAAACGGATATGATTATTGCAGTTACAAGAAATGATGAAATTAATATGCTTATCTGTCAAATTGCTTTTTCCATATTCAATATTCAAAAAAAAATAGCAAGAATTAGATCACAAGACTATCTAAACCCGAGATTTACAAGAGTTTACAATAAAGAAAATTTACCAATTGATGTGATTATTTCTCCTGAAATTGAAATTTCTAAGTCAATCCAAAGAAAATTAGAGGCGCCAGGTGCGTTAGATAGTGTACCTTTTGCTGAAAATAAAATAAGATTATTAGAGATATTCATTAAAGAGGATTGTAAATCTATAGGTATTAAGTTTAATGAACTCACAAATAAATATCCAAAATTAGAGGCAAATATTATCGGAATTAATAGAGATAATAAATTTTTTATTCCCAAAAAAACAGACTCGGTAAAAAAAGATGACAAAATTTATGTAATTATTAATTCGTCGCAAATGTCAGAAACTCTCGAAGCTTTTGGTCATGAAGAAAAAATTTCAAAAAAGATTTTAATTATTGGTGGAGGAAATATTGGTTTTAATTTAGCTAAGAACATTGAGGAGACCTTAGAAACAGTTCGAGTTAAAATTGTTGAAAAAAATAAGGAGCGAGCAGAGTTCTTAGCAAATCAACTTAACGATGCGATTGTTATAAATGGTGATGGTTTAGATGAAGAAGTTTTAACTGAAGCAAACTTAGGAGAAGCTGAAACTGTATTAGCTCTAACAAATGATGATGAAGATAACCTAATGGTCAGTGTGTTAGTTGAAAAATTCGCTAAAGATCAAAAAGATATAGATGATAAAAGAACAATGGCATTAATTAACAAACCAAATTATTCACTTCTTCAATCATCATTAAAAATTGATGATTTAATAGACCCAAGAATGACGACTGTTTCAAGTATTTTAAAACATATACACAAAGGAACAATTGAAAATGCTTATACTTTATCAGATGGTGAATACGAGGTAATTGAGGCTGAAATAATTGAGACTTCTGAACTAATTAACAAAGAAATTAAAAATTCTAATTTACCAAATGAATTAAGAATTGGCGCTGTATTAAGAGATAAAAAAATAATTATACCTAGATCCAATTTTGTCTTTAAAAAAGATGATAGAGTTGTATTTATTGTTAAAAAAGACTCTATATCTTTTGTTGAAAATATCTTTAGATTAAGTTCAGTATAATTAGATGTTTGGATTGCAAATTAAATATCTAAGTTTCTTTTTTGGATTAATTTCTATTTTATCTTTTTTTAATATAATTTATTCTTACTATTTCAATCTTTACCTAAACTTAGATACTTATTATTTAAGTTTATTTTTATCTTCGACTCTGGCAATTCTTTTCTATAGTTTAAAAATATCGCCTAAAAAAACATCAATTTTTCAAAAAATTTTAACTGTTTTTTTGGGATATATTTTACTACCTTTAATTTTATCTATTCCTTTTTACCTAAGTATTTATAACTTAACTTTTATAAATTCTTTTTTTGAAGCAGTTTCAGGTTTTACATCTACTGGTTTTACTATCTTTGAAAATATTAAAAATATAGATCAGAGTTTGATTTTATGGAGGTCAACTACTCAATGGATTGGTGGATTATATTTCTTATTTTCTATAATTTATTTAATAGATATTTATGATGAAAATTTTAAAAAAACTTTAACAAATTTTTTTTCATTTAATACCTCAGAAGTATTCAAACAAGCTATAAAAGTTTTTTTCATATACTCTGGTATAACTTTAGTAATTTTTGTGATACTAAATATATTTTCTATAAGAACTTTTGATTCTTTAAATTTAGCATTTTCATTAATTTCTTCAGGTGGTTTTTTACCTACAAATGATTTATCCAGTATAATCAGAGATGACACTCAAACTATTATTTTATCATTTTTGATGTTGTCGTCTTTTTTTAGTATTTTTTTTAGTTACAACTTATTTTTCTTCAAGAAAAAAAATATTAATTTTCTATATGAAGATCTCAATTTAATAATTTACTTCGTTATAGTTTTAATTATCTTTTTTTTATTTTTTAGTTTTAATCAAAACTTTTTGAGTTATTTTTTGTCAATATCAAGTAGTATGTCGAATATTGGTTTTACACTAGATAATTCAAATACAAATTTGACTTTCATTTATTTGATTTTGGTAATTATTGGAGGATCTTTTTTTTCCACAAGTTCAGGTTTGAGATTTATGAAGATTTATTCTTTATTTATATATTCAGTTAATCAAATTTTATCATTCAGTAGACCAAAAAATATATATAAGAATAAGTTATTTTTCTCTGAGGTTAATTTTGACTTTAATGAGATAAGTAAATATTTTTTATCAGTTCTTGTATTTATTTTATCACTTTTTATTTTAACAACATTATTGACTATGAGCGAATTTAGCTTTGAAAATTCATTTAAGTTATCTATTTTAACATTAATGAATACTGTCAATTCAAGTTCATATGGTTTAAGTGATCTAACTTTTTATAACCTTTCATATTTTACCAAATATTGTCTTATTTTTTTCATGATTGTTGGACGAATTGAGTTATTAACAATTTTGCTTCTTGTGAAAAAATTTCTTTTTAAAAATTAATTAATTATTGTATATGTAGTATGATTTTGCGCCCTTAGCTCAGCTGGATAGAGCATCGGTTTTCTAAACCGAGGGTCGTAGGTTCGAATCCTTCAGGGCGCGCCATTAGAAGCACATTTTTGGTTAAAATTTATCTTGACTAGATTTTCAATTAATTTGAAATGAGATTAAATTTCCCTTGAACACCTATTTTTATCATGCTTAAATTAAGAATATTCAAAAGTAATTTTGAATTATTTGTTAACAAATAAATAAACAATAGGAAGAAATATGTTTAAATACTTAAAACAATTAACTTCTTTAGTTGCTATGGTTGCTGTGTTGTTCACTTTTACAACAGAGTCTATGGCTGCTAAAAAATCTAAAACACTTAAAAACACTCAGAAAAAAGGGTTTGTAAGATGTGGAGTATCTCAAGGTCTTCCAGGATTTTCTAATGCTGATGCTGCAGGAAATTGGACTGGTGTTGACGTTGACGTATGTAGAGCTGTAGCTGCTGCAGTATTAGGTGATGCAAACAAAGTTAAGTTTACACCACTAAGTGCTAAAGAAAGATTTACTGCTTTAACTTCTGGTGAGATTGATATCTTATCAAGAAACACAACTTGGACTCTTTCTAGAGATGCTGATATCGGACTTACTTTCGTTGGAGTAAACTTCTACGATGGTCAAGGCTTCATGGTAAGAAAAAGCTCAGGTATCACTTCAACTAGCCAATTCAAAGATGGTATCTCAGCTTGTACAAATATTGGTACAACAACTGAGTTAAACATGAGAGACTTCTTTAATTCAAAAGGAATTTCTTATGAACCAGTTGCATTTGAAAAAGCTGACGAAGTTGTTGCTGCTTACGATGCAGGTAGATGTGATACATACACTACTGATAAATCTGGTTTAGCTGCTCAAAGAACAAAAATGAAAAACCCTGATGAACACATTGTTCTACCAGAAACTATTTCTAAAGAACCTTTAGGACCAGTTGTTAGACAAGGTGATGCAGTTTGGGAAGATATCGTTAGATGGTCTTTGAACACTATGATCGAAGCTGAAGAATATGGTATTACTTCAGCAAATGCAGACATGATGAAAACTTCAGACAACCCAGCAATCAAAAGATTAGTTGGTGCTGAAGGTGAATTAGGTGCTGCTTTTGGTCTAGACAACGACTGGAGCTTAAGAATTATCAAGCAAGTTGGTAATTATGGTGAAAGTTATAAGAGAAATATAGCGGACACTGGAATTTTACCAGACAGAGGTCCAAATCAATTATGGACAAAAGGCGGAATACTTTACGTTCCACCTGCAAGATAATTGTAGTTTAAATTAATTAAAAAGGGCTAGATTTTTCTAGCCCTTTTTTTATAAACTCATATATTATCGCCAAAGTGAATTTTAAACTTAAAGATATAGTTCCACAATTAATTACAGTTTTGGCTGTAGTCTTAGTTTTCGGTTTTTTTACTTATAACGCCCAAATCAATATGGAAAATAGAGGTATTGATTTTGGTTATGGTTTTCTATCTCAAGAATCTTCTTTTGACGTTCAGTTTTCATTAATTGAATATGATGGATCTCATTCATATTTTAGAGCTTATTTAGTTGGTCTTTTAAATACAATACTTGTATCTGTAATTGGAATAATCATTGCAACAATCTTAGGAGTAATAGTTGGTATAGCAAGATTATCACCTAATTATTTGATTAATAAATTTGCAGCTTTCTATGTTGAGTTTTTTCGAAATATTCCATTACTACTTCAAATTTTCTTTTGGTATTTTGCTGCATTACGTGCTTTGCCACTTCCACAAGATGCTGAAGCAATGTTTGGAGTTTTTTTCCTAACTATAAAAGGGTTATATGTTCCAGCATTTATTTGGCAAAATTTTAATATTTTCTTTTATTCAATTGTAGCTGCAATCATAGCAATCATTGTTATACGAGCGCATGCCAAAAAGGTTCAGGAAAATCAAGGTAAACAAATTCCAGTTTTTTTAATTTCTATAGGACTGATATTTGTTCTTCCACTTTTAAGTTTTTTAATTGGTGGCGTAAGACTTTCTTTTGAAGTTCCAGTTTTAAAACAATTGGCAACAACATCTTTTATCTATGAGGGTGGAGTAAGCTTACCCCCGGAATTAATAGCATTAACATTATCTTTATCTTTATATACGGCAACATTTATTGCTGAATGTGTCAGAGCTGGAATTCAAGGTGTTGGTAAAGGTCAAAAAGAGGCAGCAGCATCAATCGGACTTACTCCTAATCAAGTACTTAAATTAGTAATTATGCCTCAAGCTTTGAGAATAATAATTCCGCCAACAACAAACCAATACTTAAATTTAACTAAAAATTCATCTTTAGCAGCAGCAATAGCTTATCCAGATTTAGTATTAGTTTTCGCTGGAACAGCATTAATGCAAACAGGTAAGGCAATTGAAATAGTATCAATCACCATGTTTACTTATTTAACATTGAGTATTTCAATCTCAATTTTAATGAATTGGTATAACAAAAAAATAGCTATTCAGGAGAAATAATGTCCAGTATTAATTTTTTAAAACCTGATAGAACTAACCTTAATACCTTTTTGTATCTTGGTTCTTTTTTGTTCTTTATTAGTATTTTAGATGTTTTTCTAAATTCTTTTTTTAGATTAAATTTAATTGGTTTTTTACCTAATTTTTTAAGTTTCTTATTACCTCTAATACTTGGTTTTGTGGGTCTTTATTTCATTCGAATTGAGTATAGCGGAATAAAAAATTTAGACCTCTTAAACAAACATATTAATACAAATAATTTTAACGCTGTTTTATCATTGTTGATAATATTCATAATCATCAAATCTCTTCCACCTATATTAAGCTGGTTTGTTATTGATGCTAGTTTTGCAGGAGATACAAAAGATGTTTGTACAGGCTCTGGTGCATGCTGGACGTATATTAAGGTTTGGATGAGAAGATTTATGTATGGAATGTATCCAAATGCAGAGCAATGGAGAATTAATTTATCATTTGTCGCTTTAGTGTTACTTGGTTCTGTTGGATACTTTGCGACTGATAAATTTAAGAAATATTTAACACTTTATTATGTAGTTATTTATCCTTTAATTGCGTTTTTGTTTATCTTCTTTTTTATTTCAGGTGGCCCTGTATTTTTTGATTTTTCTTATGGAATTATTGCTGCAATTTTATCTATTATCATTGGTTTTTTTATTCCAAGTAAATTTAAGTTTTATTACTTTTTAATAGTTCCTTTAGCGCTTTATGTAATTTTGAAATACTTTCTTTTTTTTGAAGAATATATTGAGCTTGGAAAATTAGATGGTTTAAATTGGGTTGAAACGGGTGCATGGGGAGGTCTGTCGCTAACATTTATAATTTCTTTTTTCTGCCTAATTTTCTGTTTTCCAATTGGAATGGCTTTTGCTCTTGGCAGAAGATCAGAATTTCCATTAATTAGATATATATCAGTTGGTTTTATTGAATTCTGGAGAGGTGTTCCACTAATAACAGTTTTATTCATGTCTGCCGTAATGTTTCCAATGTTTTTACCAGAAGACTTTTTCATTGATAAATTAGTAAGAGCCATAATTGCAATTTCTTTATTTGAAGCTGCGTATGTTGCAGAAGTTATCAGAGGTGGTTTACAAGCTTTACCAAGAGGCCAATATGAAGCTGCAAAATCATTAGGTATGGGTTATTGGAAAATGCATATTTTCGTAATTTTACCGCAGGCTCTTAAATTAGTAATACCAGGAATAGCAAATACTTTCTTGGCATTAGTAAAAGACACTCCATTGATATTTGTTGTGGGATTATTAGAAATAGTTGGAATGTTAAATTTAGCTAAAACAAATCCGAAATGGTTAGGATTTGCTATGGAGGGGTATGTATTTGCTGCTATAATTTTCTGGATTATTTGTTATGCAATGAGTAAATATAGTTATAATCTAGAACAAAAATATAAAACCGATAGATAAAGATTTATGTCAGATAGTATTATACAAATAAGTAATATGAATAAGTGGTTTGGAGATTTTCAAGTTTTAAAAGGAATAAATTTAGAAGTTAAACCAAAAGAAAAAATTGTTGTTTGTGGTCCATCTGGATCAGGAAAGTCTACATTAATTCGATGTATTAATAGATTAGAAGAGCATCAAGAAGGTAATATTGTCGTTGATGGAACTGAATTAACAGAGGATACAAAAAATATTGAACAAATTAGAGCTGAAGTTGGAATGGTATTCCAGCAATTTAATTTATTTCCTCATTTATCTATTTTAGATAATTGCTCATTAGCTCCAATTTGGGTAAAAAAAATGCCTAAAAAAGAGGCAGAAGAATTAGCATTAAAACATCTAGAAAGAGTACAAATACTTGATCAAGCACAAAAATATCCAGGTCAATTATCTGGAGGACAACAACAAAGAGCTGCAATTGCAAGAGCTTTATGTATGGAGCCAAAAATAATGCTTTTTGACGAACCTACATCTGCTTTAGATCCCGAAATGATTAAAGAGGTGCTAGATGTTATGGTAAATTTGGCAAAACAAGGAATGACTATGATTGTAGTTACACATGAAATGGGTTTTGCAAAAGAAGTTGCAGATCAAATGATATTTATGGATGAAGGAATGATAGTAGAAAAAGCTGATACCAAAGAATTTTTTGCTAATCCAAAGAGTGATAGAACCAAACTTTTCCTCAGCCAGATACTATAGTTCAAGCTAATTTCAAGAAATATTTCTCAAATTATAGCTGAAGTAATGCTTGACATATTTCCCCTAATACGGGTTTTTAGGTAAAAAAAATAAAAATTTATTGTTGCAGTAGGTATTAAAAACTAGTTCAATTAGTTTTTTAAAAAATTAAGAGGGGTCTTAATGGAAGATAATTTTAATAAGCATTTAGGCAATAAGCTTAAGCTTAGAAGACTAGCACTAGGTTTAACACAAACTAAAGTAGCAAAAGCAATCCACGTCACATTTCAACAAATTCAAAAATATGAAAAAGGCACTAATGGGGTAAGTTCAATAAGGTTATTACAATTATCGAACTATCTTAAAGTACCAATTAATTATTTTTTTGAAGATTTTTCAGAATATTTGATAAATTTAGAAAAATCACAAGAAGGTCATATGAATGTAAATTATAACTTTTTAGTGAAATTATATTCTGAACTAAATGCTGATCAAAAATTGAAATTTAATAAATCATTACAGGCAGGAAATAACAATATTTCAAAGGTCGTTTAATTTCTGGCTCCTCGGGCAGGACTCGAACCTGCGACCAATTGATTAACAGTCAACTGCTCTACCAACTGAGCTACCGAGGAATATCAAAATCTCAACTTACTTTTTTTTTTCACTAAAACAAGATTTTTTTTGGAGGCAACGCCCGGAATCGAACCGGGATACAAGGATTTGCAATCCTCTGCGTAACCATTCCGCCACGTTGCCATATGTTTTAGAAGATAGCTTCACTGAGTTTTATATAAAATATTTGCAATTAGTCTATTAAATAACGTTCCAATTTGATTATTGTTAATTTAGATTATTAAATTATAAACTAATAACACCCATGATAAGCGATAAATATATACATTCAAAAGTTGAAGATAAAATTTATGGTTATTGGGAGAAGAATAAATTATTTAAACCGCAAAAAAATTCAAAAAAATTTTCAATTGTAATTCCACCACCTAATGTAACCGGTAGTTTACATATGGGTCATGCTTTAAATAATTCAATTCAAGATTTGTTAGTTCGTTATTATCGTATGAATAATTACGAAACATTATGGCAACCAGGAACTGATCATGCAGGTATAGCCACCCAAGCACTTGTTGAGAGAAAATTAGAAAAAGAGAATTTAAATAAAATTGACCTTGGCAGAGAAAAATTTATAGAAAAAGTATGGGAATGGAAAAATGAATATGGAGACATCATTATCAATCAACTAAAAAAATTAGGATGTTCATGTGACTGGTCAAGAAATGCATTCACTATGGATGAAAATTTATCAAAATCAGTCATTAAGGTTTTTGTAGAATTACATAAAAAAAAATTGATTTATAAGGCTGAAAAACTTGTAAATTGGGACACTGTTTTAAAAACTGCGATTTCAGATTTAGAAGTAGATCAAAGAGAGATGAATTCTAAGATTTACTATATTAGATACCCAATAGACAATTCGTCAGAATTTATCACTATTGCCACAACGAGGCCTGAGACAATGCTAGGGGATACTGCGATTGCGGTAAATCCAAAGGATAAAAGATATAAAAATCATGTTGGTAAAACTGTCACAATACCAATTGTAGGTAGAAAAATAAAAATTATTAAAGATAATTATGCTGATCCAGAGCAAGGAACTGGAGCACTTAAGATCACGCCAGCACATGATTTTAATGACTATGATGTTGGTCAAAGAAATAAATTAGAAATAATTAATGTTTTTACGGAAGAAGGAAAAATAAATGATAATGCTCCAAAAGATTATATTGGCTTAGATAGGTTTGATGCCCGTAAAAAAATATTAAATGAATTAAAAGAAAAAAATTTTTTTGTAAAAGAAGAAAACATCAAAAATAAAGTTCCATACGGTGATAGATCAAATTCAGTAATTGAACCTTTTTTAACAGAACAATGGTTTGTTGATGCAAAGAAATTAGCGATCAAAGCTAAAAAAATTGTGAAGACAAAAAAAACAATTTTCTTTCCAACTAACTGGTCTAAAACTTATTTTCAGTGGATGAATAATATTGAGCCATGGTGTATTTCACGACAATTATGGTGGGGCCATCAAATACCAGCTTGGTATGGACCTGATCAAAAAATTTTTGTTGCGATCAATGAAAACGATGCAATTAAACAAGCAAAAAAACATTATAAAAAAGATGTAAAACTTACTAGAGATCCTGATGTTTTAGATACATGGTTTTCTTCAGGATTATGGCCATTCGCAACTTTAGGTTGGCCTGATAAAAAAGATTATGTAAAGAAATTTTATCCAACAACAGTTTTAGTAACAGGTTTTGATATTATTTTTTTCTGGGTAGCTAGAATGATTATGTTTGGTATGGAATTTTTGAATAAAGAACCATTCAAAGATATTTATGTACACGCGCTAGTAAGAGATGAAAAAGGACAAAAAATGTCTAAGTCAAAAGGGAATGTTATTGATCCATTAGATCTCATTGAAAAATATAGCGCTGATGCATTACGTTTTACTTTGCTTTCTATGGCGTCCCCAGGAACTGATGTTAAACTTTCAGAAGATAGAGTTAAAGGATATAGAAACTTCTTAAATAAATTATGGAATGCTAATAATTTTTTAATTACTAATAAATGTGATTTTAAAAAAACTAATAAAGTTCCAAAAATCTCATTAAATATCAATAAATGGATCTATTCGGAGTTAATAGAAACTAAAAATAAAATTCAAAAAAATATTGAAGATTATCGATTTGATGAAGCAGCAAAAAATGCCTATCAATTTGCATGGCACTCATATTGTGACTGGTATATTGAGCTGTCTAAAACAATTCTTTACTCTGAGGATAAAAAGGCAAAAACAGAGGTAAAAGAAGTTTCTGCTTATGTTTTTAAGCAAATATTGGTTATGCTTCATCCTTTCATACCATTTGTAACTGAGGAAATATGGTTAAAGAACAAATTTGATGAGTCTAATAAAAATTTCCTTATGTATAAAAATTGGCCTACTGGAAAAATCAAAAAAGACCAATCTCTCAAAGAAGTTGAAAAAATTATTAAAATTATCTCTGAATTAAGATCATTTAAAAATGAGTTAAATGTCAGCCCTGGTTCATTTGTTGATGTTGCGATTAATAAAATTGCCAAAAAAAACAAATTATTAGTAAATAATAATGATGTTATTTTGAAAAAACTGGGTCGTATCAATAATTTTTTTGATAAAGAACAGGATAAACCCTCTGCAACACTTGTCATTTCTGGTGATATTTTTAAGATTTATTTTGATGAAAATGTTGATCTTAACTTGATTAAAGAAAACTTACAAAAACGTCAGAACAAATATCAAGACGAACTAGATAAGATTTCTCAACGATTATCTAATAAAGGCTTTACAGATAGAGCACCAAAAAATATTGTTGAACAAGAAAAAACTAACTATAGTAGTCTTAAAGATAATATCAAAAAAATATCTTTAACTATTGAGAGTTTATAATGCGGAAATTTAATAAAAAAAAATTACCTAGTAGACATACATCCTTAGGTCCAGATAGAGCACCTCATAGATCTTTTTATTATGCAATGGGTGAAACTGAAAAAGATGTATCAAAACCATTTATAGGAGTTGTATCAACTTGGAATGAAGCTGCTCCTTGCAACATTGCCCTTATGCGACAAGCGCAATCAGTGAAAAAGGGGGTTAGAGCATCAGGAGGGACACCAAGAGAATTTTGCACAATTACTGTTACTGATGGTATTGCCATGGGTCATGAAGGAATGAAATCGTCTTTAATTTCTAGAGAAGTTATAGCTGATAGTGCTGAATTAACAGTAAGGGGTCATTGTTATGATGCATTAGTAGGTATCGCAGGTTGTGATAAATCTTTACCAGGATTAATGATGTCCATGGTCAGATTAAATGTACCAAGTGTATTTATATATGGCGGCTCAATCCTTCCGGGAAAATATAAAGGTAAAGATGTAACTGTAGTTGATGTTTTTGAGGCGGTTGGAAAACATTCATCAGGTCAAATGTCTGCAAAAGAATTAAGAAAATTAGAATTAGTAGCGTGTCCTACGGCGGGAGCGTGTGGTGGTCAGTTTACTGCAAATACAATGGCATGTGTTTCAGAAGCAATCGGTTTAGCGTTACCTTATTCAGCAGGAACACCAGCTCCATATGAAGAAAGAGATAAGTATGCAAAAGCAAGTGGCCGAATGGTTATGGAATTATTAGCAAAAAAAATTAAACCAAGAGATATCGTTACAAGAAAAGCATTAGAGAACGCTGCAACAATTGTAGCTGCAACTGGAGGCTCAACTAATGCTGCATTACACTTACCAGCTATTGCAAATGAAGCAGGAATAAAATTTGATTTAATGGATGTTGCAAAAATATTTAAAAGAACACCTTATCTTGCAGACTTAAAACCAGGTGGAAAATATGTTGCAAAAGATATGTGGTTAGCAGGTGGTGTGCCAATGCTTTTAAAAACTTTATATGATGGTGGTTATATTCATGGTGATTGTATGACTGTTACAGGTAAAACAATGAAAGAAAATTTAAAAGGTATTAAATTTAATCCAAAACAAAAAGTATTACGAGCTTATAACAGACCTTTATCACCAGATGGTGGTGTTGTAGGATTAAAAGGAAATTTAGCTCCAGAAGGTGCAATTGTAAAAATTGCGGGTCTAAAAAAATTACAATTTACTGGAAGAGCAAGATGTTTTGATAATGAAGAAAGTGCAATGAAAGCTGTTCAAAGTAGAAAATATAAAGATGGTGATGTGATAATTATTAGATACGAAGGCCCAGTTGGTGGACCAGGTATGAGAGAAATGCTTTCAACAACAGGTGCAATTTATGGTCAAGGAAAAGGCGAGAAAGTTGCTTTAATCACTGATGGAAGATTTTCTGGCGCAACAAGAGGATTTTGTGTTGGCCACGTAGGTCCAGAGGCAGCTTTAGGTGGACCGATTGCTCTTTTACGAAACAATGATTTAATTGATATTGATGCTAAAAAAGGAACAATTAATGTTCGTTTAACAAGAGCACAATTAGCTTCAAGAAGAAGAAAATGGAAAGCTAAAAAATCTGATTTTGGCTCGGGAACTCTTTGGAAATATGCACAAACAGTTGGGCCAGCAAGTTTAGGAGCCCCAACTCATCCTGGTAAGAAAAAAGAAGTTAAGGAATATTCAAAAATTTAATGAAAATTCGCCCAGTTATTTTATGTGGTGGCGCTGGAACAAGACTTTGGCCAAAAGCTAAAAAACATCAAGCAAAACAATTTATTGATTTTGGTAATTGGACTTTATTAGGTAAAACTTTAGAAAGAGTTAAAGCATCTATATATGATGCACCAATTATAAGCACTAATGCAAAATATTTAAGACAAGTAAAACAACATTTAAAAAAACACAAAATAAGAAAATTCAAGATAGTTTTAGAGCCAGCAAAAAGAAATACTGCACCCGCTATATTAAGTACGGCTTTAATTAAAGACATTCCAAACGAACAACCATTAATGTTTTTGGCTGCTGATCATTTGATAGAAAAAGTTGGTTTATTCAATAAAGCTATCAAAAAAAATCAAAAGAAACTTACTCAAAACAATATCTTTATTTTTGGGATTAAACCCAAAATGCCCTCAAGTGAATTTGGTTATTTTTTAACAAAAAGTAACAAAGTAACTAGATTTGTAGAAAAACCCAAAAAGGCTAAAGCTAAACAAATAATTAGTAAAAAAGGTTATTGGAATTCTGGAATGTTTTATTTGAGAAAAGACTCAATAATAAATAATTTTAAGAAATACCAACCAAATATTTATCGAAATTGTAATAAAGCAGTATTAAAAGCAAAATATAAAAGTAATGTATATTATTTAAACAAACAATCTTTCACAAAAGCAAAAGCCAAGTCTTTTGACTATGCAATATTAGAAAAAACCAAAGATATAAATGCTATCAAATTAGATATTCCTTGGTCTGATTTAGGATCTTGGAAAGAAATCTGTAAGATGTACGGACGAAATAAAAGACATTATTTTAAAAAGAAGAATGTATTTCATAGACCTTGGGGTAGTTATGTAAATCTATTTAATGGTAAGGAATTCTTAATTAAAGAATTATATGTAAAACCAAAAGGTATATTAAGTCTTCAAAAACATCATCATAGAGCTGAACATTGGGTAGTTACTCATGGTGAACCTAAAATTACTTTAAATAAGAAATATTTCACTATGAAACCTGATGAAACTATTTTTATTCCACTAGGTGCAATCCATAGAATAGAAAATCCCTATAAAAAACCAGTTAAAATAATTGAAGCTCAAGTAGGCTCGATTTTAAAAGAAACAGATATAGTGAGATATCAAGATATTTATGGCAGAGTAAAATAATTATTTTACAAGAAAATTCACTTTTTTATTTGATAGATTTAAATGAATTTTTTTATATGAACCAAAATTATCTCCATCAATTTGAACAGGTATCAAATCATTTCCATCAATAGTAATGTTTTGTGAATAAGTAGTAATAACATTTTTATTTTTACTTAAATCACCATTAAGAATTATTAAAAATATAGAATATAATAAATTGATCCTAGTTAAATCCTTAAATATATATGTGACTATTTTATTTTCAAAAATATTTGTTTTATTTATTTTATGATGTCCAGCGTAATATTTGGTATTTGAGGATAATATCCAGTCTGCTTGATAAAATTGTCCATCAAAAGTAACATTTAATTTTTTATTATTCATAAATAAGAAATATTGAAAACCTTTGATACCAAATATAATTTTACCTAGAATCTTTTTAATTTTTGAATTAATTGAATGAACAATTTTTGCATCCCACCCTATACCAGCCATTAAAAAGAAATAATTCTCGTTAATTTTTACAAGATTAGAGGATTTATAATTTTTAGAAACCAACACATTTACTATATCATCAACTTTTTTATTCATTGATAATTCAGCTTGAAGCAAATTTGCAGTGCCAGCAGGAATATAACCTATGGCAAAATCGTCTTTAAAATCAAAATTATTTTTAATTAATTCATTAATTGCAAAAGAAACAGATCCATCTCCACCAGCAACTATTAATCGATCATAATTTTTTTGATTAAAATTTTTGAAAATTTTCTTAGCTTGATTTATTGTTTTTGTTTCAAAGTAGTCTACAGAAATATTCTCTTTTAACTTAGATAAAATCCTATTTATGAATATAGATTTTCTTCCAGAGGAAGAATTCAAATTATAAATCAAACAACATAACATAATTAATCCTTAAAAAATTTTTAACAAATTTGTAACATTCAAATGAAATAAGAAGTAAATGATTCGTGTTACAGTTGTATTAAAATATTGGTCTTTAAATGTCTAATTTACTTAAATATAAAAGTATATTTATTTCTGATGTTCATTTAGGTACCAAGGGTTGTCAGGCGAAAAAACTTTTAGAGTTTTTTAAAAACTCAAGATCCGAAAATCTTTATCTTGTAGGAGACATTATAGATATCTGGGAAATGCAAAAAAGTTTTTTTTGGCCTCAAGAACATAATGATGTAATCCAAAAAATTTTAAGAAAAGCTAGACATGGTACCAAAGTTTTCTACATAATGGGTAATCATGACGAAATGTTAAGAAAATTTATTCCAATGCATTTTGGTGACATCCATATGGTTAATAGAGTTATTCATGAAACAAATGCAGGAAAAAAATATGTTGTTGTTCATGGTGATGCTTGGGATGGTGTTATGAAACATGCTAAATGGTTATCTAAACTTGGATCAATAACCTATAATTTACTATTAAAATTAAATGTAATAATTAATTTTTTTAGAAGATTGAGAGGAAAAGAATATTGGTCTCTTGCAAAATTTTTAAAGTATAAAGTCAAAAATGCAGTTAAATATATTGGTGAATATGAAAAAACACTTTCAGATTATGCAAAAAGAAAAAAATTTGATGGAATTATTTGTGGCCACATCCATCATGCTGAGGATAGAGATTTTAATGGGGTCAATTATTTAAATTGTGGAGACTGGGTAGAATCTTGCACTGCATTAGCCGAAAATTATGATGGTAGCTTTGAAATATTATATTGGGATAAAATAAGAGAACAATATTTAGACACTCAAGAAATAATTAAACCTGTTAAAAATGAAGACTTAAAAAAAGCTTCGTAATTAATGAAAATTTTAATCGCAACAGATGCATATTTTCCACAAGTAAATGGTGTTGTAAGAACCTTGCATGAAACAGGTAAAATTTTAAAAGAACAAGGTCATAGAATAGAATATATCACACCAGAATTATTTTTAACTTTTCCGATGCCAAAATATAATGAAATTAGAATATCTATTAATGTTTGGCCAAGAGTTGGTAGCTTAATAAAGAAAATAAAACCTGATGCAATTCATATAGCTACTGAAGGTCCTATAGGGACTATGGCAAGAAGATATTGTTTGAAGAATAAACTAAAGTTTACCACAAGTTTTCATACAAGATTTGATAAATATCTTAAGCTTTACTTTCCTATTATACCTGCAAAATGGGCTGAAAAATTCTTAGCAAACTTTCATAACAAGGCTGAGAGAATCTTAGTAACAACAGAATCTATGAGAAAAGAATTAATCGATATAGGTATAGATAATAATAAAATGATTACTTGGACAAGAGGAGGCAATCATGGAGCTTTTAAGAGTCCGAAAAAAATTGATTTACCACATAAAAGACCGATTTGGATTTATGTTGGAAGAGTTGCAGTTGAAAAAAACATAAGAGCTTTTTTAGAATGTGATTTAGAGGGTACAAAAATGATAATAGGAAAGGGACCTGATTTAAAAAAATTAAAAAAAGAATTTCCTAAAGATATTTTTTTAGGAGAAAAAACAAACGGTGAATTAGCGTCTCATTTTGCATCTTCCGATGTTTTTGTATTTCCAAGTAAAACAGATACATTTGGAATTGTAGTTTGTGAGTCTTTAAATTGCGGAACACCTGTAGCTGCTTATCCTGTTCCAGGTCCTAAAGATATATTTGAGGGTTCCAAAATAAATTGTTTAGATAATGATCTTAAAGTTTCAGCTCATAAAGCTTTGAAAGTTAATAGAAATGATTGTCTTGAATTTGCAAAAAAATTCACTTGGGAAGAAACAGCAAAAATATTTTTTAACAATATTTCACCAAATCATTAGTTAATTTTTCCTTAATTTATTTGCATTAAAAAGTGTAATGATGCAAAATTAAGCCGTCTAAATTTATGGAATATTTCATCATTCTACTTATAGTTGTTATAATTTATCTCCTCTATTTACTTAATCAAAAAAAAAACAAATCAATAAATACTGCTACAATAATTAATAAAAGAGAGGAAAAAACTAAAAGAGTAATTATTGATGAACTTGAGGATCAGTTTTTTGCATTAAATAAATTTAACATAATTAAATATGCCAATCCAAGTGCATTAAAAAGATTTGGAAATAGTTTAATTGATAAAAACATATCTTCTATAATTCGAAAACCAGAATTAATAGAAAATATTGAAAAAGCTATCTTAGAAAATAAAACCAAAAATATTGATGTTGAAATAGACCTGCCATCATATCAGTTTTATAAAATTTATATTATTCCTGGCCCAACTCATTTATTTACTGAACCAGATTCTGTTGTGTTATTTTTAAAAGATTTTACTGAAATTACAAAAGCACAAAAATTTAAAACTGATTTTGTAGCAAATGTAAGCCATGAATTAAGAACACCTTTAATGGCAATCAAAGGATCACTAGAAACAATTGAGGGCCCAGCGTCTGATGATGAAAAGGCTAAAAAAAAATTTATGAAAATTTTATCTGAACAATCAATAAGGATGGAAAGTTTAATTAATGATCTATTAATTCTTACACGGATTGAACTTGATGAACATATAAGACCTACTTCAATAGTAAATATTAATGAACTCTTTGAAACTATTATTAGTAATTTTGAAATTGTTTTAAAAAAGAAAAATATAACTGTTAAAAATCAATTAACAAATACATCAATTGTTATAGGTGATGAAAAAAGATTAAATACAGTTTTTTCTAATCTTTTGGATAATTCAATAAAATATTCTCCAGAAAATAAAAATATATATATTTCTAAAAATGAAAATAGTAACAAACTATTAGAAAAGAATATAATGATTAGTATTAAAGATGAAGGTTATGGCATTCCACATGAACACATTTCGCGTGTTACAGAAAGATTTTACAGGGTTGACACAGAACAAAGTAATAAAGTTGGTGGAACTGGTTTAGGATTAGCTATTGTTAAACACATAATTACTCAACACAGAGGTGATTTTGAGATTCTTTCAGAAGTTGGTAAAGGTACTGAAATTAAAATATATTTGCCTTCGAAATAAAAATTTAAAAAAAACTTCATTTTACAACCCTTATTTGAGAAAACTTTAACATTTCTTTGATTGATTCGTGTATAGATTTTATTTAAGTTTTTATAATGTTTAAAATACTCAAAAATATTTTAATATTTTTTTATTTAATCTTGTTTTTCACAACTAGTGTATATTCAAAAGACCTTTCTACTCTTTTACGTACTCAGCAATTAACAGTTTTTGACATAGGTATTTTTAGATTAGAAGAGGACTTAAAGAGTTCTTATCCTGCTGTAAAGAAACATAAAGATGTGCCTTATGAAGATATATATATGGATGTTGTCAGTTCCTATTGGAGAAATACAGTAGATTTAATTGTTTCAATCCCAGTAAATGAAAATTTAAAAAAAGAGAATTATATGTCAGACTCATTTAGATGTAGAAATATATTTAATTCAGTAAGAGATCATTTGTTGAGAAACGAAAATTTAAGTAATTATAGGTTTACTATGGCAACTAGTTATTTAACATCTGTTTTTTCTACTCCAAGCACATGGCCAAGATGGCGATACGATCAAAGCGTCTTAGAAGAATTAGTTAATTTAGTGAAACTTGAAGTTATTTTGAGACCTACAACTGAGCTTGCTTTTAAAGATAAAGTTAACCCTGTTTCTTGTAAAGGTGGTTTAGAAACAGAAAATGATGAGATTATAATCTCAATGAAATACAACTAAAAAGTTATCTTTTTAACAAAAGTGTAACAATTCTGTAATATTAAAGATTCAATTAATTTATACGAGTCATTCATCTTTATATTAATTAATAACGAAAGGATTAAAGATAATGAAAAAACTAACTATAGTGATCGCTTCTTTAGTTGCTTTATCAATAGCAACTGTTGCTCAAGCAAGAGATCAAATTAAGATAGTTGGTTCTTCTACGGTATTCCCTTACGCAACAGTTGTTGCAGAAAGATTTGGTGGTTCAGGATTTAAAACTCCTGTGATCGAGTCTACTGGTACTGGTGGTGGAGCTAAACTATTCTGTGCTGGTGTAGGTGAACAACATCCAGATATTACAAATGCATCAAGAGCTATGAAAGATAAAGAAAAAGCTTTATGTAAGAAAAATGGTGTTAATGATATCGTTGAAATCGTAATTGGTAACGATGGTATTACATTAGCTTACAGCAAAGATGCAAAACCAGTAAACTTTACTAAAGAACAATTATATTTAGCACTTGCTGCTCATACAGTTGTTGATGGTAAATTAGTTCCAAATATTTATAAAACTTGGGACCAAATTGACCCTAGCTTACCAAAACAAAAAATTTCAGTGATGATCCCACCAGGAACATCAGGAACTAGAGATGCTTGGAATTCTTTAGTAATGAAAAAAGGTATGACTAAAGAAGCTAAAGCTCTTTATAAAGCTGGTTTTGAAGCTGGAAATAAAAAATACAAAAAACCTCAAAAACTTTACAGAGAAGATGGTGCTGCTATTGAAGTTGGAGAAAACGATAGTTTAATCATCCAAAAGTTAACTCAAGATAAAGAAATGTTTGGTTTCTTTGGTTTCAGTTATTTCTTAGCTGCAAAAGATAAATTGCAAGCAGCAAGTATTGATGGTGGACAACCGTCATTAAAGTCTATTCAAGACTACAGTTATGCTGTTGCTAGACCTTTATTCTTCTACGTGAAAAAAGCACACGTTGGAGTAATTCCAGGCTTACATGAGTTTGTGAAAGAATTCACAACTAAGAAAGCTATTGGAAAAGGTGGTTACTTAGCAGACATTGGTTTAGTGCCATTAGACTCTAAGTTGTATAAAACAACTAGAACTAATGCTACGAAGCTAGTTGCTATGGGTAATTAATTATTCCTCAGTTAACAAATGATTAAAAAGGGGGTCTTTTTAGACCCCTTTTTTTTTTAAAAAGAGTAAAGTCCTCACTTAAGGAGATTCTGTGAACTTAATATTATTTACATTTATTGTTCTTCTAGGTTTCACAAGCTATTATTTTGGACGGAGAAAAGCATATACAATTCAATCTACAAAAAAAAGATTAACCGCATTACCACAATTTTATGGTTATTATCTTGCAATCTGGTGTGCAATACCAGCCTTTATAATTTTTTCATTATGGGCAATTTTTGAGCCCACAATTGTAAAACTATTAATCTTAAGTGATTATTCAAATCAAGGTTATCTTGATGATGAATTAAATTTATTATACGAAAAATCAAAAGCATTGTCTCGAGGGCAATTCACTGGAGAAATTACACCTTTTATTGAAGCTTCAGCTGAAAAATATTTAAGTCTTCGATCAATAGCTCAAAGTTCAAAAGTTGTTATAGTATTATCTGCAATTATTGCCTCTGTTGCTTATGCGTATAAAAGAATTTCATCTAATTCTAGAACAAGAGAACCAGTTGAAAAATTTTTGAACGCAGTTTTATTTACAGCTTCTTTAGCTGCAATATTAACTACTGTTGGAATAGTTTTCTCACTTATATTTCAAACTATAGATTTTTTTAAAGTAATTCCATTATTTGATTTTGTCTTTGGAACTCACTGGTATCCAGCAAAAGCTTTTGTTAGAGATTCTTCTGAGGCTTTAGATCCGACAATGTATTCAGATACTTTTGGAGCAGTCCCTATTTTTGCAGGTACTTTTTTTATTGCATTTATTGCTATGTGCGTTGCTATCCCAATTGGATTAATGAGTGGAATTTATTTAGCTGAATATGCATCAACTAAAGTTAGACAATATGCAAAACCATTAATTGAAATTTTAGCTGGTATACCAACAGTTGTTTATGGTTTTTTTGCTGCCCTAACTGTTGGACCATTTTTGAAAGAATTAGGAACTTCAATGGGTCTTGAAGTTTCAGCTGAAAGTGCTTTAGCAGCAGGAGGGGTAATGGGTATTATGATTATACCATTTATTTCAAGTTTAAGTGACGATGTAATTACAAGTGTGCCTCAAAGTTTAAGAGATGGAAGTTACGCTATGGGAGCAACTAAATCAGAAACAATTAAGAGAGTTATTTTTCCCGCGGCATTGCCGGGGATTGTTGGATCTATTTTACTTGGTGTTTCAAGAGCTATTGGAGAAACAATGATAGTTGTTATGGCCTCTGGTTTAGCTGCTAATTTAACTTTAAATCCTTTAGAGTCTACTTCAACGATTACAGCTCAAATTGTAGTTATTCTAATTGGTGACCAAGCTTTTGGCGACCCAAAAACGCAAGCTGCTTTTGCTTTAGGTATGTCATTATTTTTAGTAACACTTTGTTTAAATATTGTGGCCTTGAGAGTAGTTAAAAAATATAGAGAAAAATATGAATAAAAATAAAGAACAATTATTAAATAAAAGATATAAAGCTGAACAGCGATTTCGCTTATACGGTCTGAGTGCAATTTTTATGGCACTTTTATTTTTAACAATCTTTATTTTTAAAATTTTTTCAACTGGCTATTCAGCTTTTCAAAAAACATGGCTTATTGTTCCAGTTACTTTCGATGCTGAATTAATGATGTTAGACCAAAATCCTTCTAAAGAAGATTTACAGGACGCTGATTATTACGATATAGCATTAAAATCAATGGCTGATTTAGATCCAAACGCCAATGAAGATCAAGAAAATGAATTGAAGAGAATGGTGTCTTATTTTTTTGAAAAAGAAATTAAAAATGAACTTTTAAATGACCCTAATTTAATAGGAAAAACAAAGGAAGTTTATCTAACTGCTTCAGATGATTTAGACCAAGTCTTTAAAGGAAATTATCCAAGAGATTTACCTGAAGACCAAAGAAGAGTAAGCGATTATCAATTAAAAATTTTTGATCAACTTGTTGCAAATGGTAAGGTTGAAAGTAAATTTAATATAAGTTTTTTTACAAATGCTGACTCAAGAGAAGCTGAGTTAGCTGGAATAGCAAGTTCATTTATGGGCTCAATTTTTTCTATACTTGTTTGTTTAATGATAGCTTTTCCTGTTGCGGTTCTAGCGGCAATCTATCTTGAAGAATTTGCCCCTAAAAATAGATTTACTGATTTTATTGAAGTAAATATAAACAACTTAGCAGCGGTTCCATCTATAGTTTTTGGTCTATTAGGATTAGGAGTTTTATTGGCTATATTTCAATTACCAAGGTCTACCCCATTAGTTGGAGGTATCACTTTGTCCTTAATGACCTTACCAACAATAATTATAGCTGCTAGAGCATCTTTAAAAGCAGTTCCACCAAGTATAAGAGAGGCAGCACTTGCTATGGGAGCAAGTCGGATGCAAACCACAATGCATCATACAGTTCCTCTTTCTATGCCTGGCACGTTATCAGGAACAATAATTGGTTTAGCTCAAGCCTTAGGAGAAACTGCACCCCTAATTTTAATTGGAATGGTTGCTTTTGTTAACACGATACCTGGATCACCCATGGATCCTGCTGCAAGCTTACCAGTTCAAATTTATATTTGGGCTGAAAGTGCTGAAAGGGGATTTGTAGAAAAAGTTTCGGCATGTATAATGGTCTTACTTGGCTTTTTAATAATAATGAATTTATTTGCCCAAATAATAAGACATAAGTTTGAGAAAAAATGGAGTTAAAATGATAAAGATTAAAGCAAAAGATGTTGATGTTTTTTATGGAAAAAAACAAGCGCTCTTTAATATAAGTTTAGATATTGAGGAAAATCAAGTAACGGCATTAATTGGTCCATCTGGTTGTGGTAAATCAACTTTCCTAAGATGTCTTAATAGAATGAATGATGTAATTGATATCTGTAGTGTTAAAGGAGAAATTTTAATTAATGATTTTAATATCAATGATAAAAGTTGTGATGTCGTAAGACTAAGAGAAAAAATTGGTATGGTTTTTCAAAAACCCAATCCTTTCCCAAAAACTTTATATGAAAATGTATCTTACGGTCCAACAATTCATGGTATGGCTCAATCAAAACAAGAAATGGATGAAATTGTTGAAACTAGTTTGAAAAAGGCTGCACTATGGGAAGAGGTAAAAGATAGGTTGCATGAACCTGGAACTGGATTATCTGGAGGACAACAGCAAAGACTTTGTATTGCTAGAGCGATTTCTGTAAGACCTGAAGTTATATTAATGGATGAACCTTGTTCAGCATTAGATCCAATAGCAACAGCACAAATTGAAGAATTGATTGATGAGTTAAAAAAAGAGCACACAATAATAATTGTAACTCATTCTATGGCTCAAGCAGCACGTGTTTCTCAAAATACAGGTTTTTTTCATTTAGGACAATTGATTGAACATGGATCTACTGATAAAATATTTAAGAATCCTGATAATAAAAAAACGCAAGATTATATAACAGGGAGGTTTGGATAATGTCTGAAGCACCACATACAGTCAAATCTTACGAAGAAGAACTAAAAAATCTTAATGCTAATATAATTAAAATGGGAAGTGCATGTGAAGATGCTTTAGGTAAAGCAATTCAAGCCATTACAACAAGAGATAATAATATTGCAGAAGCTGTTATTCAAGAAGATGAAAAAATAGATAAATATGAGACTTTAATTGAACAGCAAGTTGTGAATTTAATTGCTTTAAGACAACCTATGGCAATTGATTTAAGAGAGACAGTAACGGCTTTGAAAATGTCTTCAGATTTAGAAAGAATAGGTGATTTAGCAAAAAATATATCTAAGAGAACACTTTTGCTTAACGAAAATCTTCCAAAGAACTTGGTAGACTCATTGAATAGAGTATCTACCAATGTTAAAAAACAATTAAAATCAACATTAGATGCTTATCTAGAAAGATCTGCGCCAATGGCAGTAAATGTTTGGGAAGGTGATGAGCAAATAGATGATCTAACAAATCTTTGTATGCAAGAAGTTATAAAATATCTTAAAGAAAATGAAAAAAATTTAGAAGATGGAACCCATTTATTGTTTGTAACTAAAAACATAGAACGTATTGGTGATCATACTACAAATGTTGCAGAACAAGTTTATTATTTAGTTAAAGGCGAATATTTAGAAGGTGATAGACCCAAGGGAACAGAGCCAATTGTAACCGGAGAAAAATGATTTATGTCAGCTCATGTTTTCATAGCTGAAGATGAAGCATCAATTGTTAGTTTGTTAAAGTACAATCTTGAAAAAGAAGGTTATAAAGTCAGTCATTCAGAAAATGGAGAAGATGCTCTTAAACAAATAAAATTAAAACAGCCAGATTTAATATTAATGGATTGGATGTTACCAGAATTATCTGGTGTTGAAATTTGTAAAAACTTAAAAAAAGATAATAAGTTTAATGATATTCCTGTCATTATGTTAACTGCAAAAGGGGAGGAAGAAGACAAATTAAAAGCATTTGATACAGGTGCAGATGATTATGTAACTAAACCTTTTAGTCAAAAAGAATTGAATGCTAGAATTAAATCTTTATTGAGAAGATCTAAACCTCAATCATCATCAGACATTGTAGAATTTACTGATTTAAAAATAGATCGGATTACAAAAAGAGTTTATAGAAAAGATAAAGAAATTACTTTGGGTCCAACTGAATTTAAACTCTTAGATTTTTTTATCAAAAATCCAAAAAGAGTTTATTCAAGAGAACAACTCTTAAACAATGTTTGGGGAGAAAATATATATGTTGAGTCTAGAACAGTTGATGTTCATATTAGAAGATTAAGACAAGCAATTAACATACAAAATACAAAACCTTTAATTAGAACAGTAAGATCAGCTGGTTATTCTTTAGAATCTTGAAGATCTTTGGGTCTTATAAATTTTTTTAATACTCCCTTTTTCTCAACTTCATCCCAGGATTTAATATCAAACTCAATTTTTGCAAATGCTGCTGTTGGGAATTTATAATTCATTAGTTTAAAATTATTCGTATTATGATTTTTTGTAAGATTTCGTACTAAATTTTTCACTGATGGTTCATGGTTTATAATCAAAATTGATTTATATTCACTGGATATTTCTTTAATTTTTTTTACAATTGCATTCTCATCAACTAAATATAAATCTTTTGAAAAATTAACTTTTTTTGGCTTATTAATTTTCTTGGATAAAATTTGAAAAGTTTTTTTTGTTCTTTTTGATGATGAAATTAATGCATAATCAAATTCAAATTTTTTTTTAACAAAAAATTCACAAATCATTTTTGCATTTTTCTTGCCTCTTTTAGTAAGTGGTCTATCAAAATCATTAATACTTAAATCATCCCAACTAGATTTTGCGTGTCTCATGACGTATAATTGATACATAAAATCTAAATATATGACTGCTTTAAAAAAACAACATAAAGAAGAGTTGAAATCTAAATATATAAATAGAGAGCTTTCTTGGTTAAAATTCAACGATAGAGTACTTTTAGAGGCGCAAAATATCGAAAATCCTCTTTATGAAAGAGTAAAGTTTTTATCAATTGCTGGGTCTAATCTAGATGAATTTTTTATGGTCCGTGTAGCTGGGTTATATAGTCAAATAAAACAAGAAGTTGACTCACTAAGCTCTGATGGTTTGACACCTGAAGAGCAAATGGATGAGGTAGTGCTTGAAACTAAGAATCTATTAAAAAAACAGAACAAAATTTTTATTCAACTGATTATGGAATTAAAAAAAAATAATATCAATTTAGTTAAACCAGTTAATTTAAATACTAAGGATAAAAAAAAACTTTTAGAAATATTTAAAGAAGAGATTTACCCTTTATTAACACCATCAGCAATTGATCCTGCACATCCATTTCCATTTATAATCAATCAAGGAAGAGCAATTGTAATGAAGTTAAGAAAAAAAAATAAAAAAAGGATTTTAAACTCAATAATAGTAATACCAAAAGCATTATCTAGATTTATTGAAATTGAGTCTTCAAAAAATCATAAGAAATTTGTGATTCTAGATGATGTAATAAGTTTTTTTGCTAATGAAATTTTTCCAGATCATGATTTAGAAAAGAAAATGATTTTTAGAGTAATAAGAGACAGCGATGTAGAGATTCAAGAGGAAGCAGAAGATTTGGTTAGATCTTTTGAATTGGCTTTAAAAAGACGTAGAACGGGTGATATTGTTCGTTTAGAGGTTCTTGAAAATAGTGATAACGAATTGATAAGATTTATAATTAATAAATTAGATATAAATCCTGACTATATTTATGATGTTGCTGGCCTTGTTGGAATTCAAGATATAGATCAAATATGTAAAGTAAAAAATCCAAAATTAAGATTTAAACATTTTACACCTAGAGAAGTTGAAAGATTAAAAGAATATAATGATAATTTTTTTGAAACTATTAAAAAGAAAGATTTAGTTGTTCATCATCCTTTTGAAACATTTGACTCAGTAATTGAATTTTTAAACCAAGCAGCAAATGATAAAAAAGTTATAGCTATAAAACAAACTCTATATAGAACAACTCTAGACTCACCTATTGTTAAAGCTTTAATAACAGCTGCAGAAAATGGAAAAACAGTTACCGCTTTAATTGAAATTAAAGCTAGATTTGATGAGGAAGCTAATATTCAACTATCAAGAAGTTTAGAAAAAGTAGGTGTTCAAATTGTTTATGGTTTTGCTAAATATAAAACTCATGCAAAATCATCATTAGTTTTAAGAAGAGAACAGGGTAAAATACAAACTTATTTTCATTTAGGAACTGGCAATTATCATCCAGTAAATGCTAAAATTTATACTGATTTGTCTTTATTTAGTTGTGATAAGAAAATGGCATCAGATGTTGAAAAGTTTTTCAATTATGTAACAGGATACGCAAAACCAAAAAATTTAAATAAAATTTCTATTTCGCCAGTAAATATGAGGCAAACCTTAAATGAAAATATTGATGCTGAAATTAAAAATTCTAAAAATGGAAAATTTGCAGCTATTTGGGCAAAAATGAACTCTTTAGTAGATCCAGAAATTATTGATAAATTTTATGAAGCTTCGAATGCTGGTGTAAAAATTCATTTATTTGTAAGGGGTGTTTGTTGTTTAAGACCAGGAGTAAAAGATAGATCAGAAAACATATTTGTAAAAAGTATCATAGGAAGATTTTTAGAGCATTCTAGAATTTATTGTTTTAGTAATGGTACAAAAAAAATGCCTAATAGAAATGCAAAAGTATATATTTCGTCAGCTGATTTAATGCCGAGAAATTTAAATCGAAGGGTAGAACTTCTAGTCCCAATTGAAAATGAGACTGTTCATGAACAGATCTTAGATCAAATAATGTTGGCAAATTATCTTGATACTAATCAGAGCTGGGAACTTGAAGCTGATGGTAATTATAAAAAAATTAAATATAGTAAGAGCGATTCCTTTTCAGCTCATGAATATTTTATGAATAATCCGAGCTTATCTGGAAGAGGTAAAGCTAAACTAAGAATGCAGCCTAAACAACTGCACTTAAGATTGATTAAAAGTGGAAGTAATTAAAAGTAAAAATAGTTTAAAATTAAATCAGGCTAAATTAGCTATAATAGACATTGGATCAAACTCTATAAGAATGCTAATTTATGAAGATTTCAGTTCTTCTCGTGTGCCTTTTTTTAATGAAAAAGCAGTTTGTGAACTTGGAAAAAATTTAGATAAATCGAAAAAACTTCACAGATCTGGTACTGAATATGCTTTAAAAGTTTTAAAAAGATTTTCTGAAATTTTAAATGTTTCAAAAATCACAAATCTAAAGATTATTGCAACAGCAGTTATAAGAGAAGCAACTGATACAAAACCTTTTATTGATGAAGTTGAAAAACTTTTTAAAACTAAGATTAATATATTATCAGGCGAAGAAGAAGCTAAATGCACAGCTGAGGGAGTAAAAATAGGTTTTGAAAATGTTGATGGATTAGTTGCTGACCTTGGCGGTGGTAGTTTGGAGTTAGCCCGAGTTGAAAACAATATAGTAACCAATAAAACCTCATTACCTGTTGGTGTTTTAAGATTAATGAATAATCCTATAGTTAAAAAAAGAAATTTAGCAAAATATATTAAAAAATTATTAAGAGATGAAAAATGGCTCTCAAAAAAGAAATTTAATAATTTATATTTAGTTGGAGGTACTTGGCGTGCATTATTTAAATTACATCTTTTTCAAAATAATCATCCAGTACACATAATTCATCAATATAGTATTGATAATAATGTTTTATCTAAGTTTGTTGAAAAAATTTCTTCTTTTAATAAATCCAAACTTAAAACAGTTGAGTATATTTCAAAATCTAGAACACCATATTTACCTTATAGCTGTATTATACTTGATGAAATTATGAAAGTTTCAAATCCAAAAAAAATTATTTGTTCTATCAGTGGTTTGCGTGAAGGATCTTTATCAATTGACCATTTTAAAGATGTAAAAGAATCTGAAATTTTTTACAAAGCAATTGAGAAGGTTGCGCAAAAAAGAGGTGATTTAGGGTCAAATTATAAAAAATATTATGATTTTATTCATCCAGTTTTTGAAGGTAATGAGCACTTTAATAAGAAATTATTATATCTGGCATGTGTATTAAGTCATATGGATTGGGGATTGGGAGCATTTCAAAAAGCTGAATTGGTATTTCAAGAAACGATAAATACTCCTTTACTTAGATTGACTCATAAAGAAAGAATACAATTAGCTTTGTCATGCTATTGGCGGTACTGTAGTATCAAGTATAATCCAAAGATCGAGTATTTAACTTTTTTGAATAATAATGAAATTTTTTCAAGCAAACAAGTTGGTGCAGCATTGAGATTTTCACAATCATTGACCTCGATATCTACGATATTTCTTGAAGAGTTTAAATTGTATAAAAGAGGTAATGCTGTATTTTTAAAAATTCCATCACAACATCAAGAAATAATCTCAAAACAAGTTACCAAAAGATTTAAAGCTCTTGCTAGAGAATTATTTTTAGAGCCAAGAGTAATTTATTCAAATAATTCAAAATAAACTTAAATTAATTAAACTTTAATAATAAGTAAATATTTCTGTAACTTAATCTTTTTAAGATAATCTACAAAATTTAAATATTCATTATTTTTTCCCCTGTTTAAATTTTGTTAATTAGCTTCTTTCTTCCTTCTCATTTAAGAGAAGGAAGAAAGACAATTTGGAATTAATTATTTATAGATGCAGGAGACTGCTCTGCATTCTTCTTAGCAAGTTTTTTTGCTTTTTTTTCAGCAACCTTTTTTTCTAGACCAGCAATTTTAATATTAAGGCTTGATAATTTTTTTTCTTTAGCTGTAATTTTATTTTTAAGTTTATCAATTGATTTTAATATTTTTGTTTTTTTCTTTTCATTCTTTTTTAGTTTTTTTCTCATTACTACCTCCGAATTATTTGATACTTAATTTAATCATATAATCCTAAAATAAAAAGGATATTTTGTTACAACCTATAGTTTATAGTTTTTTAAGACCTGTTATAAAATAAAAAAACATTGCTATATGAGAACTATTATTGAATTTTTGATTTAATATTAATTTAAATATCTCTCTTTGATTAAAAAGATGAATTCTAATACCTTGTTCTGGTTTCGAAATTTTAATTAAGTCTTCTGTGTAATAACCAGTAATTTTAGTAGTTAGTCTTCCAGGTTCAGTATAAAAAGTTATTATTTTACTCAATTTTGATCTTGATCTATATCCTGTTTCTTCTCTTAATTCCTTATATGCTGATTGCAGAGTTGTTTCCTTTTTTTCCACTATGCCAGAAGGAAACTCGTAATTAATTTTATTAATTGGAACTCTTTTTTGGGAAACTACTACATATTTGTCTTTAATCTTAGGTATTACTAATGAAAGATTAGAAGTTTTAAGATAATGATAAAACTCTTTTTTTTTAAATTTTTTGTTAATTAAACTTATTCGATTGGTAAGTTTTATATTTTTCAATTTTTTTCTAAAAATAACTTTTTAACAATAAGTACAGCAATTAACATTCCAATAAGCTCAGCTAAAATATAATAAGGAGTATTTAAATAACTAATACCAGTAAAAGACTCTGTAAATGTTCTAGCAATAGCAACAGCTGGATTTGCAAAAGAGGTTGAGGAAGTAAACCAATAACCTGCAGTAATGTAAAGCCCAACACTAGCAGCAACAGCAATTTTACCTGACTTCATTGAACCAAAAATTATTGTTATAAGCCCTAATGTTGCTATTACCTCAGATGTGAATATGTAAATCCCATCTCTTGACTTAGTAGATAATTCATAAATCTCATGTTCAAAAAAGAAATTAGCTAAACCAACACCAATTAAGCAACCAACTAATTGAGCAATAATATAAAAGGGTAATAGTTTCTTTTTTAATTTACCTGTTATTGTCATTGCGATACTTACAAATGGATTAAAGTGAGCTCCTGATACATCAGCAAATACTGTAATGAGCACAAATAAACCTGCTCCTGTTGCTATAGTATTAGCTATTAACATCACAGCAACATCATTAGTTAAGTTTTCAGCCATTAAACCTGAACCAACAATAATCATTACTAAAAAACAACTGCCTAATAATTCAGCAAGAAAATAGCGGCTTTTATTTTTCATAAAGCAGTTCCTTTATTCTTTTATGAATATTATTGTAAACTTTTTCTATTATTTCATCTTTTTTATTTAAGTCGTTTGTTTCATTAAGTAATTTAACAGGATCCTCTATATCCCAATGAATTATCTGATCTTTATTTGGCCAAATAGGACAGACCTCGTTATTGGCATTATTACAAACTGTAATAATATAATCCATTTTAATTTGACCATTAATAAACTGATTAAAATTTTTAGATCTATAATTTGAAAGATCATAATGTTTTGACAACAAATAATTCTTCACATCATCATTTATTTTTCCTGTTGGATTACTCCCGGCACTAAAACCTTTGTACAAATCGTCATACTCATTATTTATAATACTTTCAGCAATAATACTTCTTGCTGAATTACCTGTGCAAACAAACAATATATTCTTCATTTAAAAAATAATCTTATAAACTCCAATAACAAATAATGGAATTTGTAATCCAAAGTTTGTTAGTATCGCTTTATCTTTGCTCATAAATCCAGCGATAGTCCATCCAACAACTCCTAATCCATGAAAATATATATTTAATGGATATATATTTAAATTTGTAAGAAGTATTCCTACTAAAACTAGAAACGTACTGATCCACTTTAGATATTTTTTTATAAACATAAAATCCCCTTCCGTTGTTATTATTTCAGTTATGTTAAGAATTTATTACAGTTTATAGGAAAAATAATTTTATTTTGTGTCTTCCCAATCAAATCTTGGAAAAGAATCAAAAATTTTAAATATGCCATCCGACCATTGATCACAGACCTTAGAATATTCAGTATCAGTGATATTTAAGCATTTTTGTGAGGCAATTTTATATTCATCTTTTTTATAGACAGCAAAATCAATTGGAGGGCCAACTGTTAAATCACTTTTTAATGTTGAGTCCATTGAAATTAGAGCACAACGTGATGCATCACCAATAGATACGCTTGGTTTTATAACTCTATCTAAAATAGGTTTGCCGTATTTTACTTCACCAATAACTAGATAAGGTTTACTATCAGCTGGTTTAATATAATTTCCTTGAGAGTACACTAAATACAATTCTAAAGGTTGACCTTTGATCTGGCCACCAACTAAAAATGACGAACCTAATAAAACAGTATCTGTGTTTATTCCCCTAGGTGCTGAATGTTCAATATTTAATGATCCAATGTAGGATGCAATTTGGTCAAAATCTTTACAGGTATTTAAATTCATTATTCCACTTTCGCCTTTAAGGTCTTTTTCAATAGACTTGTATACTGCCTGAGATGTACCTAAGTTTCCAGAGGTAACTATAATGACACTTCTATCACCAACATCATGAACAAACATTTTTGAGTATATATTGACATTATCTAACCCTGCATTTGTTCTAGAGTCTGAAGCAAAAACTATTCCGTCTTGAGCTTTAATACCAACACAATAAGTCATAAGTACTATTAATATTTATTAATTAATTAACATATAATTAAATTCAAGCATAGCTGATATAACTATATCGCAATTGATTGTTTAATCTAATTATTAAACAATCTTATAATGAGCGGCAAACTCTGGGATAATTATAATGCAACAAAAGCATACGACGGCTATTTTACTAACGAAAATAAACTAAGAAAACATGCTGTTATAATTTCAAATATTTTAGAAAGATACGGTAAAGAAAAACTTCAAGAAATAGAAAAAAATTGTCAAAGCACAATAAGTGCTAGAGGAATTAATTTTAGAGTTTATGCTGCTAATAACAGAGCAGAGGAAAAGAAATGGCCGTTAGATATTATTCCAAGAATAATTCCTAAATCACAATGGAATAAGGTGACCAAAGGTTTAAAGCAAAGAGTAAAGGCTTTAAATTTATTTATTGACGATGTCTATAATCAAAAGAAAATTTTTAAAGATAACGTTATTCCTCGAGAAATTATATTTAATTCACCTTACTATGTAAAAGAATGTGAAGGGTTTTCACCTAAATATAAATCTTGGGCAAACATATCTGGAGTAGATTTAATCAGAAATAAAAACGGAGATTATCTAGTTTTAGAGGATAATTTAAGAGTGCCATCTGGGGTTTCTTATATGCTTGAGAACAGAATGGTAATGAGAGATGTTTTTCCTGAACTTTTTACGAGATATAAAGTTGCATCAATACATCAATACACCAACAAACTTTTTAATTGTATGAATGAATGTATTCCTAAAAAAACTGCTCATCCACATATGGTAGTTTTGACACCAGGTATTTATAATTCTGCTTACTTTGAACATTCTTTTTTAGCAGAGCAAATGGGAATTGCACTGGTAGAGGGAAAAGATTTATTTGTTGAAAATGATAATGTTTATATGAAAACTGTAAAAGGTCCTTTGAAAGTTGATTGCATATACAGAAGATTAGACGATAATTTCTTAGATCCCAAAGCTTTTAATAAAGATTCTCTCATTGGTGTTCCTGGATTATTCAAATGCTGGTTAAAAAAGAATGTAGGTATAATTAATGCTATTGGTACAGGTGTTGCTGACGATAAGGTAGTTTATTCATATGTAAATAAGATGATAGTTTATTATTTAGGCGAACAACCTATTTTAAATCAAGTTGAGACATATTTGTGTCATGACGAAAGTCAAAAAAAGTATGTTTTAGAAAATTTATCTAAACTAGTAGTTAAACCTGCAAATGCTTCAGGTGGTTATGGAATTATGATAGGTCCTAAAGCCTCAACTAAAGAAAGAGAGGAAGTCGCAGAAAAAATTAAAAAGTGTCCTCGAGAATATATTGCGCAACCTCTAGAAACTTTGTCTACTGCTCCAACAATTACTGATAAAGATATAGAACCAAGGCATTTAGACTTAAGACCATTTGTTTTAAGTGGTAAAACTAATTATGTTACCACTGGTGGACTGACTAGAGTTGCACTCAGAAAAGGAAGTACTATTGTCAATAGTTCCCAGGGTGGTGGTTCAAAAGACACTTTGATTGTTGAATAGAAGTATTTTATTTAACTTTACATTTTTTACATAATCCAAAAAATTCAAGATTATATTTAATGTATTTCATGCCATCTTTATCCTTAAAATTAGCTAAATATTTTGAGAGACTATCATTACTAATTTCTGTTACTTTTTCACAAATTTCACAAATTGAAAATGCAGTAGCTTTTGATACCTGGCAGCTTGAATTATGACATGCAATAAAGGCATTTCGACTTTCAATTTTATGAATTTTTCCTATTTCAACTAGCTTATCTAATGCTCTATAAACTTGTAATGGAGCTTTAATCCCTTTTTTTTGAACATTAAAAAGGATTGAATAAGCTTTCATTGGTTCAGGAGATTTATCAATTAAATCAAAAATAATTTGCTGATTTTTTGTGAGAGTATGTTCTTTATGCATTGTTTTCATTTTACTGATTTCTCATTAATTTTTCAATTTAATAGATTGTTTTATTTTTAATAATGAAAGTATGAATAATAATAAAGCTGCTGTTATTATTGATGGACCTGAAGATGTATTAAATTCTAAAGATGTGAATAATCCTATAATTACAGATAACAATCCTCCTATAATTGAATAGATAACCATACTTTGTGGACTTGATGACAAATTTCTAGCCATTGCAGCAGGGATAATTAGCATTCCAGTAATTAATAGTAATCCAACCATTTTAATTGAAATAGCGATGATTGCTGCCATTAAAATTGTAAATATAGCTTTAGCTCTATCTGGATTTAATCCTTCTGCCTCTGCTAGTTCATAATTTACTGTCGAAGCGAATAAAGGTTTCCAAATTAATTTTAGAACTAACAGGATTAATGCTCCTCCAATCCAAATGATTATCAAATCATCAACCGAAACCGCTAAAATATCTCCAAATAATAATCCCATAATATCAAACCTGATAAATGTTAAAAAACCAATCACAACAAGTCCCACCGCAAGAGATGAATGAGCTAGAAGGCCCAATAAAGCATCACCTGGTAAATTCGTTTTTTTTTGAAGTTGAATCAAAATTAAAGCTATCATTGAGGAAATAACAAATACTGAAATAGCAATATTAAATTCCATAGTAAAAGCTAATGTCACCCCCAATAGAGCAGAGTGAGCTAAGGTGTCACCAAAATAAGATAATCTTCTCCATATAACAAAACAACCAAGAGGTCCTGTTACAAAAGCAACCCCAATTCCAGCTACCAAAGCTCTTATAAAAAAATCATCGAACATTTAATTTTTTTTTATTTCACCTTCATCTGTGTGAACATGGTCGTGTTTATGTTCATATCTTGACAATATTTGAGAAGCTTGTTCTCCAAATAAAGCTTTATATTCATTATTTTTTGCAACATCCATTGGAGAACCTGAGCAACAAACATGACCGTTTAAACAAACAACAAAGTCTGTTGCACTCATAACTGTATGTAAGTCGTGTGAAATTAATAAGATCCCACAACTTAATTCATCAGAAATTTTCTTAATCAGTTCGTATAAAGCTATTTCACCAGTAAAATCTACTCCCTGTACTGGTTCATCAAGTACTAATAGATCAGGTTTTTTTGATATAGCTCTAGCAAGTAGTACTCTTTGAAATTCACCACCTGATAAATCTCCTAGACTCTTGTCTTTCAGATGAATGACGCCAGTTAAAGATAGAGCTTCATCTATTGTCTCTTTATTAAGACTTTCCGTTAATATCATGAAATCATTTACTCTTAGCGGTAACGTCCAATCAATTGAAATTTTCTGTGGTACATATCCAACTTTGTTGGTATATTTTTCAACTGAACCATCGATCTTTTTGTAAATACCTAAAGCAATTTTAGCTGTTGTGCTTTTTCCTGACCCATTTGGACCTATGAGAGTAACTATTTTCCCTTTTTCAACTTGTAGTGAAACACCTTTAACTAGCCATTTGTTATTCAATTGTAAACCAGCGTTATTTAATTTTACCAATATATTTTGATCAGTGCTCATTTTTTTTCTTGACTAATAAGTGTTATATTATTACATAATGTTATATTATAACAATCTAAATATATAACATATGAAAAACTTAAAAAAATTATCATTAATTCTATCACTATTATCATTCTTAACAATTTTTGTGCCAGCTAACGCTGAAATTAAAGTAGTTGCAGCAATAAAACCAATCCATTCTCTTGCAAGTTATTTAATGGATGGTGTTGCTAAACCAGATTTAATTGTTGATGGTTATGCTTCCCCACATGGATTTGCACTTAAGCCATCACACGCAAAAATGATACAAAATGCTGATATTATATTTTGGGTTGGTGAGGATATCGAAACCTTTTTAGAGAAACCATTAAAAACAATTGCAAAAGATGCTGAAAAAATCGAATTAATGGAAATTAAAGGTTTAACTAAACTTAAATTTAGAGAAAGAAATATTTTTGAAGGTCATGACGATCATGGGCATAAGGAAGATGATCATGACGATCATGCTAAGAAAGAAGATGATCATGATGACCACGACCATGATAAAAAAGAGAAGGAACATGGTCATGATGAACACGATCATGATAAAAAAGGTCATAAAAAAGATGATCACGATGACCATGGACACGAGGGACATGCTCACGGAGAGTTTGATCCACATATATGGCTTGATCCAATGAATGCAAAAATAATTTTAAGTGAAATGGCTGAACACTTAATTGAAAATGATCCAAAAAATGAAGCAAAATATAAAGCAAATTTAAAAAAAGCTCATAAAGATTTAGATAAACTAACTAAGAAAGTTAAATCTGAATTAAACAAAGATTTCAAATCAATAGTTTTCCACGATGCCTATCAATACTTTGAAAAAAGATTTGGGATAAATATTCTTGGGGCATTTACAGTGAACACTGATGTTATGCCAGGCGCTGAACAATTAGCTGAAATTAGAGAAGTAATTGAGCATGATAAAGTAAGTTGTATATTTTCTGAACCTCAATTTAATCCTGATATAATCAAAGCTGTAGCAAAAGATACTAACGTTGCAACAGGTGTAATCGATCCATTAGGAGCTACACTTGATCCAGGTAAGGATCTATATTTTGATTTAATTGGCAATATGTCTAAATCTTTCAAAGGTTGTTAATTAGAAATTGATCTTTAGTTATAAATAATATCTAATAATGGGATGAGTACAGTTTCCCTAACATTAGATGAAATTTTTGATTTAGCTAAAAAAACTTTACTAGCTAATGGTTGTGATGATGAAACAGCTTCTATTCTGTCTGACCTGATTAGAAATGCCGAAAGGGATGGATCTTTATCACATGGTTTGTTTAGATTACCTGCATATGTGAGTGGTTTAAAAAGCGGAAAAATTAATGGTAAAGGAAAGCCTGAAATTAAAAAAATTTCTTCATCAGTTATAAAAGTTCAAGGGAATAATTGTTTAGCGCCAGTAGTTTTAAATAAAGGGTTGCCTGAATTAGCTAAAGCTGCAAAAGAAAATGGTGTAGCAGTGCTTGCAATAAATAATTCTCATCACATGGCAGCGATGTGGCCAGAAACAGAAAAGTTAGCAGAAGAGGGCTTAGTTGCCTTTGCTTGCACATCATACAAACCTGCTGTAGCACCCGCTGGTGCAATCAAACCATTGTTTGGAACCAATCCAATTTCATTTGCTTGGCCACGACCTGGTAAAACTTCAGTCGTTTATGATATGGCTACAGCATCAATGGCAATGGGAGAAGTCCAAGTTGCAAAAAGAGAAGGGCACAAAGTTCCACTTGGAACTGGTTTAACTAAAGATGGTAAAGAGACCACTGATCCAGGCGCAATTGCAGATGGTGGTGTATTACTTCCTTTTGGAGGTTACAAAGGTTCAGCAATAGCAATGATGGTTGAGTTAATGGCTGGTGCTTTGGTTGGTGATAATTTTAGTTTTGAAACAGCAGCTAAAGATAATAATGATGGTGGACCACCAAGCGGGGGAGAATTTATTATTGCAATTTCACCTGATAAAACTTCAGGAACAAATTGGCAAAAACATGCAGATGAATTTTTTGATAAAATGAAATCTTTTGATGGGGTTAGACTTCCAGGTGAAAGAAGACACAAAAATAGATTAGATAAAGGCCCTCGAAATATTAATGAAGACTTGGTTAGTAAAATAAAATCTCTAAGCTAAAGTAATTTCAATCGGTGTATGATCTGAAGGTTTTTCACGACCTCTTGGATCTTTATTAATATTTATACCTTTAATTTGATCAATCAAAGAATTTGAAACTAAGAAGTGATCAATTCGCATTCCATTATTTTTTTGCCAAGCACCTCTCATGTAGTCCCAAAAGGTATAACCTTCCTTAGTTTCATTAAAATGTCTATAGACATCACTAAAACCAAGGTTGATCATTTCTCTTAATTTTTTTCTTATTTCTAATCTAAACAGAGCATCATCCTCAAAACTTTTTGGATTATAAACATCTTCAGATGCTGGAATAATGTTAAAATCTCCAGCAAGAATAATATTTGAATTTTTTTTACTTAAATTCTTTAGTTGTTTAATTAAATCATCCAACCATTGTTTCTTGTATTTATATTTATCCGTATCTACAGGATTTCCATTAGGTGTATAAATGTTTATTAATTGAATATTTTTCTTTTTATATTCCAGTTCAGCTGAAATTATTCTCGATTGCTTTAGTTTATCTTTGATTAAGTCAGTTTTAATATTTTTTAATTTACCTTTAGATATAATTGCAACCCCATTATAACTTTTTTGGCCAAACACATGACTTTCATAATCCATTGCAGAAAAATCATCATATGGAAAGTTTACATCCTCTGTTTTGATTTCCTGCATCATTAGGATATCTGGTTTATATTTTAAGAGATAACTTTTGATATTATCTATACGAGCTCTCACAGAATTTACATTCCATGAAGAAATAATCATTAAAGAGAAAAAGAAACACCACAACCACAAGATGACTTAGTTTGTGGATTTGTTATCTTAAATTGTTCACCAATTAATTCTGAAACATAATCAACTTCAGAGCCTTTTAATAAATCTGCTGAAGTTTTATCAATTAAAATATTTTCAAAGTTTAAATCATCTTTTGATTTTTCTTTATCAAAAGTGAATTCGTATTGAAATCCTGAACAACCACCACCTTTAATAGCGATTCTAAAAAAAGACCCTTTATCTTTTTTAGACAGCAAAACATTGATCTGTTTTAGTGCTTTATCAGTAAATTTAATTTCTTTAATCATAATTGATCACTGGTATTAGTAATATAATACTTAATATTTTATTTTAAAGGATGAAAAAATACTCAAAGATAGGTCAATTCAAAAGTAAAGGTAGGATATTTAAGGAATCTTTGTCAAAATATAGATCATCTTATCAAAGAGATAGAGATCGTATTATTCACAGCGCTTCATTTAGAAGATTGAAACATAAAACACAGGTATTTGTTAATACTGAAGGTGATCATTATAGAACTCGAATTACTCATTCTATGGAGGTTGCTCAAATAGCAAGATCCATCGCTAGATATTTCAGTTTGAACGAGGACTTAGCAGAAACACTCAGTTTAGCGCACGATTTGGGCCACACTCCTTTCGGTCATGCAGGTGAAGATGCTTTGAATGAATGTATGAGCATTCATGGAGGGTTTGATCACAATTTACAAACATTAAGAATTGTTATGTTTTTAGAAAATAAGTATTTAAAGTTTAGTGGCTTAAATCTTTCTGTTGAAACATTAGAGGGACTTTTAAAACACAATGGTCCAGTTAAGGATTTTCATTTAGTTGATGAATTGATAGGTGTTAAAAAATTTAAAAACATGATTAATTTTAATACCTTTCCATCACTAGAGGCTCAAATTTCATCTATATCTGATGATATTGCTTATAATAACCATGACATACAAGATGGCATAAAAGCAAACTTATTTAGATTAGAAGAGTTGGTAGAAATAGATTTTTTTAAAAATATTTATAGAAAATATAAAAAAAAGATTAACAAAAAAAATTACAAGATTGCAACTTACCAGATTATAAGAGACTCAATTGATTTAATGATCAAAGATTTGATAAGTAATACCATTAAAAATCTTAATCAAAATAAAATTAAAAGTAGAAATGATTTGAATAAAACTGATTTTCTTATGGTTGATTTCTCTGATAAAATTAAAAATTCTGATAATGAAATTAGGTATTTTTTAAGGTCTAAAATGTACAATAACAAGAATGTGCTAAATAAAAATAATAAAGGTAAATTAATAATTAAAAGATTGTTTGCCAAAATAAGTAAAAATCCGGCAAAATTTATTTCAAAAGAACATTTATCTAAAAACAAATATCGATCAGTTTCTGATTTTATTTCTGGTATGACTGACAGATATGCTATCAACCTTTATAACGATATCAAATGAACATTTTTGATCAATACTTAGACAAAATAAAAAAAATTATTTTAGATTTATCGAAAAAGGGTAAAATAATTTTGCCAGATAATTTAGATGGAATAAACACAGAAATTCCACCTGAGAAATTTAATTGTGACATTTCTACAAATGTTGCGATGGTTTTGTCAAAAATAAATAAAAAACCTCCTTTAGAATTAGCTGAAATATTAGCAAAGAGTCTTGAAAATGAGGACAAGTCAATAAAAGAGGTATCAATCTTAAAACCCGGATTTATAAATATCAAATTTCAACCTGAGTTTTGGACAAATTTTTCAAAAGAAATCATTAAGAACGCTAAAACATTTGGAATAAATACAAATGAGCAAAAGAAAAATTATTTAATTGAATTTGTTTCTGCCAACCCAACAGGGCCTTTACATGTGGGTCATTGCCGAGGTGCTATTTTAGGAGATGTAATTTCAAATGTTTTATCATTTAATAATCATAAAGTTACTAAAGAATATTATGTAAATGACTATGGCAATCAGATAATTAATTTCACAAAATCAGTATATTTTAGAATAAGAGAAATCAAATTTAATGAAACTTTTCCAACAGATAATGAAGATCTTTATCCTGGTGAATATTTGATTGAGTTTGCAAATAATATCATTTCTTCAAATCCAAAAATAGATTTTACTAATTACGATGCAATATCTGAACAATTAACGAGTCTGTCTATAGACGAGGCAATAAAATTAATAAAAAAAAATCTTAGTAGCCTTGGTATAATTCACGATAATTTCGTCAGTGAAAAAAAATTAGTGCTTAATCAGGAAGTTGAAAAAGTAGTAGAAAATCTTCAAAAAAATAAATTTGTTTATAAAGGTAAAATTAAAGCTCCAGCTGGTGAGGATGATAATAATTGGGTTGAAAGAGAACAATTACTTTTCAAATCAACTGATTTTGGTGATGACAAAGATAGAGCATTACAAAAATCTGATGGTGCTTGGACTTATTTTGCTAGTGATGTTGCCTACCATAAAAATAAGTTGGATAGAAAGTTTGACTACTTAATAAATATTTTAGGCGCGGATCATGCGGGTTATATTAAAAGAATTACATCCTCTGTTGATGCTTTATCAAACTCTAAAGGAAAACTTATTTGTAAAGTTAGTCAACTTGTAAAACTTATAAAGGATAAAAAACCATTCAAAATGTCAAAACGTAAAGGTGATTATATAACTGTTGATGATTTGATTAATGAAGTTGGAAAAGATGCTACACGTTTTATCATGTTGAACAGAAGTAATGATGTCGAACTTGATTTTGATTTTGATAATGTAATTGAAAAATCAAAAGACAATCCTTTGTATTATGTACAATATTGTTATGCTCGAATTTCATCTGTTTTTAGACATCTGGAAATAGATTTAAAAAAAGATTTAAAGATTGAAGAATACAATTTTGAATATTCTGACCATGAAATAAACATATTAAAAAAAATATCCGAGTGGCCAAAGTGCATCGAAATATCAAGCAAGAAGCTTGAACCACATAGAATTCCAGTTTATCTTTATGAACTAGCCTCTCTCTTTCATTCTTACTGGAACTTGGGAAAAGATAATCCTGAAAAAAGATTTATAAATGAGAATAAGAAGATATCGAATGATAAGTTAGTTTTATTAAAACTTATATCAAATGTTGTTAAATCTGGGATGAATATTGTAGGTGTGTCTGCTCCTGAAAAAATGTAATGTTTAAAGAAATCAAATATATTATTTTTGTTTTTATTATTGGTCTTTTTATTTTTTTTACAGCAAAATATTATTTTTCTGATGCCTATAAAAAAAAATCATATAGATCACTCAATAATATCGAAAATAAGATTAATACTTACTCAGAAAAATTACCAATTTTAGAAGATGATACGAAAAATATTATTGAATACGTTGAACAAACAAACAATAAAAAAAAGAAAAAATTTAATTTTTGGAAATTATTAGAAAATAATGAATAAACGTCGGTCTTTTATTGTTGGTATCAAATCAACAAAACTTTCAGCAAAAGAAAAGTCATTTCTTAAAAAATATAAACCCTGGGGAGTTATCTTATTTACAAGAAATATTAAAAATATTGATCAAACGCTAAAACTCACCACGTCAATAAGAAAATTATTTAAAGATAACAAATATCCCATTTTAATTGATCAAGAAGGGGGTAAAGTTAACAGGTTAAAAAATATTATATCATTCGATAATTTGACTTCAGAATTTTTTGGAAAAAAATATGTTAAAAATGTAGATGAATTTAAATTTTATTATAAATTATTTATTGATAAAACTTCATATTTATTAAAATCTCTTGGTATTAATATTAATACTTCCCCTGTCTTAGATTTAAGAATTAAAGGTGCATCAAATATAATTGGGAATAGATCTTTTTCCAATAATCCCAAAATTGTATCTAAAATAGGAGATTATTGTATCAATTATTTTCATCAAAATGGTATTGGAACAGTCATAAAGCATATTCCAGGACATGGTCTTGCAAAAGTAGATAGTCACCATTTTACTCCAATGGTAAATAAAAAATTGAGTTATTTAACCAAGAGAGATTTTCTTCCATTTAAAAATAAAAAAACTTTTTTTGCTATGACCGCTCACATAATTTTTACTCAAATTGACAAAGAAAATTGTGTAACTCACTCAAAAAAATTTATTAAATTAATTCGAAATAAAATTGGTTTTAAAAATATTTTGATTTCTGATGATTTATCCATGAAAAGTCTTAAGGGTAATTTAAAAGAAAATACAATCAAAATGTTTAGTGCAGGTTGTAATTTAGCCTTACATTGTAATGGAAATTTAAATGAAATGAAAATTGTAGGAAATAATTCACCATTGATAAATCCTTTTCTCGTTAAAAAAACATCACAATTTTACAAAATTTTAAGTTAATATTGATTGATGATTGAAAATGATTCTGAACTTTTTAAAGTAGATGTTGAAAATTATAATGGACCATTAGATGTTCTTTTAGATCTTGCAAAAGCTCAAAAAGTTAATCTTGAGGATATATCCATTACAAAATTAGCAGATCAGTTTCATGATTTTATTACTCAAGAAAAAAAATTAAATTTAGAAATTGCTTCAGAATACTTATTAATGGCAACATGGTTAGCATATTTAAAATCAAAATTACTATTACCAGGCACCCCTGAAGAAGAGTTTAAAGTTCAAGAAGTGGCTGAAAAATTAAAACTTCAACTTAAGAAACTTGAATTAATAAGGTTATTATCTGAACAGATGCTTAAAAGAAAAAGATTAGGCAGAGAAATTAGAACTAGAGGTATGAGAGCAGGCATAAGGCCTATCTACAATAGTGAGTATAAATTAAATTTATTTGACCTCATGAAAACATACTCCACTATAATTATGACTAAAGATTTTCAGAGAATTAATATTCCAAAATTACCAGTTTTTACAACAGAAGAAGGTATAAAAACTATAAAAGATTTTTTTGGAAAATTAATGGATTGGAAAAAATTAGATGATTTAATACCGAAAAATTTTAAAAGTGGATCAAAATATAAACGAACTGGTAAAGCAGGAATATTTGCAGGGTCTCTTGAGTTAGTCAAGGAGGGCAACCTAAGCATAAAACAAGAAAAACTTTTTGATGATATTTATATAAAAGAAAACAAATGATAAAAAAAAAGATTAAGAAAAAAGATAATATTATTAATTTTCCAACTAAATTATCTTCAATTGAAAAGGAAATTGAAGGTATTGTTTTTGCTGCTGCAGAACCATTAGATATTGAAACTATTGAAAATAAGATATCTAAAAAAACAGATGTAGAAAAAATTTTGTTAAAATTACAAGATGAATATTCAAATCGAGGTATCAACCTAGTTTGTATTTCTAAAAAATGGTCCTTTAGAACTTCACCTAATCTTTCTAATTTAATGACCCAAGAAAAAACTGTTGAAAAAAAATTATCAAAAGCTGCAATAGAAACACTTGCTATAATTGTTTATCATCAGCCAGTTACTCGAGCAGAGATAGAGGAAATAAGAGGTGTAGCTTTTGGAACTAACACCTTAGAAATTTTGATGGAATTAAATTGGGTTAAACCTGGTGGACGAAAAAATGTCCCTGGTCGACCTATTCAATATGTCACGACGGATGATTTTTTAAGCCATTTTAACTTGCAAAAATTATCTGATTTGCCAACAGTAGATGAACTTGGAGCTGCAGGTTTAATTGATAGCACTAATATTGATAACGCTATTTTTGGTACTGGAAAATTCTACAAAGAAAAACAAGACGATAAAAAAGAGGACATTTATTCAAATATTGATGAAATGTTAAGTAGCACTCTTGACTCGGATGAGAAGAACTAAGCCTACAAATTAGACTTTTCAATTATTGATAAAAAGGTTATAAGTTTTCTATGAGCATTGGAATTTGGCAAATAGCAATCGTTGTAATACTTGTGGTATTATTATTTGGCAGAGGAAAAATTTCTAGCCTTATGGGCGATGTAGCAAAAGGAATAAAAAGTTTTAAAAAGGGTATGGCATCAGATGTGACTGATGACAATGAACCTAAAAATATTTCTGACGATAATCAAGATTCGAACAAAAAAGAATAAATCACATGCCTACTATTGGTTGGTTTGAGATTTTAATTATAGTTGCAATAGCTATTGTGGTCTTGGGACCTAAAGACTTTCCAATAATGCTCAAAAAAGTTGGTTCATGGATTGGCTCTGCAAAAAAATATGTCAATAATATTCAAAATGAAGTCTCAAATATTGATCTTGAAGATAATAAGATAGAAAAAAAAGAAGAAAAAAAAGATGAGTCATGACGAAAATGAAGGTGGCTTTGTAAGTCATTTAGCTGAGTTAAGAAAAAGACTAATTCATAGTTTTATTTTTTTAATAATCTTTTTTATAGGATGTTATTTTTTTGCTGAACATCTTTATGGTTTTTTAGTAGAGCCATATGCACAAGCAGTTAAAGATGATGGAACTGATAGACGACTTATTTTCACAGCTTTACAAGAAACTTTCCTTACCTATTTGAAAGTATCTTTTTTCACAGCTTTTTTTGTTACTTGTCCATTTATTTTGATGCAGGTTTGGAAATTTATTGCTCCTGGTCTTTATAAACATGAGAAAATTGCAATTTTACCTTATTTAGTTTTAACCCCAATCTTATTCTTACTAGGGGGCATGTTGGTTTATTATTTAATAATGCCCTTAGCGATAAAATTCTTTTTATCGTTTGAAAGTTCTGGTCTTTCAACAAATTTACCAATTCAACTAGAAGCAAAAGTAAACGAATATCTTTCATTGGTAATGAAACTTATATTTGCGTTTGGCATAAGCTTTCAATTACCTGTTGTGTTGAGTTTATTAGCGAGGGTAGGGTTAGTTGATTCTGATTTTTTAAAGAAAAGAAGAAAATATGTTGTGGTTATTATATTTGCAGCCGCAGCTTTACTCACACCTCCAGATCCCATCACACAAATTGGTTTAGCGATACCATTATTAATTCTATATGAATTATCAATATTTTCAGTAAAACTTATTGAGAATAAAAATTTAAAAAATTCTGATGCATAATATTAAAGAAATTAGAAAAGATTTTGATGCATTTTCAAAAGCATTAAAAAAAAGATCAATCGATATAGATCTCAATAAACTCAAAAAATTAGATATAGATAATAGAGATTTAATTCAAAAAAAAGAAACATTAGAAAAAGAAAAAAAAGATATTTCAAAAACAAAAGATAAGGCTTTATTTTCTAGGTCAAAAGAAATTACCCAATCTATTGATAAAATTACTGATCAACAATCAAAAATTAAATCAGACTTAGATGAAATTTTATCAAGTATTCCAAATATACCTCATGATGATGTGCCTTTAGGATCTAATGAAAACGATAATGTTGAATTAACTAAATCGGGTCAGATTCCTAATTTTGAATTTACTCCAAAGTCACATTATGAATTAGGTGAAAAACTTGGCATGTTAGATTTTGATCTTGCCACAAAAACCACTGGCTCAAGATTTGTTTTTGTTAAGAATAAATTAGCATTACTTGAAAGAGCAATTTCTAATTTTATGCTTGATATACATACTTCAAAAAATGGATATGAGGAAATTTCACCACCTTTATTAGCATCAGAAAATACAATGTTCGGAACTGGTCAACTACCTAAATTTGAAAATGATCAATTTGAAGTAAAATTAGAAGAGGGAAATGGAAGAAAATTTTTAATTCCTACAGCAGAAGTTATTTTAACCAATATTGTAAAAGATAAAATTTTAGATCTTAAAACATTACCAATGAGATTTGTTGCATCTACCCCATGTTTTAGAAAAGAAGCTGGTAGTTATGGTAAAGATACAAAAGGGATGATTAGACAACATCAATTTTATAAAGTTGAATTAGTTAGTATTGTGGAACAAAATAAATGTCTTGAAGAATTAGAGAGAATGACAAATTGTGCCACAGGAATTTTGGATTTGTTAGAGTTACCATATAGAAAAATGATTTTATGTAGTGGAGATATGGGATTTAGTGCAGAAAAAACTTACGATATAGAAGTATGGTTACCTTCAGAAAACAAATATAGAGAAATATCTTCATGTTCATCATGTTCAACTTTCCAGGCAACACGGATGAAAGCTAGATATAAAAATTCAAATAAAGAAACATTATTTGTTGGAACGCTTAATGGAAGTGGTTTAGCAGTGGGTAGAACTCTTATTGCTATTTTAGAAAATTTCCAGCAAATGGATGGGTCTATAAGTATTCCAAAAGTGCTTAGACCTTATATGAATAATCTAGAAAAAATTAGCCTGAATTAAAGTTGTTTTAACTTAAGAGATAGTATAAATATTCATTTTTAATTAAGGAGTTTTATGGAAAGTTCAGGAATAGGTCAATTTATACCACTAATACTAATTTTTGTTATTTTTTATTTTTTCTTGATAAGACCACAGCAAAAAAAAGTCAAAGAGCACAAAGCTATGGTCGAGGGTTTAAAAAAAGGTGATAAGATTGTAACTTCAGGCGGTATCACAGGAACCATAACTAGAGTTGTAGACAACGATAAAATTGAAGTTGAGGTTGCTGAAAATGTGACTGTTGAAGTAATCAGAGGTACAGGTGTACAAAGTCTGATGAACTCTCAAGAAGTTAAAAAGTAATTTTGTTAAAGCAAAGTGTTATATTTTTCAAAATTCAGAATAATTTCAGTAATATTAATTTCTCTATTTTTTATTTTAATTGCTTCATCAAATTTATTTAAGTTTGAAAACAACTTACTAAATAAGAAAATTAATCTTGGATTAGATCTTCAGGGAGGCTCTTACCTATTACTGGAAATTGATAATAATCCAGTTATTGAGCAAAAAATACAAAATCTTTCAATTACAATTAGAAATTATTTCAAAGACAAAAATATTAGAATTAAAAATTTAAAAATTTTAGGACAAAAATTATCTTTTTCTGTAGATGAAAACTTTAAACAAACTGTCCTAGACACATTTAATGACAAGGAAAGTGAATTAAATCCTTATTATCCAACATTTAAATCTCATCAATTAGATATCATTGAGGAAAATAATATTTTTTTTGTCAATTACTCAACCCAAGGTATCGTTAAACTAAAAACATCATCTCAAGATCAAGCATTAGAAATTGTAAGAAGAAGAATTGATGAGATAGGAACTAATGAACCTAATATTCTAAAAAGAGGAAACGACAGAATTCTTGTTGAATTACCTGGATTAGATGATCCAATGAGAATTAAATCATTGCTTGGTAAAACTGCAAATCTTACATTTAGATTTGTAACTAATAACGATCAAGACTCTTTTGGAGCGGAAAAACTTAGTTATGAAGATGGGTCTGAAGAAGATGCTCTGGTAAGTAAAAGAATTATTTTAAGCGGAGACAATCTACTAGATGCTCAACCAAGAATGGATAGTGAGACAAATGAAACAGTAGTTACATTTACACTTGATAGAGTTGGCGCTAAAAGATTTGGTAAGGCCACATCGACGGGTATTGGCAAGCAATTAGCAATAGTATTGGATGGCAAAATTATAAGCGCACCAGTTATAAGAGATACAATTGCAAGTGGATCAGGTCAAATCAGTGGAGGATTTACTTTTCAATCAGCAACAGATTTAGCTCTTTTATTAAGATCTGGTGCATTACCTGCACCTTTAAATATTATTGAGGAACGAACAGTTGGTCCAGACTTAGGACAAGACTCAATTAATGCAGGGATGATTGCATTAGCAATTGGTTTTGTATTAGTAATAATATTTATATTTGTGAAATACAAAGTATTTGGTTTAATTACCAATATAACATTAATACTTAACCTTTTCTTACTCATTGGAATATTGACTATATTCGAGGCGACCTTAACCCTTCCGGGGATCGCTGGAATAATTTTGACAGTTGGTATGGCAGTCGATGCAAATGTTTTAATTTTTGAGAGAATTAAAGAAGAGCTAAAAAATGAAAAAAATAATTTAATAGCTTTTGATAGTGGTTACACAAAATCTAGAACCGCAATACTCGATGCAAATATAACAACATTATTAGCAGCTATAATCTTATTTTTTATGGGCTCAGGTCCAATCAAAGGTTTTTCACTTACACTTGGGATTGGAATATTTACAACATTGTTCTCAGTGTATTTCATAGCAAGGTTATTGACTGTTTTGTATGTGTACAGAAATAAAGAAAAAGAGGGTTTAATTTAGATGATTGCTTTTAACAAATACTATAATCAATTTAATATACTTTCTATATCTTTAGTCGTTATTTCATTATTTTTACTGACATTCAAAGGTCTTAACTTTGGAATAGATTTTAAGGGCGGAACATTAATTGAATTAAGATCAACTGACAGCAAAATTAATGTGTCATCTCTAAGAGATAATTTGAATTCCATGAATTTAGGTGATGTTTCAGTAAAAAATTTTGGAAATGAGACAGACTTTCTAATTAAATTTGAAATTAATAATAATAAAAATATTATTGAGGAAATCAAAGTAAATTTAGATAAATCATTTGGTAATACTTTTGATTTTAGAAGAGTTGAAAACGTAGGACCGAAAGTAAGTGCTGAGTTGCTTAAATCTGGGGTAATAGCTATAGCAGTTGCATTAACTTTAATGTTAATTTACATTTGGATCAGATTTGAATGGCAATTTAGTTTAGGAGCTATATTAGCTTTGTTTCATGACGTGTTGGTAACTCTAGGTTTATTTTCATTGCTAGGTCTTGAAATTAATTTATCTATTATTGCTGCTGTATTAACTATCGTTGGTTACTCTATGAATGATACAGTGGTTATTTTTGATAGAGTAAGAGAAAATTTAAGAAAATATTCTGATATTAAGATTTACGATTTAACTAATATCTCCATCAATGAAACATTATCTAGAACCTTAATTACATCAATAACAACTTTATTAGCTTTGCTATCAATATTTTTCTTTGGCGGTGAGATACTAAAAGGTTTTTCTTTGGCTATGATATTTGGTGTAATTTTTGGTACTTATTCATCTATCTATATTGCCAATACAGTCTTAGTTAGACTAAGAGTTTCACAAAAAACTGTCTTAAGAGAAGACGAAAGTAGTTAATAAAGATTTTGAGCAGCTACCATAGTAAGCAGCATTGGTATTGACAACAAAGTATTAGTTCTCGAAAATAACATAGCTGTTCTTGCTGACTTGGCCTTAAGATCAGGTTCACACTCAACTATACCTAAAGCTCTTTTTTGATTAGGCCATATTACAAACCATACGTTAAATGCCATAACTAAGCCCAACCACATACCAATTCCAATAGCCGTGTGTTTTGGAATGCCAGATCCTATACTTAATGTCATTGCATCATGCAAATATCCATTAAGACCTGCAAGTGCTAAACCTGACAGAACTGTAAATGCGGCACCCCATCTAAAATAAAATAATGCAGCTGGCGCAATTACTTTACCAATAGCTGGTTTCTGTTCATCTGGAATTTTTGGCATGTTTGGGATTTGAACAAAATTAAAATACCATAACAAGCCAATCCACATTATTCCAACTACCACATGCACAAATCTTGCAAACCAACTCCAAAAAAGTGCATCAAAACTAAAACCATCATTTTGATAAAATAAGCCTAAAAATAACAGAACCGCAATGGCTAAAGAAACGTGAACAGTTTTTGATAAAGATGAAAGTAAATTGCCCATATTTAATTTTATACTGATTTAGAGTGAGATGACAATGGTATTTATTGTAAAAGATTTTTTAAAAACTTACCTGTATAACTTCCATTAACTTTACAAATTTCCTCAGGTTTTCCCTCAGCGATAATTTTTCCACCTTTTACACCACCCTCAGGACCCATATCGACAATATAATCTGCAGTTTTTATGACATCTAAGTTATGTTCTATAACAACCACTGTGTTACCTAATGAAACAAATGTATGTAAAATTTCTAATAATTTTTTGATGTCGTGTTGGTGAAGACCAGTAGTTGGTTCATCTAATATGTACATTGTTCTTCCTGTCGATCTTTTTGATAATTCTTTAGCTAATTTAATTCTTTGTGCTTCACCTCCTGATAGAGTTGTAGCTTGTTGACCAATTTTTATATACCCTAAACCAACTTTTTTTAACGTAAGCAATTTAGTCTTAATATTTGAAATATTTTCAAAATATTCACAACCTTCATCAACTGTCATGTTTAAAACATCCGCAATACTTTTATCTTTAAATTTTATCTCTAATGTTTCTCGATTATATCTGGTTCCTTTACACTCATCACATTGTATATAAACGTCTGGGAGAAAATGCATTTCATAAGTAATAACTCCATCTCCCTCACAAGCTTCACACCTACCTCCTTTGACATTAAAAGAGAATCTTCCTGGTTTATATCCTCTTGTTTTTGACTCGGGTAATCCTGTAAACCAATCTCTAATTGGCCCGAATGCTCCAGTATAAGTTGCTGGATTTGATCTTGGGGTACGACCAATTGGTGATTGATCAATATCAATTATCTTATCGATTAATTCTGTACCTTTGAAACCTTTGAATGGTTTTGGAATTTTTCTAGATTTATTATTATTCAAAGTTAAGTTTAATGCGTTGTATAATGTCTGTAAGATTAACGTTGACTTACCACTTCCTGATACACCGGTTACACAAGTTAAACTACCTAAAGGTATTTTTAAATTAACATTATTCAAATTATTACCAGTCGCTCCTGTTATTTCGAGAAACCTTCCATTTTTTGCTAATCTTCTTTTCTTGGGAACATCAATTCTTAATTTATTTGAAAGATATTTTCCTGTGATACTTATTTTATTTTTTGTTATCTCATCAAAAGTTCCTTGCGCAACAACTTCACCACCTTTGTTTCCCGCTTCAGGACCAAGATCAATAATATGATCTGCATTTTCCATCGTTTCAGTATCATGCTCAACTACAATAACTGTATTTCCCAAATCTCGTAATCTTTTAAGAGCATTGATCAGTTTTACATTATCTTTTTGATGCAAACCAATAGATGGTTCATCTAAGACGTATAGCACTCCAGTTAAACCAGAGCCAATTTGAGATGCCAAACGGATTCTTTGTGCTTCTCCACCTGATAAAGTACCAGACTCTCTTGATAATGTTAAATAATCAAGACCAACATTTAAAAGAAAATTTAATCTTTCATTAATTTCTTTGAGGATATGTTCGGCAATTTTGACTTGTCTTTTATCTAAATTGAATTTTAAATTTTCAAACCACTTTGCAGCATCTAAAATTGATTTTTCAGTGACTTCACTAATGTGTAAGCCGTCAATTTTCACACATAATGCTTCATCTTTTAATCTATGACCATTACATCTCTCACATTTAGTATCTGACTGATATTGGGCTATTTCTTCTCTTTTCCAATCACTATCAGTTTCTAAATATCTTCTCTCTAAATTATTTATTACCCCTTCAAATGTCTTTTTATGTGAGTATTTTTCATAACCATCATCATAGGAAAATTTGATTTCTTCATCATCAGATCCATAAAGAATTATATCCTTTATTTTTTTTGAGAGTTTTGACCATTTTTCATCTAATGAAAAGTTATAATGTTTTGCTAAAGAAGATAATGTTTGTGCATAATATAGAGTGGTTGTTTTAGCCCAGGGTTCTATAGCTCCATCCGCAATACTTTTTTTATGATTTGGTACCACTAAATTTGGATCAACATTTAGTTTAATTCCAATTCCCTCACATTCTTCACAAGCACCAAAAGGACTATTAAATGAGAAAAGTCTTGGCTCAATTTCCTCAATTGTAAAGCCACTTTCAGGACATGCAAATTTAGTCGAAAATATTAATTTTTCTACTTTTCTATATTTTTTTGGTAAGGTTTCATCTTCATATTCAACGAATACTAATCCATTCGCTAAATTTACCGATGATTCAATACTTTCAGCTAATCTGTTTCCTAAAGATGAATTTAGAACTATCCTATCGACCAGAATATATATGTCATGCTTAATTTTCTTATTTAATTCAGGAACTTTATCAATATCATAAATTACATCGTCTACTTTTATTTTTCGAAATCCTCTTTTTTTATAATTTAGGATTTCTTTTTTATATTCTCCCTTTCTCCCTCTGACTACTGGAGCGTAAATATATATTGTTGACTTTTTTGGCAGCTCTTTAATTTTATCTACAATTTGTGTAATTGTTTGTGATGTTATTGGTTTACCTGTAAAAGGAGAGTAGGGTATACCTGCTCTTGCATATAAAACACGCATGTAATCATATATTTCAGTAACTGTAGCAACAGTTGATCTTGGATTTTTGGAAGTATTTTTTTGTTCTATTGATATAGCTGGGCTTAACCCCTCAATTAAATCAACATTTGGCTTTTTCATTTTATCTAAAAATTGTCTTGCATAAGCGGATAAACTCTCAACATACCGTCTTTGACCTTCTGCATAGACTGTATCAAAGGCTAAAGACGACTTTCCTGATCCTGATAGACCAGTTATGACAACAAATTTATCTTTGGGTATCTCTAAAGAAACATTTTTTAAATTGTGTTCTTTAGCTCCCTTAATAACTATCTTTTTCATCATAATTTTTGTTGCTTTGACTTAATAAAATTAATATTCAGAGTAAATTGTGGTATAGTTCTAATTAACAAATTTGACAAATATTAAAATATTATGGCTGGAAGTTTAAATAAAGTACTTTTAATTGGTCGTTTGGGCGCAGATCCAGAGATCAAACAAATGGTAAATGGCAAAAGTGTTGCACGATTAAGTCTGGCAACAAGTCAATCTTGGAAAGATAAGAATACTGGTGAAAAAAAAGAAAAAACAGAATGGCACCGTATAGTTGTATTCAATGAAGGATTGGTAAATGTTGTTCAACAATATTTAAAAAAGGGAGCCCAAATATATGTTGAAGGACAATTAACGACTCGAAAATGGAAAGATGAGCAGTCTGGTCAAGACAAATACTCGACTGAAATTGTTATTCAAGGATATAACTCATCTTTAACTATGTTAGGTGGAGGTAATTCAGGTGGAAGTATTTCAAATGATAATACTCAATCTAATAATGATGACATGTCACAAATTTCAAATGACATGGATGATGAAATTCCATTTTAATATTTATGCAAAAAACTGAAATTCCTGAGGATAAGAATATAAAATTAATCTCAATGCATGATGAGATGAGCTCATCTTATCTATCTTATGCAATGAGTGTTATAGTCAGTAGAGCACTTCCTGATATACGAGATGGTTTAAAACCAGTTCATAGAAGAATTTTGTATGCGATGTACAAAGGTGGATATGATTGGTCAAAACAATTTAGAAAATCTGCAAGAATTGTTGGAGATGTTATTGGTAAGTATCACCCGCATGGAGATCAGTCAGTTTATGATGCTCTAGTAAGAATGGTTCAGGATTTTTCAATGAGCTTACCTTTAGTTGATGGACAGGGAAATTTTGGATCTATTGATGGCGATCCTGCTGCTGCGATGAGATATACAGAAACTAGATTATCTAAAGTTTCACAATATTTAATTGATGATATCGAAAAAAATACAATTTCATTTAAAAATAACTACGACGAAACGGAGAAAGAACCAACAGTTTTACCAGCTCAATTTCCTAATTTATTAGTAAATGGTGCTGGTGGGATTGCAGTTGGAATGGCAACTAGCATACCACCACATAATCTAGGTGAAATAATTAACGGAACATTAGCTTTAATTGAAAATAAAGATATTAAAATTAAAGATCTTATGAAGCACATACCTGGGCCTGATTTTCCAACTGGAGGAGTAATAATTGGAAAAGACATGATCAAACAAGGTTATAACAAAGGCAGAGGTTCTTTTAAAATTAGAGGTGAAATTTCTATAGAAAGTTTAAAAAATGGAAGAGAAAGATTGGTTATCACATCAATTCCTTATCAAGTTAATAAATCTGTTTTGAATGAGAGAATTGCTCAGCTTGTAAGAGAAAAAAAAATTGAGGGTATAAGAGATATAAGAGATGAGTCTAATCGAGAAGGTATTAGAGTTTCAATAGATTTGAGAAGTGGAGTAGAAACTGAAACAGTAAAAAGACAACTTTACAAGAATACACAAATTGAAAGTTCATTTGGATTTAATACACTTGCAATAGTTGATGGTAAACCCGAAACTTGTAACTTAAAAGATTTCTTATCAAATTTTTTATCCTTTAGAGAGGACGTCGTAGTCAAAAAAACAAAATTTGACTTACAAAAAGCAGAAGAGCGAGCCCATATCTTAATAGGTTTATCGGTATCAGTTGAAAATTTAGACAAAGTTATCAAAATAATCAGATCGTCCAAAAATCCAGAAGATGCAAAGAAATCTCTTTTACAAACCAAATGGAAAATTAATAAGTCAAAAAAATTGATTTCACTTGTAGAAAGTTCAAAATCAAAAACTTTATACTCCTTATCAACTTTACAAGTGAATGCTATTTTAGAATTAAGATTACAAAAACTGACAGCGATAGGAATAAATGAAATTGAAATAGAAATTAAGAAGTTAGCTGAATTAATTACAAAATATAAAAAAATAATTTCATCTAAAAAAGAATTGTTAAAAGTAATCAGTGAAGAGTTAAAGAATATTAAAGATAAATATTCAACACCTCGAAGAACTAAAATAATTGATGCTGTATTAAATTACGATATAGAGGAAACCATTCAAAAACAATCTGTATTGATTACAGTCACATTGCAAGGTTATATTAAACGTGGATCTTTGAATAGTGTTAAGACACAAAAAAGAGGAGGTAAAGGAAAAACTGGCATAACAACTAGAAACGAAGATTCTGTAGTCCAAACTCTATCAGTTAATACTCATACCTCAGTTTTGTTTTTCTCTACAGAAGGTTTAGTTTATAGAATAAAAGCCTGGAAAATACCTGAGGGATCTTCAGTTTCTAAGGGTAAATCGTTGTTTAATATTCTTCCACTAAAAAACCATCAGTCAATAAGTTCTATTATGCCTTTTCCTGATAATGAATCTGAAATGAAAAATTATCAAATTGTATTTGCTACTGCTCAAGGGAAAATCAGAAAAAATAGTTTAGAGGATTTTTCTTCAATCAATACATCTGGAAAAATTGCAATGAAATTAGACAATAATGATAAAATTGTTGGAGTTAAAATTTGCAAGGATGATCAAGATATAATTTTAAGTACCAAATTAGGAAAATGTATACGTTTTGAGTCCAAAAAGTTGAGAGTTTTTAAGGGAAGATCCTCTAAAGGGATTAAAGGTATTGTTTTGTCTCCTAACGATCAAATTGTCTCCCTTTCAATTATAGATAATGATAAATCTAAAAAAAATGGGAAGAAATCAAAGGACGAGCAATCAGAATTAAAAGCTAAAGAAAAGTTCATATTATCAATCACAGAAAATGGCTTTGGCAAAAAAACTAGTCATACAGAATATAGAGTAACTAATAGAGGTGGGAAGGGAATTATCGGAATTATAAACTCACCAAGAAATGGTAATATTTCATCCTCTTTTCCTGTATATGATGGTGACGAAATACTTATATCTACTAACAAAGGAAGAGTAATACGTGTGGCGGTAAAAGAAATTAGAACTGCGGGTAGAAATACTCAGGGTGTTAGAATTATTAAATTAACTGGAGAAGAAAAAGTTGTTTCAGCTGATAAAATAGATGATAACTTAGTTTAATGAATAAAGTTGCAATCTATCCTGGAACATTTGATCCAATTACCTTTGGCCATATTGATGTTATTAAAAAAGGTTTAAAACTTTTTGATAAGATTGTTGTTGCAGTATCTAACGTTGAAAATAAGGATTATTTATTCGATTCTGATGAACGAATTGAAATTGTTAAAAAAGCTTTATTTTATGATTTGCAACTGAACAAAAAAAAAGTTGTCGTAATTTCTTTTAGCTCTTTAACCACTGAATTATGCAAAAAATATAAATCAAATATTATTTTAAGAGGATTAAGAGCAGTTTCAGATTTTGAATATGAATTTCAACTAGCAGGGATGAATAGAAAATTAAATAAAAATATTGAAACTCTTTTTTTAATGTCTGATGTTGAAAATCAGATTATTTCATCAAGATTTGTTAAAGAAATAGTAAATTTAAAAGGTGATATCAAAAAATTTACTACCAAAAGTACAATTAAATTACTAAAAAGAAAATATGAATAAAATTTTAATAAATATATTTATTTTCTTTTTTTTAACCATAAACCAAGTAATGTCACAGGAGAATATTATGATTTTGAAACTTAAAGATGGAGATGTTAAAATTGAATTATTTGAAGATGTAGCACCTAATCATGTAAAAAGAATTAAAGATTTAGCCAATAGTGGTAAATATGATAATGTTGTTTTTCACCGAGTTATTGATGGTTTCATGGCACAAACTGGAGATGTAAAATTTGGAAATTCATCTTCAAGTGATTTTAATTTACGAATGGCAGGAATGGGAGGATCTGATTTACCAGATCTAAAACAAGAATTTAATAATTTGCCACATGACAGAGGAACTTTATCTATGGCTAGATCACAAGATCCTAATAGTGCAAATAGCCAATTTTTCATTTGTTTTAAACCTGCTCCTTTTCTAGATAACCAATATACAGTTTTTGGAAAAGTGATCGAAGGAATGGAATTTGTTGATAAAATTAAACGTGGTGATGAAAACAATAATGGTGCCGTCACAGACCCAGATAAAATAATTAGTTTTAAATCATTATAATATTTAATGGCATTAAAAAAATTTGCCTTTAAATTATTGAACAAAGACAGCTATGCAAGAGAAGGAATTATAGAAACACATAGAGGTGTTATTAGAACTCCTGCTTTTATGCCAGTTGGAACTCAGGCAACTGTAAAAGCTTGTACGATCGATGATATTAAAAAAACTGGCTCAGATATAATCTTAGCTAATACATATCATTTAATGATCCGTCCAGGAGTCGAACGAATTCAAAACGCTGGCGGATTACATTCCTTTATGAATTGTGATTTACCAATACTTACTGACTCAGGTGGTTTTCAAGTGATGTCTCTCTCAAAATTAAATAAAATAGACCGAGAAAAAGGTGCAATTTTTAATTCTCATGTTGATGGAAAAAAATTTTATTTGAGCCCTGAAGAAAGTATAAAAATTCAACTTGGCTTGAACTCAGATATTGTAATGATCATGGATGAATGTCCAAAGAAAACAGATGACTATGAACTGATTAAAAAATCAATGGAACTATCATTATATTGGGCTGATAGATCCAAAAAAGCCTTTGGAAAAAATCCTCATAAAGCTCTTTTTGGTATAGTCCAAGGAGGTCTTTTTAGAGATTTGAGACTTTTGTCTCTAAAAGGTTTGTTAAATCTAAATTTTGATGGATATGCCATTGGTGGTCTTGCAGTTGGTGAAACACAAGAGGAAATGTTTAAAGTTTTGGATGACATTAAGGAAAATCTTCCAGAAAATAAACCACATTATTTAATGGGTGTAGGCACACCTTCTGATATTTTAGGTGCAGTTAAAAGAGGAATAGACATGTTTGATTGTGTAATGCCGACTAGATCAGGGAGAACAGGTCTGGCTTTTACATGGAATGGAAGAATAAATATTAAGAATAATAAATATCAAAATGACAATTCACCTCTTGATGAAAAGTGTAAAAATTTAAATTTAAACAAATATTCAAAAAATTATTTGAATCATTTATTCAATACTAATGAAATTTTAGGGTCGATGCTATTAACGTTAAATAATATCAACTTTTATCAAGAATTAATGAGTGAAATAAGAAAAAATATTCAAAAAGGCACTTTTAATGAATTTCATGATAAATACATAGATAAGTTGTGATAAAGAAACTATATGTCTCATCAATTCCTATTTGAAATATTAAAATAAATATGTATATACGAAGTAATTTTGGGCCGTTAGCTCAGTTGGTAGAGCAATTCCCTTTTAAGGAATGGGTCGATGGTTCGAGTCCATCACGGCTCACCATTAATTAATGTTTATGTTTTAATTGGTGGGTAATCTAAAATTATACTATTAGTCCACTCGTTTATTTTTTTTATTCTATTTTCTGGTGAAGGGTGTGTACTCAGAAATTCAGATTGTTTTTTACCCTTATTAAATTTTTGCATCCTTTCCCAAATTTTAGGTGTTTCTCTTATATCGTAACCAGATAAAGAGGCAAAAATCATTCCTAAATAGTCAGCTTCAGTTTCTTGCTTTCTGTTAAAAGGATTCATTATTCCCAGTTGAGAAACCATACCAATAGTATTCATACCTGTTGATCTATTAACTTGAGATAATTTTCCACCAGATAATATATCAATAACATTTGTCCCTACGTTTAAAACAACACCTCTGCTCGCTCGTTCTACGGAGTGCTTTGCTACAGCATGTGCAATTTCATGACCCATGACAGCAGCTAATCCATCAGTATTTTTGGTGACTTCTAATATGCCTGAAAAAACTGCTATTTTACCTCCTGGCATACAAAATGCATTTCTCATATTTTTTTTATCAATTAGTATATATTCCCAATCAAAACCAATTGTTGGATCATCAAGTTTTGATTGATAAAAATATTCTCCTATGGAATTTTCCATTCTTTTACCAATTTCTTTTATTTGATTAAGTTTTGATCCTGTTATTAATTTTTCTTTTTCCTTAATTTTTTCAAAAATTTGAGCTGCCTGAGCATTTAATTTAGCTTCAGGGATTAGTTTTAATTGTTTTCGATCAGTGATTGGTGCAGTAGCACATGAATTAAGAGCTAAACTACAACAAGTACAACCAACATAAGTTAAGAATTTTCTTCTATCCATTTTTAATTATCATTGATAATATACTTTAAAATGAATCTAAATAATAAAATATTAGTATTTTTGTTTATTATTGCGATTTCTTTTGTAGTTTACTCAAGTTTTAAATAAATTTTATGAAAAAGAATAAAAAAAAACGATCACTTACTCTTATTCTTAGAAATTATTTTATAACTGGGGTAGTGGTATTAATTCCTATTGGTTTTACTTTATACTTAAGTAAAATTTTAATAGGTATTTCTTCTAAAATAATTCCAGAAAATATAAATCCTAATAACTATTTACCTTTTGCAATACCTGGAATAGAAATAATTATTTCTGTAGCATTTATAACAATTGTTGGGGGATTATCATTATCCTTTTTAGGTAAACGAATTCTCAAACTTATTGATGATCTATTCAAAAGAATTCCTGTTTTAAGAACAATTTATTCGGCAATAGTACAAATGACCGAGACATTTTCTAATAAAGATGACAATGATAAAAAAAGTGTTGTTTTAGTAGAATATCCAAGAAAAGGTGTTTGGGCTGTTGGATTTGCAACAAAAGAAAATAAAGGTGAAATGGCTGAAAAAACAAATAAAAAATTAATAAACGTATTTGTTCCAACTACACCAAATCCTACAAGTGGTTTTTTACTAATGTTTCCTATAGATGAAGTTATATATCTGAACATGACATTTGAAGAGGCATCCAAATTTATTGTTTCTGCAGGAACATCCACAGGTAAGAATTAAGCTATATCATTAATTATATCTGCACGATCATATAATTTAATTAATGGTTTAAATTTCCCTATATCCTCTTGTTCATTTTCAATTCTTTTGATTTCTTTTTCAGCTAAAATAAAAAGATTATGATTATGTATTGGATCTGCTAATTTAAAGTTTTTTATTCCACTTTGTTTAAAACCAAGAATATCTCCAAAACCTCTTAATTTCATATCCTCTTCAGATATTTTAAATCCATCATTAGAGTCTTTTAATATATTAATTCTTTTTTTAGCATTTTCACTTAGATTTGACTTAAACATTAATACACATGAAGATTGTTTGTTGCCTCTTCCAACTCTACCTCTAAGTTGATGTAATTGAGACAAACCAAACTTATTTGCATTTTCTATTATAATTACATTTGCATTAGGAAAATCTATACCAACTTCAATGATAGTAGTAGAAACTAATATCTTAAATTCATTTCTTAAAAATTTGTTTAAGATTTCTTCTTTTTCCTCAATGGTTGTTTTTCCATGGAGTAAATAAACCTCATTTGGAAAAATTTTTTTTAGATATTCAGACTTTTTAATCGCTGAAGAATGATCAATTTTTTTTGACTCTTCTATAAGAGGGCATACCCAAAAAATTTGATTTCCAAGTTGTATTTCTTTCTTGATGAATTTAATTACATCTTCAATCTTACTTTCAATTTTACTATAAGTTTTTACAGGTTTTCGGTTATTCGGTTTTTCTCGTATAATTGAAAGATCCATATCTCCGTAAATAGTCATTGTTAAAGTACGTGGAATTGGTGTCGCTGTCATTAAAAGAACATCACAATCTTTCCCAGCTTTGTCAGATAATTTTTTTCTCTGACTAACTCCAAATTTGTGTTGCTCATCAATTATTATTAAACCTAGTTTTTTGAATTCTACTTTTTTTTGAAATAAGGCATGTGTTCCAAAAATAATATCAATTTCTTTTTTAATAAGTTTATTTAAAATTTTTTTCTTATCTTTGTATGATGATTTTCCAGAAAGTAACTCTATTTTAATATTTTTTGGATATATTTTTTTTGCTAATAAAAAATGTTGTCTTGCTAATATTTCTGTAGGAGCCATTACTGCTACTTGAAAATCAGAACTGATGGTATTGAGTGCAGATAATAACGCTACAATTGTTTTCCCACTACCAACATCACCTTGAAGTAATCTGAACATCTTGTTATCTGAGCACAAATCTTTGTTAATCTCATTTAATGTTTTAGTTTGATCATTGGTTAAGGAAAAATCTAATTTGGATATTATTTCATTTTGTTTTTTAATTTCAAATTTTTTCTTTGTTTTTTTAATTTTTTTGATCTTTTTTCTAATTTCTGAATTAACTAAAAAAGTTGAAAAAATTTCATCAAAAGCAAGTCTTTGATAGAAATTTTCCTTGAATTTACCAATGTTTTCTGGCTCGTGTAATTTTTTGATTGAGTCATTCCAACCAATATTACCAAAATTTTTTAATATATCTTTTGAGTGCCACTCATCAATCTGAGGTAAATTTTTAATAATTTGAAATATTATTTTATTATAAACCTTTTCACTAATTCCCTCAGTTAATGAATAGGTATTATGCTTTTGCTTTATTATAGATGAGTCTTCTGAAATATATTTAGGATTTGTTAATTGATATTTATTTCGAAAGTATTTAATTTTACCACTAATTGTTACTTCTTTTCCAATAGGTAATATTTTTCTAATATATCCTTCGTAACTATTAAAAAAAACACAATCTATTTCACCAGTTTCATCTCTGCATAAAACTCGATTTGGTAAGTTTCTTACTCTTGGAAATGAATATTTTTGAGGAATTATAGTTATAGTTTGTATCTCATCTATTTTTAAATCTTTAATCTTCAAAGATAAACTTCGATCTGTATAAGATTTTGGTAATTTCCATAACAGATCAAAAATACTATTAATTTTTTTTCTTTTTAATAAATTTGATGTTTTTAATCCAACACCTTTTATAGATTTTAGGTCAGATAATAAATATTCATAATTTCTTTTAATATCCATAAACTAATATTATATTCCTAATATGACTGCTGATATAGAACAAATAAAAAAAAAGATTATATACAGATCAAATTATCGCGGTACGAAAGAAATGGATAAACTTTTAGGAGCATTCACTAATAAATACTTAGATCAATTAAATGTTGAAGATTTAAATGAATTAATAAAATTCTTAGAAATAGATGATAATAATCTTTACAATTTTTATAATGGTTTGAAAACCAACATTGAATTTGAAGATAACAAAATTAATAATTTATTTAAAAATTTTAAATATTAATAATTATATGGCGGAGAGACTGGGATTCGAACCCAGGAAAGAGTTGCCCCTTTGCCGGTTTTCAAGACCGGTGCTTTCAACCGCTCAGCCATCTCTCCGTGTAGAAGCTTTTATAATTAAAAATATTTAATTCAACAATAAAATAGTCTAATTACTCATGATATTTTATTCATTTAATTAGTATGAAAAATGATTTTAACAAAGGTTTAATATTAACTTCTTTAGGTTCTTTTTGGTGGGGATTTATTGGAGTTATATATTTTGAGTCGGTTTCTTTTATTGGTCATACTGAATTAGTTGTTCACAGATGTCTATGGACAGTAATAATGTTAATTTTAACCACAACATTTCTGTCTAAATGGAAAATTTTTTTAAACGAAGTAAAAGATAAAAAAAAATTAATTGCATTATTTTTGTCTGGTTTTTTAATTTTTGTTAATTGGTCTATATGGATATATGCTGTTGCATCAGAAAGGATTATTGATGCTAGTTTTGGTTATTTTATAATGCCAATAATTAGTGTTCTTTTGGGGTATATTTTTTTTAAAGAGGAACTAAACAAAAAAAGGATTTTTTCAATTATTCTAGTGTTTGTTTCAATATTAATTTTAATTTTTTTTAATCTTAAATCATTACCATGGGTCGGTCTCATTGTAGCTTTTAGTTGGGCCTTTTATAATTTAGTTCGAAAAAAAATTGAAATTGATACTGATATTGGGTTACTAATTGAAAGTTTATATATTTTCCCTTTTGCTTTAGTTGCATTTTATATAATTGTAAATTATGGTCTAAACGACTTTAACTTAAGTAATCCAGGCTTAAGTCTATATTTACTTTTAGCTGGTCCGATGACTGTGATTCCTTTGTTTCTATATGTAAGAGGGGTTGAATTAATTGGATTAGGTCCAACAGGAATGATATTTTACATCACGCCGACATTACAGTTCATTTTAGGTTATTTTTATTATGGAGAGGATTTTTCATTAGTTAAATTTCTAAGTTTTATTATTATTTGGATTGCTGTAATTATATATTTAAATGATTTATATGAAAAAAAATAATATTTTTTTTTTAATTCTATTTTTTTTAAATTTTAACTTATTTGCAAATGAGAATACTGATTTTGAAAAGTGGAAAAAAGATTTTAAACAAAGAGCTTTAGCTAATAATATTTCTGAGAAAACCTTTGATCTAGTAATGACAGATACTAAGTTTTTAACAAATGTTATAAAATATGACAGGTATCAACCTGAATTTTATGAAGACACCAAAACTTATGTATCAAAGAGATCTTCTACAAAAAAATTAAATAAAGGTATTGATTTCTATTTAGATAATAAAGATTTGATCAATATTGTTGAAAGTAAGTTTGAAATTGAAAAGGAACTTTTATTGTCATTGATGGGTATAGAAACTAATTATGGAACTTATGTTGGAAAAATGGATATTCTTTCTTCTTTAGCAACATTGAGTTACGATAAGAGAAGATCTGAGTTTTTCACTAAAGAACTTTTAATATTATTGAAATTAATTGATGAAAATCAGATAGATTATAAATCATTGTATGGATCATGGGCAGGTGCATTTGGTTTTTTTCAATTTATGCCTTCAACTATAAAAAATCACGCGATTGATTTTAATACTGATAATTATATTGATTTAAAAAATTCTCAAGATGCTTATGCCTCAGCAGCTAATTATCTTAAAAAAATTGGTTGGAAAAAAGATTCACCTTGTTTTTATAGAATAGATCTTAAAGAAGATATTCCAAAAAAATATTTAAACGTTTCTGCTAAAAAACTACAAAATAAAAAAAAATTAGGATTTTTTAAAAAATATATTGATAATTACAATGATATAAGCTTTTTAAAATCAAATTATAATGTTGCAATAATTACCCCAGATAAAGATATTATTCCTGGTGCAGATACTTTAAACCCTGCATATATTGTATTTGATAACTACGAAATAATTCTCCAATGGAATAGATCTCTAAGATTTGCTTTAGCAGTTTGTACTTTAAAAGATAAATTTAAAAATGAATTATAAAATTTTATTAATACTTTTATTATCAATATTTTTAATGGGTTGTGAACAAGTTGCAATGAAGACGGATAAGATTGAGACAAAAATAGAGAAAAAATATAGCAATAGTGGTTTTGCTCTAATTTTTGATGAAAATGTAAAAAAAATTAAAAAATTAGATGATAGATCATTAATGATTCACCACAAATCACTAGAAAGAAAATCTGCTGTTAAGATTACAAATCCAAAAAATGGAAAGTCTTTAATTGCAGAAGTGAAATCAAATAACCAAAAATTTTCTGATTTTTACAATTCCGTTATATCAAAAAGAATTGCTGAAGATTTAGATCTTGATTTCAATGAACCACTATTAGAAATAGTCTTAATATCAAGAAATTCTACTTTTATTGCAAAAAAAAGTAAAACATTTGACGAGGAAAAAAAAGTTGCCGAAAAGGCACCAATTGATGGTATTCAAATTAATGATTTAAGCAAAACTAAAAAAAAAGAAAAAAAAACTACAAAAGAAAAATTCTCTTACTCAATAAAGATTGCTGATTTTTATTATAAATCTACAGCTAAAACGATGATTTCTAGAATCAAAGACGAAACTTCAATTAAAAACACTAAAATTAAAAAATTATCACAAACTAAATTTAGAGTATTAATAGGTCCTTTTAATGATATAAAAAGTTTGAAAGAGTCATTTGAAAAGTTAAAATCTCTTAATTTCGAAAACTTAGAAGTGTTCAAAAATGTTTAAAAAATTTCTAATTACAATTTTTATAACTCTTTTTATCTCCCATAGTGCACATTCTAATATTGACATAAAAGCAAGAACAGCAATTCTACAAGATTTTTTATCAGGTGAAATTCTATACGAAAAGGAACCAGACAGATCAATTTATCCTGCTTCAATGACAAAAATAATGACCTCGATTATTGCTTTTGATTTGATTAAATCAGGTAATTTAACTTTAGATGAAAAATTTATTATTTCAGAGAGAGCTTGGAGATTGTCAACATCTGGATATTCCTCAATGTTTGTAATGGTTAATGATGAGGTAAGTGTAGAAAATTTACTTAGAGGTATTATTGTTGCCTCAGGAAATGATGCTTGTGTTGCATTAGCCGAAGGAATAGCAGGTACAGAAGAAGAATTTGCTATTATGATGACTTCTAAAGCACAAGAAATTGGTATGAGTAATACAAATTTTGCAAACTCATCTGGAATAAATGATCCTGATAATTATTCAACAGTAAAAGATATAATGATAATGTCTCATTATTTGATTAAAAACTATCCAGAGTATTATAAGTGGTTCAGTGAAAAAGAATTTACTTGGGATAGAACTGGTGGTGATCCAATTACCCAGGGAAATAGAAACCCACTTTTATATAAAAATATGGGTGCAGATGGAATTAAAACTGGATATCTTGCAGTGGAAAAATATTCTTTAGCATCATCATTAGAAAGAAAAGGTAGACGATTAATTGCAGTGGCTAGTGGTTTTGAAACTAAAAATTCTAGATCTAGAGAAAGCTCAAAATTATTAACATATGGTTTAACGAATTTTGATTTAGTAGAAATAAATAAATCGGGAGAAGATTTTGATAGTGTTGATGTTTGGTTAGGAAAAAGGGACTTTGTTAAGGTTTATACTAAAGAAGATATCTATAAAATTATAAAAAAAGGTAAGAAAAAATTATTAAAAGTTAAAATGTTATATGAAGGACCTGTAGAGGCTCCAATTAGTAAAGATCAAGTTTTAGCCAAATTAAAGATCATTTACGATGATGAATTAATTGATGAATATGATCTTTTAGCAAAAGAACAAGTTAACAAAGTAAATATTTTTTCAAGATTAATGAAATCCTTAAATTATTTGATTTGGGGTGATGTCTAAAAAAATTGTTATAGCCTTTGAAGGTATTGAAGGTAGTGGAAAAACTTTTCATATTGATAATGTTTCTAAATATTTAAAAAGAAAAAAGATACCTCATATGAAGATAAGAGAACCAGGAGGGAATAAAAATTCAGAAAAAATTAGAAAATTAATCTTAGATAAGAAATCTAATTTTAATAAAAATACAGATTTGTTACTTTATTTAGCGGCTAGAAGTGAGAACATAGACAATTTGAAAAAAAATTTTAGAAAAAAGATAATTTTATTAGATAGATTTACTGACTCTACTATTGCTTATCAACATTTTGGAATGGGTGTAAATTTAGAAATTATTAAAAAGCTTAATAATCATATCTTAAAGTCATTTAAAGTAGATTTTACGTTTTTAAGTATTGTTAATACAAACAATATGCAAAAAAGATTGAAACAACGAAAAAAACTTAATCGTTACGATAAATTCAAAGAAAAATTTTACAAAAAAGTACAAAATGGTTTTTTAAGAATATCAAAAAATAAAAAAAGATATAAAATTATCAATTCAAATCTTCCAATAGATTTAAACAAAAAAATTATAATTGAAAAAATTGAAAAATTAGTAAAATGAATTTATATCCTATCACCCAAACAAATCTTTATGGACTACAGGATAACTTTTTAGTTTTTGCTAAATTATTTGAACAAAAAAGATTACCATCAAAGATTTTATTAACTGGTCAAAAAGGTATAGGCAAATGTACTCTCGCTTATCATTTAATTAATTTTGTTTTATCAAAAGATGAAGAAATGCCTTATGATTTAATTAAATTTAAGATAAACCCAGATAATCGCTCATTTAAATTAATTCAAAATGGTTCTTGTCCAAATTTCAATCTAATAGACATTAATTCTGATAAAAAGAACATAGATATAGAACAAATTAGAGAATTAATAATTCAACTTAACAAGTCTTCATTCAATAGTAAGCCAAGATTTGTTTTAATTGATAATATTGAATATTTAAATTTAAATTCAGTAAATGCGTTATTAAAAACACTTGAAGAACCAAATGAGAATATATTTTTTATTTTAGTTAATAGTAATAAGAAAATTATTCCAACACTTTTATCTAGGTGTCTTAATTTCAATATATCCTTAGAAAATCACAAGGTTAATGAAATTTGTTCACTTCTTTTTGATAAAGATATTGATGATCTCATAAATAAAGATTTATTAAGTTATTATTCAACACCTGGAGAAATTTATAATCTTTTAAAATTTTCTGAAGAAAAAAAAATTGATTTAAAAGAAATAAATTTAAAGAATTTTTTATTAAAATTAATAAGTGAAAATATTTATAAAGATGATAAGCATTCTAAAACATTTGTTTACAATATACTTGAATTATTTCTAATAAAAGATGTCTCAGTTTCAAATTTAGATATTTACAATTATTTTTTAAAAAGAATAGATGATTTTAAGAAATTCAATTTAGATGATGAATCTTTATTTTTAGAAATAAATTCAAAACTTTTAAATGGATAAAAATTATTACATTACAACACCTATTTATTATCCCTCAGCCAAACCTCATATGGGTCATGCTTATTCAAGTATTATTGCTGATTTTTTTGCTAGGTTTAAAAGAATTGATGGATATAAAGTCTATTTTCTCACTGGGACTGATGAACATGGTTTGAAAATTCAAAGAGCTGCTGAAAAAAAAGGAGTTGAACCTTTAGCGTTCTGCAATGAAATAAGCAAAACATTTAAGAATTTATCAAAAACTCTAAATTTAACAAATAATGATTTTATAAGAACTACTGAGTCTCGACACAAAAAATCTGTTCAATATTTATGGGAAGAATTGAAAAAAAATGATGATATTTATTTATCAAAATATTCTGGTTGGTATTCAGTATCGGATGAGGCGTTCTACAATGAGGATGAGATTGAAGATCTTGATAATAAAAAAGTGGCCATATCATCTAAATCCCCTGTTGAATGGGTTGATGAGGAGTCTTATTTTTTTAGATTATCTAAGTGGGAAAAGGCATTATTAGAATTTTATGAAAAAAATCCTGATTTTATTTCTCCAGCGTCTAGGAAAAATGAAGTCATAAGTTTTGTTAAAAGTGGATTAAAAGATTTGTCGGTAAGTAGAAAAAGTTTCTCATGGGGTATTAAAGTTCCAAATGATGAAGATCATGTCATATATGTATGGTTAGATGCTCTCACTAATTATATTAGTGCTTTAAATTATCCCAATAAAGATGATGAATTATATAAAAAATTTTGGCCAGCATCTGTTCATTTGATTGGAAAAGATATATTAAGATTTCATGCAATATATTGGCCTGCGTTCCTATTGGCTGCAAAAATTGCACCTCCAAAAAAAGTTTACGGACATGGATGGATATTATCTAATGAGGAAAAAATGTCTAAATCAAAAGGAAATATATTAGATCCATTAGAAATTATAAAAAAATATGGATTGGATCCTTTAAGATATTATTTAATAAAAGAAGTTTCATTTGGAAATGATGGTAATATTTCTCAAGAAAGATTAGAGGATTGTATTAATAGTGATTTAGCCAATAATTTTGGTAATTTATGTCAACGTGTATCTGCATTTGTTATTAAAAATTGTGATAGCAAGGTGCCAGAAAAAATTAAATTTGAAAATGATGATATAAAAATTTTAGATGAATATAGTCAGAATTTAGACAAGTTGAGATCGGAAATAGATAATCAAAATATAAACTATTATATTGATTATATTGTAAATCGATTATTTGAAGCCAATAAATATTTCAATGACCAGGAGCCGTGGAAAAAAAAAGATGATAAAATTAGGTTAAATACAATAGTTTATACAACTCTTGAAATTGTTAGAAAAGTAACTTTTTTATTATATCCCATTATTCCGCAATCATCTCTTAAAGCACTTAAAATTTTCAATCTTGAAGAAAAAGATGTAATTTTTCAGTCAATTGGAAATAATGAATTTTTAAAAAAAGGAAGTGCTATTAGTAAAATTGATATATTATTTAACAAAATAGAAAAAGAAAATGATTGATTCACATTGCCATCTAGATCATGAGCCATTATTTAGTGATCTTAAAAATGTTATACAGCGATCAAAAGAAATTGGTGTAAAAAAATTATTAACAATCTCAACATCTATAGAAAGCTTTTCCAGAGTTAAAGAAATTGTAAATAAGGATGAGATTATATTTGGTACAATTGGAATACACCCACATGAAGCAGATAAAAATAATGTCAACTCAGAATTTTTTACAAAAAATTTAGGTGAAAATAAAAAAATTATTGGGGTAGGGGAAACTGGTCTTGATTTTTATTATGATAATTCAGATAGAGATAAACAGATAGAAAGTTTCAAGATACACATTAAAGCTGCCTTGAAAGCAAACATACCATTAATTATTCATTCAAGAAATGCTGAAGAAAAAACTTACGAAGTATTAAATGAATATAAAGATGAAAATTTAAAAATTTTGATGCATTGTTTCACAGGATCCCAAAAATTTGCAGAAAAGCTTTTAAAATTTAATTCTTATTTTTCTGCAAGTGGTATTATCACTTTTAAAAATTCTGTTGATCTTCAGAATACATTTAAGTTTCTTCCATTAGATAAAATTCTTATAGAAACAGATAGCCCCTTTTTAGCTCCAGTGCCAAATCGAGGAAAAAAAAATGAACCATCATTTATAGATTTTACTGCAGCCAAACTTGCAGAAATAAAGGGCATTGAAAAATCTGAACTTATAAAAATTACCACTAATAATTTTAATAATCTTTTTTTTAATTAAAATTATATGAAGTTTATAATACTTGGTTGTGGTAGTTCAATGGGTGTACCAAGACCAGATGGTTTTTTTGGTAATTGTGATCCTAAAATTAAGAAAAATTATAGAACGCGATGTTCTGCAATATTAAAAACCTCTAATCAAAATATTTTGATTGATACTTCACCTGATTTACGTCAACAATTATTAAGACATAAGATAAAAAAAATAGATAAAGTGCTTTTTTCACATATGCATGGTGATCAAACCCACGGAATTAATGATTTAAGATCATTTTATATAAGCAGTAAAAATCAAATCGATGTATATGCAGATTCATTTACTTCTAAATATTTGAAAAATAGTTTTTCATATATATTCAAAAGTTACTCTAGAGAATATCCTGCTACGTTAAAATTACATAAATTGCCTAAAACTTTTTTTACATCTAATTATAAGAAAAAAATTTCTGTTAAATCAATTAAAGTTGAACACGGAAAAGTTAAATCTAATTGTTTTATTATTGATAAGAAATTGGCTTATATAAGTGATGTAAGTAAAATTTACACTAAAGATTTTAGATATTTCAAAAATTTAAAGTTTTTAGTCATAGATTGTCTTTGGTATAATTACCATCCATCACATTTTAATTTAGAAACCTCTCTTTCCATGATAAAAAAGTTCAAACCTAAAAAAGCTGTTTTAACTAATTTATCTCCAGTATTAGATTACAAAGTTCTTAAGAAAATTTTACCAAAAAATACAATACCTGCTTTCGATGGGCTTACTCTAAATTTATAAAATACTCTCTATCTTATTAATTATTTTATTTGATAATGGCTTAGTGAAAGAGGAAAATGTATCCTCAATTTTTCCTTCTTTGTTTATTAAAATCTTATGAAAATTCCATTTTGGTACAGCTGAGCTGCCATGATTAGTTTTAGCCCATTTAAATAACTCATGTGCATTATTTCCTTTTACTTCAGTGATAGCTGAAAGTGGAAAGGTGATATTAAAATTTACCTCACAAAATTTTTTAACTTCTGAATTTTTATTTTTCTCTTGATTAAATGAATTTGATGGTACAGCAAGAACAATTAAACCCTTATTTTTATATTTATCCCAAAGGATTTGAAGTTCTTCATATTGATTTGTAAATCCACAATAGCTTGCCGTATTTACAATTAATACTGCATTATTTTTAAAATCACTAAAATTTATTATTTCACCTGATATACTCTCAATATTTAGATCAAAAAAGTTTTTTTCATAATTTGCGATAGCTGGGCTTTTAAAAAAAAACATAATTATTGTAAAACTTAATATAAACTTTTTTGTCATTTATTAGGTGTAAGTAGTATTAAGAAGTAACCAAATAAAGTGGATAAAAGTGACCCAGTTAGAACTCCTATTTTTACACCATCCATATATTGCATATTCTCAACAAAAGCTAAATTTCCAACAAAAAGACTCATTGTGAAACCAATACCCGTTAGAACGCCCACGCCATAAAAATTATACCAATTTGAATTATTAGGCATTTGAGCAATTTTTGTTTTAATTGACACATATGAAAATACAAAGACACCTAATTGTTTACCTACAAATAATCCTAATAAAATTCCAAGTGGCACTTTGTCTAACAAAGAACTAAAAGATAAGCCCTCGAGGGATACTCCTGCATTGGCAAAAGCAAATAAAGGCATAATACCAAAGGCTACGTAGGGACTTATTGCATGTTCAACTTTGATTAATAAAGAAAAATCTTTTTCTTTCTTTCTGTGAGGTATGGTCATGGCCAATAAAACTCCAGCAATAGTAGCGTGGATACCTGAATTATGTGTAAAGTCCCAAAGAAATATACCTACAACTAAATATGGTAAAAATTTTTTAATATCAAATTTATTTATCACTAATAGTACAATAAAAGCTAACAGCATAAGCGTTAAGTATTTGATGCTCAAATCACCTGAATAAAATAAAGCTATGATAACAATTGCTCCTAAGTCATCAATGATTGCTAAAGCAGTTAAAAAAACTTTAAGAGATAATGGTACTCTCTTTCCTAATAGAGATAATACACCTAGTGAAAAAGCAATGTCTGTAGCAGAGGGAATGGCCCATCCGTTCATAGTTTCGCTATCACCAAAGTTTATGAATACATAAAATAATGCAGGAACCAACATACCGCCAACAGCAGCAATTATTGGAAGTAAAGCTTGTTTAATATTTGAGAGTTCTCCTTGTAAAAATTCTCTTTTTATTTCTAAAGTGACAAAGAAAAAAAATATTGCCATTAAGCCGTCATTAATCCAATGTAAGACAGACAATTTTAACCCAAAGTTGTTTATACCTATAAATAAGTATTTATTTAAAGTTGAAAAATATAAATCAGATAAATTAGAGTTGCTGATTATTAATGCAATTATAGCTGCAAATAGCAAAACTAAACCGCTAGCTGCTTCAAGTTTAAAAAACCATTTAAAGGGTTTAGATAAGTAATTAATCATGATTAAACTAAGTCTTTAATAAATAATTTAATATCTTTCAATATCTCAAAAAGATTAAATATAACAAGCTCAAGAGAAGGAAATAATTGATATAAATACGTACTAAAAGTATCTATGACAACTAATAAAGCAACAAAAGTTATCAAAAGTACAATTAAATACGAAAGTAATTTAGTAAATGATAAACTTTTTCTTGGCTTATATTTTGTTATCTCATAATTTTTTTTATCTTTTAATTTAGAATAGCTTTTTTCTTTAAAGGTTTTTGCTTCATTTTTTTTTGTTTGATTTATAGTTGGTTTTTTTTTGACATCAATTTTAACATCCTGTTTTATTTCTTTTTTAATATCTCCAATTTTTGGATTATAAAACCAAACATGATTACACGAGCCACACTGAATAGTTCTTCCATTTTCAGGAATAAGTTCTGAATTTACTTCAAATACTTTATTACAATTAATACATTCAATAATCATTATTTTATAAAATATAAGTTATGCTTATCTTATATCTATTTATAAGCAAAAGTTAATTATAGTTTTTACAGAGACAGCTGTCTGTCTTTTTAATTTACATTTTAATTGTGATGTATAAGGTAAAAATATTGAAAATTCTTAATAATTAATAAATGTTCTTTTTTAAAAGTAGAAACAAAAATTTCAAAAATAGTAAACTTAAAATTTTATCAGGTTACAACTATAGATATAGAAATATTGGAAAAGAATCAGAAAAAACAATAATTAAATATGCTAATCATTTTAAATTTGATTATGAAATTGATAAAAGAACATCGTTTGAGAGACATTTTTATTGGTTGAAAATAAAGATGCTAATTGAACACCTTGAAACTAAAAGCCATGAATTTTATCTTTGGTTAGATGCCGATTCTTTTGTATGTAGATATGAAAATATTTTAAATCATGTTGATAAAACGAAACATATTTTTATTCATAATCAATTTTTTAAATCCAAACATAAAACAAAATACAAAAATGTCGATTTTTTAACATGGGGTCCTAATGTTGGAGTAATTCTTGTAAGAAATACTAGTTGGTCTCTAAACTTTTTTAAAAATGTATGGAATAAAAAAAGATATTTAAATCATTACTGGCCAGATAATGCAGCAGTAATGGATGAAATAGGTTTCAAAGCTGAAATTTCAAATTTATCAGATAATAAACCAAATAAGTCTACTTTAAATAAGATTCAATTTTTATCAGGAATTTGGAATAGTATGCCTAATAAAAATTTTAATGATCCAAAAAATAATGAAATATCAAATTATTATTTTAATCCTGTAATAATTCATTTAGCTGGTATAAGGCGCAGAGATAGAGTTGAATTTATCAAAAAATATAAGAATTTATTTATTTAATTTTAGTTCATTAATCTGATTTTTTGTATAAAGATTTAGGAAACAATTAAAACCACTATTTTTATTTAGTTCCTCTTTATCTAGTATTTCATGTAATGGTTTAGGCAGTAAAAAGGGAGGTCTAGTTAAGTCTATTTCTCTATATTCTCCATCAGGAATATCTAAATTATCTATTTCTTTATTTTTATCTTTTAACTTATATGTTGTGAGTAATAAGTAATTAATCTTACTTTTTTTAAAGTTTTCAAAGAATAATTTAATACTTTTAAACGATAAGTGAATTAAACAATCTCTACAAATCATTAAATCTGAGTCTGGTAAATTTTCTTTAGTAATATCTAGCTTAATGAAATCTAATTTATTATTCTTAAATTTTCTAATATTATTATCAATTATTTCTTGAACAATATCTCCACCAATATAAGTCAAATCCTTATCTAAAACATTTTTAACCCAATTGAAATCTCCACATGGTGCATCTAAAATACTTTTAATTTGATACTTTTTAATAATATTGATTATTTCTTTCTCGATATTGATGGTATTTTTTAACTCAGATCCATAACCTGAAACACTTTCATTTGAGGACCAGAAATTAGTTTTATAAATAAGATTAAATCTTTTTTCTGAAGTGTTTTGATTAAAGATATTTTTTTTATTTTTTTCATAAATATGCTTTTTAACAATTCGATAGGGTGTTGTTAAAATTTTTGTAATAGTTTTTATTAATCCGTTGTATTTATAAAATTTATAATATCTATTTAATATAAACATTGTCGCTTCTATAAATTATATTAAAATATAGAAGGTAAAATCAATTATTTCTACTTTTCCTTATTATTTAACCTTTTTCTTTTTATTGAAAACATAAGTAAAAACGCTATAACGAACATTCTCGGAGTGTAGCGCAGCCTGGTAGCGCATCTGGTTTGGGACCAGAGGGTCGCAGGTTCGAATCCTGCCACTCCGACCATTGTTATGAAAAAAGCAAAAATTTACATACCTAATAAAAGTGCAATGCAATCTGGTTTAGGAAAACTTGATAAATGGATACTTGAATTTGAAACGAATGATCCCACAAAAAATCCTTTAATGGGATGGGAAAGTTCTAACGATACGTATACTGAGCTGAAATTAGAATTTTCAACCAAAGAATTAGCGATAAATTATGCAAAGAAGAAAAAAATTGATTATGAACTAATTGAGCCAAAAAAAAGAAAAATAGTAAAAAAATCCTACGCAGATAATTTTTTAAAATAGATAAATAATGTTTAAATTTTTTACAGATAGAAGATGGTATTTATGGAGTATAGGTGGAACGTTACTGATTTTAATGGCTACTTGGTATCAGGTTCAACTTGATGTGAGAATTAATGAATGGTTTGGTGAATTTTATGATACTTTACAAAAAGCTCTCACTAATCCTAATTCTGTATCTGAAAAAGAATTTATCGCGTATCTTTTTACATTTGCTAAAATTGCAGCTGTATACATTTTAGTAGTTATTTTTAGTGATTATTTTACCAGCCACTGGACATTTAGATGGAGAACTGCAATGGCAGATTTTTATCACGACAAATGGAATGATGCCTCTTCTATAGAAGGAGCATCTCAAAGAGTTCAGGAGGACACTCTTAAATTTGCTAGAATAATGGAGGGTCTCGGGGCAGAATTACTGAGAAGTGTTATGACGTTGATTGCTTTTACTCCAATTTTATGGGGCTTATCAAAAAGTATTACAGTGTTACCATGGATTGGCGAAGTTGAACATGCTTTAGTTTGGGTTGCGATAATATCAGCACTGGGTGGAACAATATTATTAGCTAGTGTTGGGATTAAACTTCCTGGCATTGAATATGATATTCAAAAAGAAGAGGCTGCTTATAGGAAAGAATTAGTTTTAGGAGAGGATTTTAAAGAAAGTGCACAACCTGCAAAAATTACAGATCTTTATGGTGGTGTTAGAAAAATTCATTATAAGATGTATTTTCACTACCTTTACTTTAATGCAGTAAAATGGAGTTACTTACAAGGTATGGTAATTGTTCCATATTTAGCATTAGCACCAACGATTGTAACTGGTGCAATAACACTTGGTTTTGTTCAACAAATTATTAGAGCTTTTGGTCGAGTTGAAACATCACTGCAATATTTAGTTAGAAGCTGGCCAATTATTGTTGAACTAATTTCAGTTTGGAAAAGATTGAGAGAATTTGAATCAAAATTAGAGAAAAATATATCTATTGAAACTGCAAAATAATGTCATTAGACAAAAAATTTGAAGACTTATTTTTAAATGTTTCAATCAAAGCAGCCTTATCATCTTACCATTTTGTTGGAAAAAAAGATAAAATAGCAGCAGATAAATCAGCTGTAGATGCAATGAGAAATAAACTTAATGAAATAGAAATGAGAGGAAAGGTTGTTATAGGAGAAGGAGAACTGGATGAAGCTCCTATGCTTTATATTGGGGAAACTTTAGGTACCATGAGTGGTCCTGAGTTAGATATTGCTGTGGATCCTTTAGAGGGAACTAATTTTGCAGCAAATAATCAGCCAGGAGCATTATCTGTCATTGCAGTTGCAGAAAAGTCAAATCTATTTAGTGCACCAGAGACTTATATGAACAAAATTTCTGCAAATGTACCCTCTGAGGGTATTATTGATTTGGATTATTCAGTTAAAAAAAATATTTCTAATCTTGCAGATTATAAGAATAAACAACCTAATGAACTTTCTGCATGTATTTTAGATCGACCAAGGCATAAAAAGATTATTGAAGAACTAAAGAATTTGAAGGTGAATTTAAAACTTATTTCTGATGGAGATGTATCAGGAGCTTTATTAGTTTCTGATAAAAAATATAATATAGATATTTTTATGGGTATTGGCGGCGGACCTGAGGGTGTGCTTGCAGCTTCTGCTTTGGATGCTTTTGATTGTTTTTTTCAAGGTAGATTCATTTTCGATAATGAAAATGATGTAAATAGGGCAAAAAAAATGGGTATAGGTGATTTAAATAAAAAGTATTTGTTAAATGAAATAATTACAGGTGATTCAATTTTTTGTGCAACCGGCATTACAAACGGGGACATTGTTTCTGGGATAAAGATAGAGGAAAATAATTATATATCAGAAACGCTCATTACGCATAAATCTGCAAATTTGAAAAAAATAATAAAATCAAAAAATAAAATAGATGAATAAAGAAGATAATTCCTACAAAACTATAAGCGAAGTTGTTAAAATATTAAATTTAAAATCAAAAAAAGGGGACTCTTTACCCACTCATACTCTTCGTTTTTGGGAAAAAGAATTTAAACAAATTAAACCTAAAATACTTACTGGAAATAGAAGATATTATGATAAAAAAAACATTGAATTATTAAAAAAAATTCATTTTTTATTAAAAGATCAAGGAATGACTATCAAAGGTGTAAAAAAAATACTAAATAATAAAGAACCTTTAAAGCTTGACGAAATGGCAGATAATTCTATAAGAACAGGTAATTTAAAAAATAAGTTAAACAAAATTTCAAATATTGTAAAAAGTTTAAAAAAATTTAAATAAGATGGCAAAAAAAACTCACATAAAAGTTCGTTTAGTTCCTGAGGAAAAACCTGATAGTCCTTTTTTTTATTATGTAAAAAAACCTGCTGGTGGAGAAAAAGCCAAAGTAAAATTAAAAGCTAGAAAATATAATCCTTCAACTAGAAAACATGAAATTTTTGTTGAGAAAAAATTACCACCACATAGCAAATAATCATTTTTTTTTAAAATTTCTTCTTTCGTAATCAATGTAAGACCAAATCATATTTTTCCATATTCTATTAGTAATACGTGGATCAATTTTATTCTTTAAAGATTTTTTTCTTATATTACTAAGTATGGATTTAATTCTTTTTTGATCAACTATTTGATTTTTTCTATCTTTAAGTTCTAAAACTTTTTTTACGAGAAATGTTCTCTTTTTTATAATTTTTATAAGTGAATTATCTATTTTATCTAGTTCTGATCTAATTTTGCTTAGTTTTTTTCGTTTTTGCGGCGACATTTATATATTTGGATAATTTAAAAATTATTATATTTATGCGCATATGTACACAGCAAATCATAAGATTAATTATCAATTATCTCTCTGGTTAATTTCAATGTTTTGGATTGTGTCCATTATGATTGTTGTTGGTGGTTTAACAAGATTAACAGACTCTGGTCTTTCGATTACTAAATGGCAACTTTTCTCAGGATTTTTACCACCTTTAAATCAAGAAAACTGGATTTCATATTTTAATCTTTATAAGCAAATACCAGAATTTAAATTACAAAATTACAATATGAATATGCAAGAATTCAAAATTATTTTTTGGTGGGAATGGGCACATCGTTTTTTAGGGAGATTAATTGGTATCGGATTTTTAATACCATTAATTTATTTTTCTTTTAAAATAAGTATTTCAAAATTGTATAGTTTATATTTAATTTTTTTTCTAATATGTTTTCAAGGCTTCATTGGTTGGTATATGGTCAGTAGTGGTCTTGTAGATAGAGTTGATGTAAGTCATTTTAGATTATCTATTCATTTATTAATTGCTTTTATTATTTTATCATTAATATTTTGGAACTATCTCAAGCTAAATTTGAGTTATAATACAACAAATAAAATAAATCCTTTAATACCACTAGTTTTTTTGACATTGGTCTTTACACAAATTGTTATAGGAGCTTTTGTATCTGGTATGGATGCTGGAAAAATTTATAATTCCTGGCCAAATATGGGTACAGCATATTTTCCTGACGACAATGAATTTGTTAATTTATTTAAACTATCTGCTTTTAGCGATCCATCTTTGGTTCAATTTATTCATAGAAACTTAGCTTATATAATCGGATTTTATTATTTATTTATGTTTTACAAAATTTATAAGGATAAAATTTTTGATTTATACAAGTCTATAAATGTATTGGGTTTCTTTATTTTATTACAAATTTTTTTAGGGATAATAACAATTTTATATGGTGCACAAATCTATATAGCATCTATGCACCAAATAAGCTCAATCTTTTTGGTAAGTTCTTGTATCTATTTTTTATTTCTTAATACAAGATTTAACTAACTGCCCTTAATTTACCTTTAGAAGATTTATTTAAAGCTTGGTTTAAATCCTCAATGATATCATCTACATGCTCAATACCAATACAAAGTCTTACATAGCTCTGTGTAACTCCAGATGCTGCAAGTTCTTTTTCATTTAATTGGCTATGAGTTGTGCTAGCAGGATGTATTGCTAAACTTCTTACATCACCAATATTTGCAACATGATAAAACATTTTTAAAGACTCAATGAATGTTTTTCCAGCCTCAATACCACCTTTTAATTCAATACCAACCATTGGCCCATAACCACCCTTTAGGTATTTTTTTGCTCTATCAGCGATTGGTTTATCATGTTCAGTAGAATAGATTACTTTTGTAACCTCTTTGTGTTTTTTTAAAAAATTAACAACTTTTTCAGCATTCTCACAATGTTGTTTCATACGTAAGGCTACAGTCTCTAAACCCTGAATTATGGCAAATGCATTATCAGGTGCTAATGCGGAACCCAGATCTCTTAGTAAACATACTCTAGCTCTCACTGCAAAAGGAACATTTGCTCCTGTAAGCTCAGGCACTGCTTTACCCCATATTACACCACCATAACTAGCATCAGGTTCATTAAATAAAGGTTGTCTTTTTGGATCAGCAGTCCAATCAAAATTACCACTATCAACAATGCTCCCTGCTACTGCGGTTCCATGCCCACCAATATATTTAGTAAGTGAATGAATTACTATGGCTGCACCATGTTCGATAGGTTTACATATAACTGGTGATGCAGTGTTGTCCATGATTAATGGAATATTATATTTTCTGCCAATATCAGAAACTTCTTTAATAGGAAAAACTCTAAGATAAGGATTTGGTAAAGTTTCTCCATAAAAAGCTCTTGTTTTGTCATCTACCATTTTTTCAAAATTTTTTGGATCACTTGGGTCCGCATATCTAATTTCAATTCCCAATTTACTTAATGTATGAGTAAATAAAGATACAGTTCCACCATATAGATCTGTTGAACTTACAATGTTGTCACCCGCTTGAGCCACATTTAATATTGCAAAAGATGAAGCTGTTTGACCCGAAGATACTGTTACACAAGATAATCCTCCCTCTAAAGCTGCAACTCTTTTTTCTAAAACATCATTGGTCGGATTCATAATTCTCGTGTAGATGTTTCCAAATTCTTTTAATGCAAAAAGATTAGCAGCATGTTCAGTATTATTAAATTGATACGATGTCGTTCTATAGATAGGTACAGCTACAGCATTTGTGGCTGGATCACTTTTATAGTCACCACCATGAATGGCTATAGTTTCTGGATTATTTCTTTTTGTACTCATTTTTACTCCTTTTTTAGTGCTTTTGCTTTATGCAAGGCGCACAATATAGTTCAAATGCCTACCGATTTTATGAGAATTTCCTTTTTAGCAGTTTACGCCCGCAATAGGATCAAATCGGCAATCTCTTTTTAACAGAATAGAGTTGTTTTACAAGGTAAATATAAAATTGACTTTAAACCTAATAATAGTATTAATCCTCGCGTAATGACAAAATTTGTTAAAAAAAGCGAGCTTAATTCATCTTGGTTTGAAATTGATGCCAAAAATGCTGTTGTAGGAAGACTTGCAACAATTGTATCTAAAATCATTAGAGGAAAAAATAAAGCAACATACACTCCACATATGGATACAGGAGATTTTGTAGTAGTCAAAAATATAGAGCATGCAAAATTTACAGGAAAAAAATTTCAAAATAAGAAATATTATAGACACACTGGCCATCCTGGAGGTATTAAAGAAACAAGTCCAGAAAAATTACATGAAAAAAAACCAGGTGAGGCATTAAAATTAGCAGTTAAAAGAATGTTACCAGGTGGTGTTTTAGGAAGAAAACAACTTACAAAGCTTAAAATATATGCTGGTGACAGTCATCCTCACTCAGCTCAAAATCCTAAAGTAATTGAATTAGATAAGTTGAATAGCAAGAATATAGCAAGAAATTAATATGGAAAACGCTCAAACTTCATCAAAAACAACAAAATTAAAACTTGATTTTAAGGATAGCAAATATGCAACTGGAAGAAGGAAAACATCTATCGCAAGAGTTTGGCTTAAAAAGGGTTCAGGAAAAATTTATGTTAATGGCAAATTATACAATGAATATTTTGCTAGTGAGAATCACAAAATGCAAATTACAAGACCTTTTGAATTAATTAATCAAGCGACAGATTATGATGTGAGATGTAATGTTAAAGGCGGTGGTCCAACAGGACAAGCGGGGGCAATGGTACATGGAATTTCAAAAGCTTTAGTATTATTTGATGAAAGCTTTAAATCTACTCTTAGAACTGAGAAATTAACCACGAGAGACTCCAGGGCAGTTGAAAGAAAAAAACCTGGAAGAAGAAAAGCTAGAAGAAGCTTTCAGTTTTCTAAAAGATAATTTTTTTTTAATTTTTAACTGTTATAATAAGAAATGCCTAAGCTTAATGTATTAGTCGCTGGATCAACTGGTTATATTGGTATCCAATTGATAAAATTGTTAAACAAACATAAATATGTAAAAATAAAGTATTTATGTGGAAACACATCAGTAGGAAAAAAAATTTCTTATTACGATAAAACAATTGGATTAAAAAAATTACCCAAAATTGTAAAATTCAATAAAAAATTTTTGAATGAAATTGATGTTGTATTTACAGCACTTCCCAATGGAGAAGCGCAAGTAATTTCAAAATATTTGAATAAACAGAATGTTTTAATTGATCTTGCCGCAGATTTTAGGCTTCAAAAAGTTTTAGATTACAAAAAATGGTATAAAAAAGATCATAAAGCAAAATATAATATTAAGAATAGTATTTATTCTTTACCCGAAATTACAGGTAAAAAAGTTAAAGATTATAAAATTATTTCTTGTCCTGGATGTTATCCGACTTCTATTCTATTACCTTTGATACCTTTATTAAAAAATAGATTAATAAAAAATCATAATATTATAATTGACTCAAAATCAGGATATTCTGGTGCTGGAAGAGGTGTACACAAAAAATATAAAGATAAAAATTTGTATGAATCTTTAAGTGCTTATGGTGTTGCATCACACAGACATAATTCTGAAATTGAAGAAATGATCAAGAGATGCGTTAAAGGAAATATTCAATTTGATTTTACTCCTCATTTATCACCTATGTTTAGAGGCATTTTAAGCACAATTTATGTTGAGCTTAATCAGACTTCCTCAGCATCAAAAATATTAAACACGTTAAAAAAATATTATAAAAAAGCAAATTTTATAAAAATATTAAATAAAGACAAATTAATAAGCACAAATGATGTAATTAATACGAATAATTGCAATATATCTGTTTGTAAATCAAAAAATAAGAATAAGATAATTATACTTTCTGCTATTGATAATCTTATCAAAGGGGGAGCGGGTCAAGCAATACAAAATATGAATATGAAATTTAATTTTCCAAAAGATGCTGGCTTTAAATGAATAGATTATTGTTTATAGCTCTCTTCATATTTCTAAATGCATGTTCATTTAATATGGATTCTAAATATTGGAATGAGAAAAGTGATAAAAAAAATGATAATAACAAACTGACCGAAATAATAAAAAAATCAAATGATATTAGATTAATGACAATTGAAGAGTATGAAATTTATATTAATAATTATATCAAAAAAAGAAAATTTCCGGATATTAACTAATGAATAAAAATATAAATATTGCACTAGTTGGATTGGGTCAGGTCGGAATATTTTTGTACAATGAATTAAATTCAAAAAAGAAAGAAATCGAGATAAAAACTGGAAAAAGAATAAATATTGTAGCTATATCTGCTAAAAATAAAAATAAAAAAAGACGATTTAACATAAATAAAAAAATTTTTTATTCTAATCCTTTAAAAATTTTTAAAGAAAAAAAAATAGATATTTTATTTGAATGTATTGGTCTATCTGATGGTATTTCCAAAAAAATAGTAGAATACGCTTTGAAAAATAAAGTAAATGTAATAACGCCGAATAAAGCCTTAATTGCTAAACATGGGGATTATTTAGCGAAACTAGCTGAAATGAATAAAGTAAATCTAGAGTTCGAAGCCTCTGTAGCTGGAGGAATTCCAATTCTTAGAACTATTAAAGAAGGTTTAGCAACCAATAAAATTAAAAAAGTTTATGGAATTCTAAATGGGACAACTAATTATATCTTATCAGAGATGGAAAATAGTAACGAAAGTTTTGAAAAAGTTTTAAAGAAAGCCCAAGTACTTGGCTATGCTGAACCAGGTAATCCTAAATTAGATCTAAATGGTTTTGATGCTTTTGCTAAAATTAGAATTTTATCAGCGCTTTCATTTAATATCAAAATATCAAAAAGTAAGTGTATAATGGAAGGAATTGAAAACATTAAACTAGAAGATATTAAAATAGCAAATCAATTGGGTTTGAGGATAAAATTACTTGGGATTTCTGAAATTATTAATAATCAATTATTCGAAACAGTGCATCCTTGTTTAGTAAGTAAAAACTCATATATTGGAAATGTGAATGGTGTAATGAATGCAGTTATTACAGAGGGCAAACCAGTAGGTCAAAGTATTTTACAAGGAGAGGGGGCAGGTCCTGGACCAACCTCATCATCCTTATTATCAGATTTACTATCAATTTTGAGAGGAAATATAAAATCTCCTTTTGGAATTTCTTATAATAAAAGAAAATCTATAAAACCCTTTAATAATCAAAATTATTCTAATTCATTATATCTTAGATTTGAGGTTAAGGATAAACAGGGCGTTTTATCTTTAATAACAAATCGATTATCTAAATTTAAGATCTCTGTAAAAAGAATTATTCAAACTCCTGATAAGAAAAATAAGAAGGCTACAATTGTTATTATAAGCCATAAAACAACTGAAAAAAATATAAAAAACTGTCTATCAATTTTTAAAAAAAATAAAAATATTCTCAAATTTCCAACTTTAATTAGACTTTATAATTAATGGATATTTATATAAAACTTTTTGAAGTTTTGTTTCCAGTATTCTTTGTTGTGGGTATTGGATATTATCTTGGTAAAAAAAATCCTAAAATTGACACTACATTTATCACTAATTTCGCTGCAAATGTTGGCACACCAGCAATGATTATTTATGCATTAAATCCAGTAAATATATCGTTTACTATTTTCATTAACTATTTTTGGTACTATGCAATCGCAATTGTTGGGTTCATTATTGTTGGAATAATTATATTATTTCTTTTAAATACTAAAGATATAATAAGAGAACTTCCGCCTTTAACAATGCCTAATACTGGAAATATGGGTCTACCAATATGTTTATTCGCGTATGGTTCTCAAGGTCTTGGTGTCTCAGCCGCTATTTCTGCCTTAATCATTTTGTGTCACTTTACATTAGGTGTTTTTTTAGCAGATAGAAAATTTAGTTTACAAGTCATACTAAAAAGCCCACCTTTTTATGCAATCATTATTGCAGTTTTTTTACTTTATTATGATTATGAACTTCCAGGATTTATTGAAAATACTACTTTTTTATTAATGTATGCCACAATATTTTTAATTTTGATGTCATTAGGAATAGCACTCACAAGACTTAAAGTTTTTTCACTTAATAAAGCAATATTTTCATCTTTAGGCCGAGTTATTGTGGGACCTATAATTGGGTATTTATTGATATTATATTTTGGTCTAGAAGGGTTTGCAGCTGGTGTATTACTAATACAATGTTCAATGCCCAGTGCAGTTCTTAATTATCTTGTTGCATCAATTTATTCACCTAAAAAAATTGTTGATAGTGTTGCTAGTACAATTGTTGTGTCAACACTTATGTCTTTTATAACAATTCCAATTGTTGTATTCTTTGCTTTAAAATACTTTAATTAATATATATCCTTCTTATATGAAGGCTATTACATTTAATCTTTTAGCGTGGGTGATGCTTCCAATTATGGATGGTTTTGCTAAATATTTAAGTGCAGAATTACCTGTATTACAAATCACTTGGGCAAGATATTTTTTTACTGTGGCGTTCACCTTACCAATTATGTTTTTCTTTTTTCGAGAAAATCTTGTTTGGACAGATAAACCGAAACTACAATTTATAAGAGGCTTAATACTTTTAACAGCAAATATTTGTTTCTTTTATGCCATTTCAGTAATCTCTTTAGCAAAAGCATTAACTTTGGCTTTTGTTGCACCTTTAATTGTTACAGCTTTTTCTCCAATTTTTTTAGGTGAGAGGGTTGGATTTAGAAGATGGTCAGCTGTAATTATAGGATTTATAGGATCCTTGGTTGTTATAAGACCTGGTTTTGTAGAAATTAATTTAGCAAGTATTGCCGCGCTTGGAACAGGAATAATGTATGGATTTTATTTGATTATTACTCGTAAGTTAAGTACTTCAGACAATCCTTTATTAACTTTATTGTTAACTGGTGTAGTAGGGGCTGTTATTATTTCATGTGTAATGCCTTTTGTTTGGATCAAACCAACAATTAATCAGTGGTCAATGATGGCTGCGATTGGTGTATTTGCCTGCGTGGGTCATTTATTTCTAATATTATCTCTAAAATACGCTGATGCTTCAAAATTAGCTCCTTTTAGTTACTTTGAGATCATTACAAACATAATTATAGGTTATTATGTCTTTAGTGATTTTCCTGATAATTGGACTTTCTTAGGTTTGTTTATTATTGTATTAAGTGGTATCTACATTTCAAGAAGAGAAAACTTAGTTAAAAAAATAAAATAATAGGTAATATTTATTTACTACTTTTTAATGTATTACATTAAGTATTTGTTATAAACTATTGTATTTATTGTATTTTATTTAAAATATAAATAATATTAATTTTTGAATATTTTGGATTATTTAATTTTAAAATCACTCTAATATACTCTGCAAAAGTGTAGATTTATAGTAAATTATGAAAAACATCAAATAACCTTTTAAAATAAGGACTTTTTCCGATTGTGGTTATGAAAATTCCAAAAAAATAGGGCAGTCCAAAAGCATTGATATAATTAAATAGTAGAGCGATGCACTAATTGAATATAGCATTTAAACGCCCATATAGGGGTCAATTTTTGGTATAGTCTAATATATGGTACAACCGAAGGGTGAATCATGTTATTTATAAAGTAATCTTCCAAAAAGGTAAAAAAGCGTTGATTTTACTCACTTTTTTAACTCAAAAAATTTTTAAAATAGCTCTAAATAGCTACTTTTTCAGATCTTAGTAATTTAAGCTTTTGTTTGATTCCACCTCTACCAGAGTAACCTCCAAGAGCTCCATCAGATCTAATCACTCTATGACAAGGTATTTTTGGGGCATATGGGTTTTTAGCACAAGCATTAGCTACAGCTCTGGCTGATTTAGGGCTGTGTATTGCAGCAGCAACTTGCTTATATGTTCTTATTTTACCTTTTGGTATAGTTTTAAGGTATTTCCAGACTTTTAATTGAAATTTAGTGCCTTTAAGATGCATTTTTCTTAAGAAACCCCTGTATCCTTGCACTTTTAAGGGTGCAAAGAACAGTTGTTTTGGCACGTCGTTGATGCGCTACCGCCATGCCTCCCGTTCTGCATGTTCAGCGATGCTTTGCAGAACTTTCTGCCCCTTGGATTTGTACCTCTCGGCTTTTGCCCAATTGGCCAGTTAAGGGTTGCCCCTTAATTCATGTATACTTTAACAGATATGATTTTATAGCTGTATCACCTTTTAATTGATTCTGAAAATTTACAGAAATTCCTGTGAATATTGGGGATAAATTAAGCTTTGAAAACTAAGATAAAATAGCTGATTAAAAATAAGATTGCCAAAATAGATAGAAAAATAGTTTCAATGCTTTTGCCATGATTTTTATACTGAATTGAACTTAAAATAATAAATCCCACAGAGGTAATTAAAAACCATACAGCAGGAATTTCTCCATCAATTGAACCCATAACTTTTATATTTAAACTATTGACATTAAAAATCACTTGATATATTACTAATGATAATTAATTGTTATCAATAGTAATTGTATGAATGAACTGACAACTGATCTAAAATCTCTTCATGAGGCAACTTTGAATAACCTCAGAAGTTCAAAGTCAAATAACACTCTAAGAGCCTATAAATCAGACTTTAAGGATTTTGGAGCTTTTTGTGCTAAGCATGGTCTAAATTCTTTACCTTCAGAGCCTAAAATAGTTTCATTATACCTTACGCACCTTTCTAAAAATTCCAAAATAAGTACTTTAAGAAGACGTTTGGTATCAATTAGCATGGTTCATAAACTTAAAGGGCATTATCTAGACACCAAACATCCTATAATTGTTGAAAATTTAATGGGAATAAGAAGGGTTAAAGGAAGCATTCAAAAAGGAAAAAAACCTTTATTAATCAATCATTTAAAATTAATAATTAATGTAATTAATCAACAAAAAAATGAGGAAATAAAGAAGTATAGAGACAAGTCAATTATATTAGTGGGGTTTGGAGGTGGTTTTAGACGAACTGAGCTTATTTCTATTGATTATGAGGACTTAGAATTTGTAAATGAAGGTCTTAAAATCACTATCAAAAGATCAAAAACTGATCAATTCGGGGAAGGAATGATCAAAGGGCTACCCTACTTTAAGGATGAAAACTTCTGCCCTGTAGTCAATCTTAAAAAGTGGCTTGAAATTTCTAAAATTAATTCTGGGCCTATTTTTAGAAGATTCTCTAAAGGTTCAACATTAACAGAAAAAAGATTAACCGACCAATCAGTAGTTTTATTAATGAAAAATTATTTAAATCTAGCAGGAATCGACAATAAAAATTTTGCAGGTCATAGTTTAAGATCGGGTTTTGCAACTGTTGCTGCAGAAGCTGGTGCTGATGAACGGAGTATTATGAAAATGACTGGTCACAAAACAACACAAATGGTGAGAAGATACATAAAAGAAGCAAATATATTCAAAAATAATGCTTTGAATAAAGTGAAATTATAATTAAGTTTTTTGAATTATTACTTGTTGCCAAACAACTAATTTTGAAATATTTGAAATATTTGTTTTAATAAAATCATTTATCGGAGTTGATGGATTTTTTTTTAGATCTTTATAGTACCACCACATATAATCGTCTAATACTAAAAAACCACCATTTTTCAAAGCATTCCAAGAATTAATTAAATCAATTTTAACTTGATCAGAAGAATGATCACCATCAACATAGATTAAATCAAAATATTTATGATTTTCTTTAAAAAATTCATTAGATGTCATTTTATGTTTAATCAAAGTATTATTTGATTGATAGAATGATGTATTTAGATCAAAGTTTTTCTCAATTAATTCAAAATTAACACTGTTATGTTCATCACTTCCAGCCCAAGTATCAACACAAGTTATTTTGCTGTCAGAGAAATTTTTTAAAAAAAAAATTGCACTTCTTCCTTCGTAAGAGCCAATCTCAAGTATATTTTTAACATTTTTTGAATTTTTGAAATTAGTAGATAAATAATAGAGATTATTACAAAACCATTTTTCGTTATAATTTACACTTTGAAATTCTTCATAAATTATGTTCTCAATTTTTTTTGATTTTTTTTTCGTTTTATAATTGGGTAAAAAGTTTCTTATATAATTTAAAATAATAAATAAAGGTGATCCGATTGATAATAATCGATATAAATTTTTAAAAAATTTAGTCATCAATTAAGGAAGCTTTATTACCCAAAGATTTATCAACTATATATTTTGCAATTTTTACTTCATTAAATAGTTTGAAATATTTATCTTTGCCTTTTTTAGCAATATTAATTCTTAATTTATCATTTTTCTTATAAAATTTTATTTTTTCAGCAAGATCACTGACGTCATTATAAGAAACTATTTCATTTGAATTAAAAAAACTTCCCATTTTTACTTTTTTGTCAATAAAAACAAGTAATCCATTTCCCATAAGCGAAGCGATTCTGTTACTTGAGTAATGTTTTGTAGGTTTCCCCCTACTGAGGTTTAATGCCATTTTTGAATTAAGTAATGATTTATAAAATTCATTACCCCAAACAGGTTCTTGCTTTCCAATTCCATAAAAATCATATTTTATTCCATTTATTTTTTTGATAAGTTTTTCTAAAAAAATGACTCTATTATCAGTTTTTCCAATTTTTAAAGTTGCACGATTTACCCCATGACTCATTGCGTAAAAAATATCGTTAGTAGGATTTAATTTGTAAACGTCAAAACATTCAATATTTTTATCTACAGGTGTCATAAAAAAGTGAATATTTTTATAATATTTATTAGATAATCTGAGTGTGTCTGGATTAGTTGTAATAAATGAATGATCCACTATTGGGAAAAATCTTTTTAATTTATTAATATTTTCAGATGTATCTGGTAAATTTTTCATTAATGGGTCTTCATTCCATTGAGAGACAATTACTTTTCTATTAATTGATTTAAAATCATATAAGATTTCATTATTTATGTTATCTGAGTGACCAAAAATAATTAAATCTGGATTATAATTTTTAAAAGTTTCAATTAAGTAGTTATGAAATCTATCTCTAGCACCTAATATGTTAACACCTTTATTTTGTCTCACATAGTCTCTATCACTTATTTCAATTACATCATGACCGTTTCTAATAAAACCATTTGTAAATTTTTTGCCTAGTGAAAGATTGTAAATTCTATGATTTAATTTTTGTGCTAAATTATAGATATTTAAAATCCTTAATTTTTTTCTATTAATATTAATTTTCTCGAAAGGAAATAAAGAGTTTCTCATTAAATCTATTTTTTGAGAATTTTGCTTTAATTGGTGTTTAACAAATTTTTTACCCTTAATTTGAATATTTTTCCTTAATTTATTATTTTCAATAAGTTGTATAATTTCATTTTCAATATTTTTAGTGTCTAATTTTTTAAGTTTTACCGCATAATCTGTTGTTTCAGGCAGACCTCCTGTATTAGAGATTATCGTTGCACAACCATGAGAAGATGCCTCTAATGCTGTTCTACCAAATGGTTCTTCCCATTTAGAAGGGATAACAGCAATTTCAGATTTACTTAAATAATCTAAAACTTTATTATGTGGAATTTGACCAAGATTTAAATGTCTTTTATGAGTAGGAAAGTTTTGAAATCTTCTTTCTTCACCAATTGAAATAGCTTTCCAATCATTATATTGATCCAAAATTTTAAACATTGATTTGCAATATAGATCATATCCTTTAGACTCATTTAATTTTCCAACAAAAATTATTTGTTTATTTTTTTGTACACTTTTTTTAATCGGATCGATACTATGATAAATTATTTGTGTTTTATTATCTGATAAATTCGGTAAATTTTCAAAAAATTTTTTTTTTACCCATTTTGAGATAAAAATAATTTTATCGACATTTTTTAAAAGGTATATTCTCTCATTAGCTAATTTTGCTCCCTTCATGGTTGTTGGGTCATTATGAAAATATAAAATAATTTTTGAATTTAATTTTCCAAAAAATTCTTTAACCATAATTGGTCTATTGTGCAATTCTAAGATATCAAAGTTTAAATCTTTTATTTTATCAATAATTTTATTTGAGTATTCTTTAGTTGTGCTATTCAGTTTTGAATTAATATTTTCAATATTTATATAATTTTTTGTTAAATAATTTTTGTTTTTGGTACTACCAATAATGTAAGTATTTTCTTTGTATTTAGAGTCTCTTATGAAATCACTAATCCATAGAGCAACTGCTCCTGCTCCTCTTAGTGTATAGTTTTCTTTATAAGGTAATATTGATGCAATTTTCATTTCAACTTATTCTTAATAAGTGCTTTCTTTTTTTTTTATCTTTTTTTAATTTATACTCAAATGACATTGCTAAACTTTTATCATAAAATTCTTTTTTATAGATAATTTTCCACTTATATCCTCGAGTTGACTTTGCTCCGATACCTGAATTGTGTTTTTTGAGTCTTGAATTGAGGTTATTTGTATATCCAACATAAGTTTTGATAGTTTTATTATTTACGCTCTTAAGCATATAAACATAAAATCTCATAATTATGGCGGTCCCTAGGGGAATCGAACCCCTCTTTCGAGGATGAAAACCACGTGTCCTAACCGATAGACGAAGGGACCAAATTTCAGTTTTCTATTGCAAAATTCAATCTTTATCAAGTGTTATTAGGTTGCATTCTTTAAACTATTATTTAGTAATTCTTTAAATTCTTTTGATGGCTTGAATAGAACAACATCCCTTTTGGAAATCTCTTTTTCCTCTTTAGTTTTAGGATTTCTACCAATTCTTGAACTTTTTGATTTGATTAAAAATGTTCCAAATTTTGATATTTTAATTGATTTTTTTTCACATAAATTTGAAACAATTATAGTAAAAAATTCTTCAACTAAATTTTCTGTGATTTGTTTTGAAAATCCAACTTGCATATATATAACATTTACAAGATCTTTTTTGGTTAAATTGATTCTCATTAATTAGATATTTTCTCTTATCTTGCTGATTAAATTGCCTTTAACAATTTTACTACAAACCTCTAATGAATTTGAAAAACCAACAAAATCTGTTCCACCATGACTTTTTACAACTGGAGAGTCTAGACCAATAAAAATTGCACCATTATAAAGTCTAGGATCTAATCTTTTTTTGAACTTATTTAAATTTGAGAAATTAAGAACTGCTGATAATTTACCCAAAATTGTGTTTTTAAAAACTTTTTTTAATTCATCTGTGATAAAATTTGCTGTTCCTTCAGCTGTTTTAAGAGCAACGTTACCTGTAAAACCATCGGAAACAATTACATTTACATTACCATTCATGAGTTCATTACCCTCTATATAACCAGAAAAGTTAAAATTATTAGACTTTTTCTCATTAAGTATTTGAAAAGTTTCTTTTATAATTTCATTACCCTTCAATTCTTCTGAACCAATATTCAATAGAGCTGTATTAGGCGTTTCATTAGGATAAAGAGATTTGTATAAAGATGCTCCCATGATTGAAAAATCAACCAAATTTTTGGAGCTACACTCAATATTAGCACCTAAATCTAATACAACACTCATACCCCTTTTGTTTGGCCATAATGCAGATAAGGCGGGTTTATCTATATTTTCAATCATTTTAAGATTTAATTTAGCAATAACAAGTAACGCACCGGTGTTTCCAGCAGATATTATAATATCAGCCTCTTTATTTTTAACACTTTCAACAGCAAGCCACATACTTGTATCTTTGCCTTTTTTGGCAGCTTCAAGAGGACTATCTGTACTTTTAACAATATTATCAGTATGTATAATTTCGTAGAAATCTTTATTCAATTTATTTTTAATTAGTGGCTCAATTTTAATTTTATTACCGAAAATTTTAAAAAAATTTTTTTTATTAGATTTATGATTATGAATAATACCGTCAATGATTTTCTCAGGTGATCCATCACCACCCATTGCATCAACTGCAATTTTAGTTAAATCTGACATTAAATACTTATTATTCTTCTGGATCTAAAACTTGACGCCCTTTGTACATTCCAGTTTTTAAATCTAAATGATGAGACAATCTGTATTCACCAGATTTTTTGTCCTCAATTACGTTCTTTGATGAGAATTTCATATTTTGCGATCTTCTCATACCTGTTCTTGATGGTGTTTGTTTTCGTTTAGGTACAGCCATAATTATGGACTAATTACACTTTTTAAATAAAATTTCAAAGTTTTTTTCTTTAAATTTTCATTAAAATCATCAAAATAATCGACTAAAATGTCAATTTCTTTAAAATCCTCTAAAAAAGAAGATATTTTTTTTGTTTTTTCATTTTTATCTAATTTGTCCCAAAAGTGAATTTCTGAAACAATAGCATGAAATAAATTCAAATAAATTTTCATCTTTTTATTAATTGATTGATCTCCATATCCTATTTCTCTAATACTCAATTCTAATTGTCTAAAATTAAAATCATAAATTTTTTGTAAAATATCCTTGTTTTCTTCATTTTTGTAGGTTTTTAAAAAGAAAGCAAAATGAAAAAGAAAAAGTATTAATCGATCCGAAAAATTATCTTTTCGATCCAGAGATTTATAAAGATCTTTATTTCTAGAGTAATTGATTAAATTGTTATAAACATTTATATAGTTTTCAGACATGTTTAAAATATTATATATATTTTTTTTTGCTTTAGTAGTATCAAATTGTTCTATTAAAAAAGTTGTAAAACACCATGGTGTTCCATTCCTGGAAAAAAAACAAAAACAATTAATAATTGATCAATCTACAAGCAATGACATAAGAAATATTCTTGGAACACCTTCGACTCGAAGTAAATTTGATAATGATATATGGATATATATTGAGAGAAAACAAACTCAATCTAGAATTAAAAATTTGGGTCGAATGAAAATCTTTAAGAATAATGTTCTGGTTCTTGAAATAGATAGTTATGGAATTTTAAAAAAAAAAAAATTATACGACATGAATGATATGCAAAAAATAAAAGTAGCTGAAGAAACAACAGAGGCATCATTTGCAAGAAATTCCTTCATTTATGATTTTATGTCTAGTATGAGACAAAAAATCAATGACCCTTTAGGCGTGAGGGCTAAAAAAAGAAAAGAGATTAGCCAGCGATAACTGCTAACAATAACAAAGCAACAATATTTGTTATTTTGATCATTGGATTCACTGCTGGTCCCGCTGTATCCTTGTATGGATCTCCAACTGTATCTCCCGTCACAGCTGCTTTATGAGCCTCAGAACCTTTCCCACCATGATTTCCATCTTCAATATATTTTTTAGCATTATCCCAGGCACCTCCACCTGCTGTCATTGAAACCGCAACAAATAAACCTGTAATAATAACACCTAATAACATAGCTCCAACAGATGCTAGGGCAGCAACCTGTCCACCGATAGCAAAAATTATTAAATATAAAACAATAGGTGACAAGACAGGTAACAATGAAGGTATAATCATTTCTTTTATTGCTGCTACAGTAAGTAAATCAACTAATTTAGCATAATCAGGTTTTTGTTTTCTTTTCATTATACCTGGGTATTTTTTAAATTGTCTTCTCACCTCTATTACAACAGCACCACCTGCTCTTCCAACTGCTTGCATACCCATAGATCCAAATAAATAAGGCAACATTCCACCTATCAACAAACCAACAACAACATATGGGTTAGATAAATCAAAAGTAACAACTATCCCCTCTAATTTTGAACCAACTTCTTTTGAAAAATGTTTGATATCCTCTGTGTACGCTGCAAAAAGAACTAAAGCACCTAATCCTGCAGAACCAATAGCGTATCCTTTTGTTACCGCTTTTGTGGTATTACCAACAGCATCTAATGCATCGGTAGTTTTTCTTACATTATTGGGTAACTTTGACATTTCAGCTATACCACCAGCATTATCTGTTACTGGTCCATAAGCATCTAAAGCAACAACCATACCTGCTAATGCCAACATAGTTGTAACAGCAATCGCAATACCATACAAACCAGCGATATGGTTCGTAAACAAAATACCAGCAACAATTATTAAGGCTGGAATAGCTGTAGCTTCTAATGAAATTGCTAATCCCTGAATTACGTTGGTTCCATGTCCAGTAGTAGAGGAACTTGCAACACTTTTTACAGGTCGATAGTTAGTTCCTGTATAATATTCAGTAACCCAAATTAGTAACCCTGTGATGATTAATCCTATCACTCCACAATAATACAAGCTCATTCCAGAAAATGATTTATTATTTAAATTATAAGAATTCTCTAAACCCAAAACGTAATCAGTAACTGGATATAAAATAACTAAGGAAGCTAAAGCCGAAACAACAAAACCTTTATATAAGGCTCCCATCACATTTTTACTCCTTCCAAGTTTAACAAAAAAAGTTCCAATAATTGAAGTTAGAATACATGCTCCACCGATTGTTAATGGGTAAATCATCATTGATAAATCTCCTGGAAAAAATATTGAAGACAAAACCATTGTTGCAACAATAGTTACTGCGTAAGTTTCAAATAAATCAGCAGCCATTCCAGCGCAATCCCCTACATTGTCACCAACATTATCAGCTATTACAGCAGGATTTCTTGGGTCATCTTCTGGTATACCAGCTTCTACTTTTCCAACTAAATCTGCTCCTACATCAGCACCTTTTGTAAAAATACCTCCACCAAGTCTTGCAAAAATAGAAATTAATGATGCACCAAACCCAAGTGCAACTAATGCATTTACAATTTCTCTCTCATCAATATTAAATTTCAATAATAAATAATAATAAACAGCAATTGATAATAAGGCTAACCCTGCAACTAACATTCCAGTAACAGCCCCAGATTTAAAAGCTACTGATAAACCACTAGCTAATCCTTTTCTAGATGCTTCTGCAGTCCTAACATTTGCCTCAACAGAAACTAACATTCCCACATATCCAGCTATCCCTGATAAAGTTGCACCAATAAGGTAACCTAAGCCAACAAGCAAACTAAAAGCAAAACTAACAATTACTAAAACAACAACACCCACAATAGCAATTGTTTTGTACTGCCTAGCTAGATAAGCTTTTGCACCAATTTGTATCGCTGACGCAATATCTTGCATCTTAGAATTTCCAGCACTCGAATTTAAAATATTTTTTCCGGTAAAATATCCATAAACTATGGATAATAATCCAGCGCCAATTGTATATAAAAGAATAGTCTCGATGGTTGATGTCATATAAGCCTTAATTATGTTGTCAGTTGTTTGTTATTAAAAATCGGACAATACAAAAAAAGCTATAAAAGGCAATAAATAACTTTTAAAAATTATGAAAATAACCTTTATTTTTAATGGCAATTTTATTCCCTTTTTCATCAATAATTTGTGATTTTTGAGTACCCGAGGAAATATTTCCAATTTTAGAAATTTTAATACCTAAAGATTTGAATGTTCTTTTAATGATTCTGGACTTTTTTTTTGATGCAGTAAATAATATTTGATAATCATCACCTTTAGTTACGAAGTTAATCTTTTCTAATTTTTTTGAAAGTATTATTTTTTTTAGATTTTTAGAGATTGGAATATTAGAAATATTAACTTTATAAGATAATTTTTGTTTATTAATTAATTTATCCAAATCAGCAAAAAGACCATCAGAAATATCTAAAGAGGTGTTTGCAAAATTAAATAATTTTTTTGATAAATTGATATGTAATTCTGGAAGATAATACTTCTTAATAAAATATCTATTAAGACTTTTTTTTAAAGAAAATTTTTTTTTTAATATCTTTAAGCCCATGTAACTATCGCCTAAGTTACCCGTTACATAAATGTCATCATTAAATTTTGCTTTATTTCTAAAAATTATATTAGAGGAGAAACCAACAGCAATTATTGTAAAGCTCAATTTATTTGAAAAGACAGTGTCTCCACCCGAAATACGAATTCTAAACTTTTTTTGTTCTTGTTTTAGTGATTGAGAAATTTTTTTTAAATTTGATTTTGTAAATGTTTTTTTATTTCCAGAGCCTGAAATAAAATAATATTTTGGTTTAACACCTTTGCAAATTAAATCAGAAATAGAGGATCTTAGAATTTTTTTAATAACTAAATCAGGATCTTTAAAATCAAAAAAATGTGATTTATTAATATAAGTGTCTACAGAAATAACTAATTTTTTTGATCTATCAAAAAAAACATCATCATTCAAGTTAAGTGAGCTTCTATTATCTAAAGAGAGTTTTGAAAAATATTTTTTGATTATCTCAAATTCATGCATTTGTTGATCTTAATTTTTTGGCAGCATTGTCTAATAATGCATTTAAATATTTTGTTTGAGAGTCATTTAAAAAGAGATTAGATGCGTCTAAGTATTCTTTAATAATTATTCTGATCGATACATTAGGTTTATATAAGATTTCATATGTTGCTGATTTTAATATAACTTGGAAAATCTTATCTAATTTAAATAAATTAAAATTATCACCTAAATTTTTATCTAATTCATCTACAATAATTTCGTTTCGTTCAATTGTACCTAAAACAATATCTTTTATAAATTTTTTAAATCTATGTTTTGGAAATTCTATTTTGTCGTCATTATTAAACAAAACACCATATAATTTTTGAATAATAATAACTCTAGGGTTATTTTTGGGGCTATACTTTGGTTTCATTTTTGAGATAAAACTGAAACAACAGCTTTTGCAGCCTCAGCACCCTTTTTTTTTCTGGCCTTTGCTTGTTTCATATTTAAGCAAGTTAAAATTCCATTTCCTATAGGTTTTTTTGAATTAATAGCTAAATCCATAATAGCATTGGTTGAGGATTGGGAGATGAAATCAAAATGTGGAGTTTGACCCTTGATTACACATCCAAGGGCAATAAAAGCATCAAATTTTTTTAAATGTTTTGAGATTGTTACAGGTATCTCAAACACACCAGGAACTTTAATTATCTTTATATTAAAATTTCTCGGAAGATTTTTTTTTGCGCTATTTAACAAACCCAAAGAAATATCTTTATAATAATTTGCTGTGACTATTAAAATTTTTCTCATCAAATCAATTCTTGTTTAGTTATCTTAATGTTATAACCCTCTAATCCAATAACTTTTTTTGGTGTTCTAGTTATTAATATCATTTTTTTAATTTTTAAATCTTTAATAATTTGAGCACCTATACCATAATTTCTTATAAGATTATCTTTACCTTTCTTTTTAAAACTTTTATTTCTAAAATTTTTAAGCGTTTGAGTGACCGAATTTAAGTTAGTATCTTTAATAAAGATTAGTACACAATTGTTGTATTTCTTAAAATAGTTTATTGTTTTATCAAATGAATTGGGAAGTTTTTGACTTATAAGATAATTATAAACTACATTTGATGAAATAACTCTAACACGTGGTACGATAGATCTTTTTAGAGATCCTTTTATGAGAGCAAAGTGTTCTGATCCATCTAAAAGATTCTCATATATTTTGATCTTATATTTTTGATTTTTTACTTTGATATCAGAGGATTTTTTTAATTTTACTAACTTTTCTTTTTTTAATCGATAAGAAATTAAATCTTCAATTTTACCAATCTTAAGTTTATGTTTTTGTGCAAAATTTAAAAGTGCTTGGCCCTTAGCCATCGTTCCGTCCTCATTCATTATTTCGCAAATGACCGCTGAATTATTTTTTTTAGCTAACTTTGAAATATCCACCGAAGCTTCTGTGTGACCAGCTCTTACAAGAACACCCCCATCCTTTGCAATGATTGGAAACACATGGCCAGGTGATACTATATCTTTTTTACTCACATTTTTCTTAGAGGCTATTTTGATAGTTCTTGCTCTATCTTTTGCTGATATTCCAGTGGTGATACCTTTTTTAGCTTCTATTGAAATTGTAAATGCTGTTTGATTTCTTGATTGATTTACAGGTGACATTAAAGATAAATTTAATCTTTTAGCTTGAAGACTATCTAAGGCTAAACAAATAAGGCCTCTTCCATATTTAGCCATAAAGTTAATATTCTTTGCATTGGTATCCGAGGTTGACATAACTAAATCACCCTCGTTTTCTCTTTTTTCATCATCAACTAAAATGTACATACCCCCTTTTTTGGCAACATTAATTATAGTTTCTATTGATGAATAATTATTTTTTTTCATAAAAATAGTTTCTAACGTATTTTGAAAGAATATCTATTTCTACGTTAACTAAATTACCTTTTTTAAGAGATGATAGATTTGTTAATTTATAAGTATGAGGAATTATCCAGATCTGAAAACCTTTTTTAGTCACTTTAGAAATTGTTAATGATATACCATTTATACTAATTGAAGCTTTTTCGATTATATTTTTTCTCTCTTTTTTATTAATTTCAAAATCAAATAGATAAGATTTATCAATATTTTTTACTGATAATATTTTCCCAATAGTATCAACATGTCCTTGGCAAATATGCCCTGAAATTTTTTGACCATATTTTAGAGGAAGTTCTAGATTAATTCTATCATTTAATCTTATGTATTTAAATTTTGATCTTTTTATAGTTTCATTTGATAAATAAAATTCCATAATCATTTTTTTTATTGAAATAAGAGTAAGACAAACTCCATCACAGGCTACAGAAACACCTATATCTTTTAAACCTAATTTTAGATTAGATTTTACAAAAATATTAATTCCTTTAGGTCTTTTAATTATTTTTGTTATTAAACCTTTGTTAAAAATAATTCCATTAAACATTTCAATTTTTGTAAATAGTTAATTTATCGGTAGCTAATTTTGAGTTTATTTTATGTTTATTATATTTGGTATTTAAAATGCTGAAAGAGGTAAAATTAACATGTTTTTTGTTTTTAGATAAATTTTTTGAACTTCTAAACATATAAAATTCATTAAATAGTTTCTTTTGAAGGAAATTTTTTGTTAATATATCTCCACCTTCTACTAATAAATTTCTTATTTCCATTTTATATAAATCTTTTAGAATTTTTTTTAGATCTAAATTTTTGTATTTATCTGTAGATTGTTTTATTAGAATAGTACCTCTCTTTTTTAAAAGTTTTATTTTTGATTTATCGTTGGAATTATGGAAAATTAAAGTATTTTCATTTTTAATTGATCTAGCTATATAACTTTTCAAATTAATTTCTAGATTTCTATCTAAAATAATTCTTTTTGGGGAGAATTGATTAAAACCCTCCAACCTACAATTTAGTTTTGGGTTATCGATATTTAGTGTTTTGCCAGAAATCATTATACCATCACTTTTTAATCTTAAATAATGAGTCAATTTATCAGATGTTTTATCAGTAATTCTCTTTGATATTTCGCTGTAAATAATCTTATTCTTTGATACTGCAATTTTTCCAATTACATATGGCAGATTCTTTTTTCTATTAAAAAAATAAGATCTGTATAAATTTTCTGCATCTTTTTTTAAAAGCCCCTTTTTAACTCTAATGTTGTTTTTTCTTAATATTGAATAACTCTTACCTTTTACTTTTAAATCAATATCATCCATTGAATAATAAACTTCTCCAATTTTATTCTTTATAATATTTTTGGTACAGGGCGGAGTTTTTCCATAATGATTACATGGTTCTAAAGTAACATACATTTTTGAGTCTTTTAAATTTTCTGAACAATTTAAAATAGCATTATGTTCAGCATGAGGTCTGCCATTATAGCCTGTTTGTCCTATAGATATTATTCTATTATTCTTTACAATTACACACCCAACTGATGGATTATTTCCTGTTAAACCTCTTCGCGCATTAGCTAAATTTAAAGCTAATTTCATGAAATTTTTATCTTGAGTTGAAAATTTATCTTTTTTTGTAGACATCTAGCTTGTCCACAAATTGTACGAAATCTTGCTCTTCTCTAAAATTTCTGTATACAGATGCAAATCTAACATAAGCTACTGGATCAAGTTCCTTTAAACCTTCCATGACCATTGTTCCGATTGTATTACTTGCAATTTCATTCTGACCTAGTTCTTCTAAAGATCTTGTAATTCGACTGATAAATTTTTCGACAGTTTCTGTATCTAAAGGTCTCTTTTTTAATGCAATGTAAATTGACTTAGCTAATTTGTCTCGATCAAAAGAAGATTTCCTTCCATTTTTTTTTACAACCATCACCTCACGATGCTGAATTCTCTCAAATGTAGTAAATCTTGCACCACAACTACATAGTCTTCTTCTACGTATCGCAGTTCCATCTTCTGTAGGTCTGGAATCAACTACAGAAGTTTCCCCTTTTTTCTCACAAGGACAGATCATTTATTCAAATTTTTATAAATTGGAAAATTAGAACATAAATTTATAACTTCTTGTCTCACTTCATTTTCCACTTTACTATTATCCTCTGGATTTTCAGATAATCCTTTTATTACTTTAGTTATTAATTCGCCTACTTTTTCAAATTCTTTTAAACCAAATCCTCTTGTTGTAGCAGCTTGTGAACCTAGTCTTATACCAGAAGTTATCATTGGTTTTTCTGTATCAAAAGGGATTCCATTTTTATTACAAGTAATATTGGCTCTACATAAACTCTCAGAGGCTATATTTCCTTTTACACCAAAAGGTCTCAAGTCAACTAACATTAAATGTGTATCTGTACCGCCTGAGTAAATTTTAAATCCATTATTTTTTAAAGTCTCCGCTAACATTTTAGCGTTTGCTAAAACATTCTTTATGTAAGTTTGAAACTCTGGTTTTAATGCTTCAAAAAAACCTGCAGCTTTGGCAGCGATGATATGCATTAAAGGACCACCTTGATAACCAGGAAAAACAGCTGTATCAAATTTTTTTCCTAAATCTAAATCATTAGATAAAATAATTCCGCCACGTGCACTTCTAAATACTTTATGTGTTGTGGATGTTACGACATGTGCATAATCACAAGGATTTGGATATCCTTTGCCAGCTACTAAACCAGAAAAATGAGCCATGTCTACCATAAGATATGCACCAACTTTATCAGCAATTTCTCTAAATCTTTTAAAATCAATTACTCTTGAATACGCACTACCACCAGCAATAATTAATTTTGGTTTATGTTCTAGAGCAAGTTTTTCAACATTGTCATAATCGATTAATTCAGATTTTTTATCTACGTCATAACTTATTGCATTAAACCATTTACCAGACATTGAAATTTTCAGTCCATGAGTTATGTGGCCTCCTGAATTTAAGCTCATACCCATAAAAGTGTCGTTTGGTTTTAACAATGCCAAAAATACAGCACCATTTGCTTGAGCACCTGAATGAGGTTGAACATTTGCATACTTACAATTGAAAAGTTTTTTTATTCTTTCAAGGGCCAGTTGTTCTGCTACATCAACATGTTCACATCCATTGTAATATCTTTTGCCAGGATATCCTTCTGCATACTTATTTGTTAGAACTGATCCTTGAGCTTCTAATACAGCTTGTGAAACTATATTTTCAGAGGCTATTAACTCAATGTGATTTTGTTGTCTTACTAACTCATCATTTATTGCCTTAAATAAATCTGGATCAGATTTTGAAAGACTTTTTTCAAAAAAATCCTGGTAAGAGGAATTTATATATTTTGTTTCACTTGACATTTTGTCCTTATATTTTTTTTACTCTTTTTTTATGTCTACCACCCTCAAATTTAGTATTAATAAATGCTTCGATACATTTAAAGGCAGTATTTTTTTTTGTCAATCTAGATCCTAATGTTATAATATTCGCATTGTTATGTAATCTAGATAATTTTGTGTTTTTTATTGAATAACACATCGCAGCTCGAATTTTTTTGTGTTTATTGGCCGCCATTGACATTCCCATACCTGAACCACATACTAATATACCCATATTTTTTGAGTTAGTACTGACTCTTTTACATAATTTATGAGCATAATCTGGGTAATTTACTGAGATCTTTGAATTATCAGTCCCAAGATCATGGAAATTGTATCTTTTTAAAAACTTTTTTTTAATTTGTTCTTTCAAATTATATCCAGCGTGATCTGAAGAAATAAATATTTTTTTCAAATTAGTTAAATTTGTAATCTAAGACACATGCAACTAAATGGATTCTATTTTCCTCTCCCCCATTGAATGCATTATGATATTTAGTATTATTAGTAATCCAAACAGATCCATCTGCAGGCATATGTTTTGCAACATTATCAATAACCATTATAGAGCCCGGGTTAGTAATTATCGGAATATGTAGTCTTGGCTCCGGATCTCTGTGCCAACTTAAAGTTGATCTTGGCTCCTTTAATAAAATTCTTACACGTCCTAATTTATACTTTGATGAAAGGACATCAAACACCTCTTTGAAATAAGTATGTTTGTAATCTTCAATAAATTCGGAATAAGCAGATTCATCAATCATTTCATCTCTCATAGCTTCTTTTCCAGAAGAGTCTGGTTTGGTCCAGAAAACACCTCTTGCTTTATTACCTTTAATAGAGTCTGGATCACCAGGTATTTGTGTTAATGAAATGGCACCAAAATTTGAAACACCATCAACTCCTGAAAAACCTTTGATGGTTAATAATTCTTTATAAGCATTTTGAAGTTTGTTTACATCAAACTTAATATCCTGTTTTTGAAAATCGTTAAAATTTAAACTCATTTGTAATTTATTGTCTCCTAATGTTGTTTAATATCTTTTTTAAGATATATTTGTATATAACATTTGTCGCATATTTTAAATAGATTTAAACATGATTACAGGAAAATTCCCAACATTAAGACTTAGACGCAATAGAAAAACTGATTGGTCAAGAAGGTTAATTGAGGAAAATAATCTAACACCTAACGATTTTATTTTACCAATTTTTCTAATTGATGGAAAAAATAAAAAACAATCTATTAAATCAATGCCCGGTGTTTACAGGTACACAATAGATAAATTAAATAGTATAATTGACAGAGCAATTAAAAAAGGCATACCTATGATTGCCTTGTTTCCATATACTGAAAAAAGAAAAAAAAACGACTTAGGCACCGAGGCTCTTAATGAAAATAATCTGGTTTGTAGAGCATTACAGAAAATAAAGAATAAATATAAAAATGAAATTGGAATAATGTGTGATGTTGCATTAGATCCATATACCTCACATGGTCATGATGGACTTTTACAAAACAAATATGTGTTAAATGACCAAACCATAAAGATTTTATTAGATCAATCTTTATTGCAGGCACAAATGGGTTGTGATGTTTTAGCACCATCTGACATGATGGATGGTCGAATTGGTGAAATTAGAAAATATCTAGATAAACATAATTTTAAAATGACACAAATACTTTCTTATGCTGTTAAATATGCGTCAAGTTTTTATGGCCCTTTTAGAGATGCAGTTGGTTCGAAAAACTTATTAAAAGGAAATAAAAAGAATTATCAAATGGATTACCGAAATAGTGATGAAGCCTTAAGAGAGGTTGCTTTGGATATAAAAGAAGGAGCTGATATGGTTATGGTTAAACCTGGACTACCATATCTCGATATCATTAAAAAAGTTAAAGAAAACTTTAAGATTCCAGTTATGGCATATCAAGTCTCAGGTGAATATTCTTTATTAGAACATGGAATTAAAAATAATTTAATTGATCGAAACATTATTTTAGAAAGTCTTATTTCTTTTAAAAGAGCTGGAGCAAATGCTATTGTTAGCTATTACGCTGATAGATTAGACCAAATTATCAAATAATTATTTTAAAGTATTAATAAATTGTAATCTACTGATTGGTTGGTTTAGGTTATTAGGCTTCAAAATTGACTTTTCAAGATAATCACTCAGCAATTTAAGACCTGTCAGTAAAGATCCTATATCTTCAGTTGAGTTATTTTTTTCTATTAAAAAATTAGGTATAATTCTTTTTTCTGTTGATGACTTTGAGATATATTGTTTTTGATCACCAATAATCTTTTCATTAACTAAATTCTCAAAATTTAGGTCATAACCTAAAGATTTAAATAATTCTAATTCCCAAAAAATATAATTTTTTATCCAGTCTTTAGTGTTTAATAGAATATAAAATTCTTCTAGCAAAGAAAATATCCTTACATTTTTTTGTGACTCAGCTGTAAGCAATTTAATCAAATTCATAGCTGAGGTAATACAAGTTAATTTTTGATGATTATCAAAATATAATGGAGATAAAGCTTCTTGAATCTCTACTTTGAAATAACCTACGCTATTTTCATTTTTAGAATTATAATTTACATATAGTTTGTTTCCTATTTGAAGATAGTTCTTAATTTTTTTTGAAGTTCCACCAAAAATAATGCCACTCACTTTTCCAAAATTTTTAGTATAAATTTCAGATATCAATGAATTTTCATTATATCTATTTTTATTCAATAAAAATCCTATATCGTCCCAAATCATAATTTGCTCTGATTTTGCAAACATTTTATAGCAGCATTCTGTTCGGCATCTTTTTTTGAGCTACCCTCTGCTAAAAAAAACTTGGTATCAATTAATTTTACACCAACCTTAAAAAGAGGTTTATGTCTTGGTCCAGTATTTGAAATAAGTTTATAAATAGGTAATTTCTTAAATCTTTTTAAAGAGAATTCTTGTAACTTTGTTTTTGCATCTATTTGAGTAACAACACTATCTTTAATATTTTCTGACCATAATTGTAAAATAAATTTTTCTACAAAATTAAAACCTTTATCTAGATAGATAGATCCTATTAATGCTTCACAACAATCAGAAACAACCTTATCCTCTATTTTATTTTTTTTTTTCTTAATATCTAAAGTTAAAATATATTTATCAAGATTAATTTTTTTTGCGATTTGTAAACAGGTTTTTTTATTTACTAATGATGCAAACTTTTTATCTAATATACCCTCTTTTTCATTTGGGTAAATTTCCAAAAGTTTTTTTGCAATTACTAATCCCAAAACACGATCTCCTAAAAATTCTAATTTTTCATTATTAATTTCTTTGTTATAGCTTTTATGAGTTAATGATCTAACTAACAAATCTTTATCTTTGAAATTGATCTTAATCTTTTTTTCCAAAGCTTGATAATTAATTTTCATTATTTGATCTTTTGAAAGAATCTATCAAATCTGATTGATTTGTTCCATTTCCAAAATGAAAAAATACTTCCAATAGATCTATCTGAAGAGAAGAAAATAAATTGAGCCTTTCCTACTAAATTATCTTTATGTACATATCCTACGCTTGATAAATATCTACTATCCTTAGAACAATCTCTATTATCTCCTAAGTAGAAGTAGTGATCCTTTGGAACTATAAATTTATCTGAATTTTTAAATGTATAATCTTTTAAGTAAACAGTTTTATGTTTTTTTCCATTAGGTAAAATTTCCTCAAAAGTAAATACATCAATGGTTCTACTTCCACAGAATATTTTATCATTTTCTGAGATTCTGGATTTCAAAACTTCTGCATTATTTATATACAAATTTGAATTAATAAATTGTACTTGATCTCCGGGTAAACCAATTAATCTTTTAATATAATCAGTTCTATTATCCGCAGGAGTTTTGAATACAACAACATCTCCCCTTTTCGGCTCACTAAACATTAATCTTCCTGTAAAAATAGGTGGGCTAAACGGAAATGAATGTTTGCTATAACCATATGAATATTTAGTTACAAATAATCTGTCTCCGACTAACAGGTTAGGCTCCATCGATGAAGATGGTATGTAAAATGGTTGAAGAAATATCGATCTAATAAAAATTGCAATTATTAATGCATAAAATAAGGTTTTTATGTTTTCTTTAAAGAAATTTTTATCTAACATTATCTTTTAACCAAAATTGTAAATGCTATTGAATGATCTTTTTCATCTGATAGTGAAAGAAATAAGTCATATTTCTTAATTTTGAACTTTTCTTTTATAATTTTATCAATTTTTTTTGATTTATAGAAAAAAGGTTTGCCCATTTTATCATTTAAAATTTCAATATCTTTAAAATTCAAATTATTTCTTATGCCGGTGCCAAATGATTTTGATAAAGCTTCTTTCGCTGCAAACCTTTTTGCAAAAAAGCTTGTTCTATTAACTTTATTTTTAGAAAATTTAAGTTCATTAGGTCCAAAAGTTCTTTTTATAAAGTTTTGGTTTTTAATTAAAGGCTGAATTCGTCTATTATTTACTACATCAACTCCAATTCCTAATATTTTCATTTCTGTTATTTTATAATTTTTTTAAACTTTTTTATTACTTTGGATAAACCAAAAAATACCGACTCACCGATTAAATAATGTCCTATATTAAATTCTTCTATATCTTTAAATCTAGATAATAATTCAGTTGTTTTATAATCAAGTCCATGACCAGCATGAACCTCTAAACCAATTTTCTTTGCAATAATTGAACATTTTTTTATTCTATTAAGTTCTTTAGAATAATTCTTCTTTAATTTTACTAATCTAGAAAGTCTTCCTGTATGAATTTCAACACAATCAGATCCTAATTCATACGAGGTTTTAATATCATTAATTGATGGATTTATAAATAAACTAGTTCTAATTTTTTTTTTTTTAAATTTCAAAATTATATTTTTAATCTTATTTTTATTTTTATCTAAGTTTAAACCTCCCTCTGTGGTAATTTCTTTTCGATTTTCTGGCACTAAACAAATATAATTTGGTTTTATTTTTAATGCTTTACTTATCATTTTTGGGTTAGTTGAGATTTCCAAATTAACTAAAATCTTTTTTAAAGAACAAATTTTTTTTGCATCATTATCTTTTATATGTCTTCTATCTTCACGAAGATGAATAGTTATCGAGTCAGCGCCTTCTTTCTTAACAAATTTAGCTGCAAATATAGGATCTGGATGTAATTCACCTCTAGCATTTCTCAGGGTTGCTATATGATCAATATTTACTCCAAGACGTCTCACTTCGTGTATCTACTTCCTGGTGTTGAAATTGGAATTAATTTCAACTCGTTTGGAATTTTGTTTTTTTTATATGTTGGAACAGAAATTTTGAGGTGTGAAACTATATTTTTTTTAATCTTTAAATTGTTTTTTGATGATCTATCAATAATTGTTGCAAAACCTATTAGTTTTGCTTTTGAATTTTTAATCAATTTTACACATTCCATGCTTGATTTGCCTGTGGTTATAACATCTTCGATAATTAATACTTTTGATCCTTTTTTAATTTGAAAACCTCTTCTTAATTGAAATTTTCCTTTTACTCTTTCACAGAAAATAGTTTCTTTTTTAAGTAGTCTGCCAATTTCATAACCGATTATTATACCTCCCATTGCTGGTGATAAAATTAAGTCGAAGTTTTTAAATTTTTTCTTAATTTTTCTGGCTAAAGATTTGCAAATTTTCTCTGCCTTATGTGGAAAACTTAGTAGTTTTGCGCATTGAATATATTTTGAAGAGTGTAATCCAGAAGATAAAACAAAATGTCCCTCTAATAATGCATTAGTTTTTCTTAAAATATCTAAGGATTTTTTGTGTGAAAGCATTTCTTTTATCTTCGTGTCTAATTATCTTAAATTTTATACCTTTTTGTTTTAGCTCTGCAATAAAATTAGTGAAATTTTTTAAATCCCTTATGATTAATTGGAATTTAAAATTTATATAGTTAGGGTTTTTGCCTGCCATCACAAGGTTTGAAATATTCAGTTTATGCTCTCCGATTAATGAACTAACATTACCAAGCTGACCGGGTTTATCTGGTAAAGATATCCACAAAGTAGTATTGTACTTTTTAATTCTTTCCTCTTTTCTTTCTCCCTTATCATGCCAATAACGTCTTATAGCTGCCCTTGCTTTTCCTGTTTTAGTTATTGTGATCCAGTGCAATGATGGTGAATGATTTTTAGAAGTAATAATTTTAACTCGATCTCCATTTCTTAAAATAGTTTGGAGTTCACTTTTATTACCATTAATTTCACATCCGATTGCAGTATCTCCTATTTTAGTATGTACGGCATATGCAAAATCAATTGGAGTAGCATCTTTTGGTAATTTAATAACCGATCCTTTTGGTGTAAAGCAAAATACATTTTCTTGGAACATTTGTAGTTTTGTATATTCATATGAATGTTCTGGATTTTCATTTTTTTCAATGATTTCTACTAAATCTTTTAACCAGTCATATTCTTTCCAAGTTAAAGAATTAAATTTCTCAGAAGATTTATATTGCCAGTGTGAAGCAATACCCCTTTCAGCGAAATCATGCATTTCTGTTGTTCTAATTTGAATTTCTATGGGTTTTTTGTTAGATCCAATAACTGCTGTATGAATTGATTTATAACCATTAATTTTAGGTGAAGAGATATAATCTTTAAATTTGCCAGGTATACAATTATATTCTTTATGTATAATTCCTAAAGTTTTGTAACAATCATCAATATTTTTTAAAATTATTCTAAATCCAATAATATCAGTTATTTGCTCAAGAGAAACTCGTTTCTTTTGAACTTTTCTCCAAATTGAAAAAGGTGTTTTGCCTCTTCCATAAATTTTAGATTGTATATTATTGTCATTTAACAAATTATTTATTTCATTAGAAAGAGACTCAAAAATATCTTTTTTGTCAGATTTGATTTCATCTAATCTATTTTGAATTAGTGTTCTTGCATCATTATTCAAAACTTCAAAAGATAAATCTTCTAGTTCATCACGAATTCTATGCATTCCCATTCTATTAGCTAATGGTGCATAAATTTCCATTGTCTCTTGTGCAATTCTTTTTCTTTTATCTTCTTTGGTAATAGCTTTTATCGTTCTCATATTATGTAAACGATCCGCTATTTTAACTAACAAAACTCTTATATCTTTTGAGGTAGCTAAAATAAGTTTTCTAAAGTTTTCTGCTTTTGAGTTTGTGGTTGCGGTGTTTTCAAAAACTGAAATTTTTGTAACACCATCAACTAAATCTGCAACCTCTTCACCAAATTCTCCTTTAATGGTCTCGTAAGTAGCGAAGGTATCTTCGATTGTATCATGTAATAAACCAGTAGTAATAGTAGCGCTATCTAATTTAAGATCTGTTAGGATATTTGCGACTTCTATTGGATGTACTGAATATGGGTCACCTGAAGCTCTCTTTTGATTACTATGTGCTTTAACAGCAAAATCATAAGCTTTATTCAGTTTTTCAGGGTTTAAAAATTTGTTATAAATTTTTACTTTATTTATTAAATCTTCAGAATTAAGCATTCAAATACTATATCACTAAATTAAATTTGTTTAATAGACCTAATGTCTCTATTTTTTAATGATAATAATAGTTTTTTTATGGAATGTTTTGAAACTGGATGTTTCCAATTTTTATCTATCTCAAATAATGGAAAAAGGACGAAATTTCTTTTATGCATTCTTGAGTGGGGTAGATTTAACTCACCTTTCATTTTCTTTCTATTAAAATCAATTATATCAATATCGCACTCTCTAGGAGCATTTCGAGGTCTTTTTTTTCGTCCCAAGCTTGTTTCAATAGTTTTACAAACACTTATTAATTCAAAAGGTGATAATTTAGTTAGAACCTTAACTACAACATTATAAAATTTAGGATTGTTATTATCAGGCCAAGACAAACTCTCATAATAGCTTGATGATTTTACTATCATAACATCATTAAGAATTAATTTTGATTTAGCTAATTCAATATTATTGATTTTATTTCCTAGATTAGAACCTATACCTAAATAGACAGGATTAACTTGATTTTCTAATATATCTTGCTCTATCACGATTCCAGTCTCTTTGTTTTTTTACTGCTCTTTTATCAAATTGTTTCTTACCCTTGGCTACAGCTAACTCTAATTTTGCTTTTCCTTTTTTAAAATACATTTTTGTAGGCACTATTGTGAGCCCATCTCTTTGCATTTTCCCAATTAGTTTATTAATTTCCCTCTTATTTAATAACAATTTTCTTTCATCAGTTGGATAATGGTTTGAATAACTAGCTTGCTTATAAGATGCAATATGTGAATTTATCAAGACTATTTCACCTTTTTTTTCTATTGCGTAAGAATCTGCTATATTAACTTTACCATTACGAATTGATTTTATTTCAGAACCTTTTAAGACAATACCTGCTTCAAACAAATCCTCAAAAAAATAATTGAAACTAGCTTTTTTATTAAGACAAATTATTTTTAAACCACTATTGGTTTTTTTTTTCATTAAACTAGTTTTGCAGAATGAAGTGCTTTTTTAACGATATCCTTAGTTTCAGCTGTCACTTTTACAAGGGGTAGTCTTACATTATCATCACAAAGATTTAATAATTTTGCTGCATATTTTACTGGACTTGGATTACTTTCGACAAACATTGCATGATGAAGAGGTTGTAATATTTTATCAATTTTTTCAGCCTCTTTAATTTCATCGTTATTTTCAGATTTTGATAATTTTTGAAAATCAGAACAAAGTTTCGGAGCAATATTTGCAGTAACACTTATAGCTCCAACTCCACCTCTTTTATTAAATTCTAAAGCATTATCGTCATTACCAGTTAATTGAATGAATTCATTTCCCATCTTTTTTAAAGTTTGTTCAACCCTATTTAGGTCTCCAGTTGCATCCTTAACACCAATAATATTTTTCAATTCAAATAATCTAGCCATAGTATCAACTGACATATCAATAACAGATCTACCAGGAATATTATAAATTATTATAGGTATTCCACATTTGTCATTTATTGCTTTATAATGTTGGTATAAGCCTTCTTGTGTTGGCTTATTATAATAAGGTGTTACAATAAGAGCACCTGTAGCTCCAATTTTTTCTGCATGAGTTGTAAGCGAAATGGCCTCTTCTGTAGAGTTCGATCCTGTACCTGCAAAAACTGGTAATTTTCCATTACTTTCTTTTACACATAACTCAATTACTCTTTCATGTTCATCATGACTTAAAGTTGGTGACTCACCAGTTGTTCCTGCTGGAACTAATCCATTTGTCCCATTTTGGATATGAAAATGAATTAAATTAATATATGTCTCATCATCAAGTTTATCATTTTTAAACGGGGTGACTAAAGCAACATTTGATCCTTTAAACATAAATACTTATAACATACATTGTAGATTCATATAGTAAAAGATTATGATTAAAAAAATCTTATTTTGGATAGTATTGATTAATTTATTCGGTCTACAAACTATAGCTCAATCTGACATAATCCCATTAAAAAAACCTATCCAATCTGAAGAGCTAACACAAAAAAAATTATTAATAGATGTACTAAAACCCTTACCTAAACCAATACCTAAGATAGTAACAAAAGAGATAGAAAAAAATATTGAATCTAAGCCAGAAAAGAAGATAAGTGGATTGATACTTCCCAAAAAAAAACCTTTAATTGCTGGAACAAAAAAAACAACAGAAATAAAGATAACAAAATATTATCGTAAAAAAGATTTTGCATTAGCAAAAAAAGCAATTTACGAAATGAAAAAAGCTAGTTGGACAGCTGCAATTAAAACTGCCAAAAGAGCTAAAGATAAATCTATATATGACTTTATTCAATGGAGGCATTTACTTACAAAGGGAAATCAAGCTTCTTATTATGATTATAAAACATTCATAGACTCAAATGAAGATTATCCTAGAATTGGAAGAATAAAATATTTAGCAGAGCATAAACTTTCTACAGAAAAAGTTAGTCCACAAAAAATTATAGAGTGGTTTGGCCCTGCAGAACCTTTAAGTGGTTTTGGTAAAATGATATTGGGTGAAAGTTTTATACTTAATGGTAATAAGGAAAAAGGAATAAGATTTATTAAAGAAGGCTGGATATCAGCTGAATTGTCTAAAACAGATTTAAGATTTTATCGTAAAAAATTTAAAAAATACCTTAATGCAGATGATTATATTAAACGAGCAGAATATCTTGCTTGGAATAACAAATATTGGGACTTAAAACGACTGTTAAGATATTTACCTAAAGATTATGAGCTATTATATACAGCTAGACAACTATTGATGAGTAAATCGTATGGTGTCGACAATGCTATCTCTAAAGTTCCATCTAATCTTAAAAATGATGCCGGTTTAAATTACGATAGATTAAAATGGAGAAGAAAAAGAGGAAGAGTTGATAGTTCTGTTGAAATTCTTTTAAAGATAAAAAATACAAAAGATTACTTGGTTCGTCCTGATAAATGGTGGATAGAAAGAGAAATAATTTCTAGATCATTAATATATAAAAAAAAATATGAATTAGCTTATAAAATTGCTAGCAACCATGGGATGAATGACGGACCTGAATTTGCTGCTGCAGAGTGGATGAGTGGTTGGATTGCATTAAGTTTTTTAGATGATCCAGTATTAGCCAAAGAACATTTTGAAAATTTTTATAATAATGTTGGATACCCTATTAGTACAGCAAGAGGCGCATATTGGTTAGGTAAAACTTATAAAAAACTTGGTAATGAAGATTTATCTTATAAATGGTTTAAAGAAGCAACAAATTATTTAACCACTTACTATGGTCAATTGGCATTTATGGAAATTAGTCCAAATGAAAAATTTGAGCTTTCAAAAGACATGATAATTAAAAAAGAATATCGTGATTATTTTTTTAAAAAAGATTTAGTCAAATTAATATATTTACTTGATGAACTAGATGAAGATAAGTATGCTAAGCATATACTAAGACATTTGGCTAATGATGATGTTGGTAGTGGTAGTGAGGTTTTGGCAGCTGAACTTGCAACAAATATAGAACGATTTGATTTTGCAATTCAGATTTCTAAAATAGCATCCTATGAAAAAAGATTTCACAACAAATATAATTACCCAATCATAAGCACACCCAAATATATTAATGGAAGAAAAATTCCAGATAATGCTTTCATTCTTTCAATCATAAGACAAGAGAGTGAGTTTGATTTAAGTGCCAATAGTCATGCTGGTGCAAAAGGGTTAATGCAATTAATGCCTTACACTGCTAAACTAGTTGCTAAACAGGCAAAACTTCCTTATTCGAAATCTAGGTTAACTACTGATGCAGAATATAATATTAACTTAGGATCACATTATATAGCAGGATTAATTCTTGAATATGACGGTGCTTATCCATTTGCAGTGGCTGCTTACAATGCTGGACCAAAAAGAGTTCGATATTGGAAAAAAATAAACAAAAATCCTCAAAAAAATCAAATTGATTATATCGATTGGATTGAATTAATTAAATTTAAAGAAACTAGAAATTATGTCCAAAGAGTATTAGAAAACTACAATGTTTATAGATACGTGCTTGAACAACAGCCAATCGCAATGAAAGATTTTTTTAAGAATAATCCCTTGTTTTAATAATGGCGGAAGAGGAGGGATTCGAACCCTCGGTACAAGTTTCCTCGCACGGTCATTTAGCAAACGACTGGTTTAAGCCTCTCACCCACTCTTCCAAGAAATTTGTCGCTTTTGATTGTATTGAATAATCAACATTAATAAAGTAATTATTCATTAATTATGAAAAATAAGTACTCAATATTTTCGCTTATTAAAAATGCTTTTTCTTATCATGAAAATTGGGAAAAGGCATGGAAAGACCCTGAGCCAAAAAAAGAATATGATGTGGTAATTATTGGTGGTGGTGGCCATGGTTTAGCAACAGCTTACTATCTGGCAAAAAAACATAATTTGAAAAATATTGCTGTTGTTGAAAAAGGTTGGATTGGTGGTGGGAATACAGGAAGAAACACTACAATTATAAGATCTAATTATTTATGGGACGCAAGTGCTGGTCTTTATGATCACGCTCTAAAAATATGGGAAGGCCTTTCTCAAGAATTAAACTACAATGTAATGTTTAGTCAAAGAGGAGTAATGAATCTTGCTCATAATCTTCAAGATGTAAGAGATTTAAAAAGAAGAACCCATGCTAACAGACTTAATGGTATTGATGCAGTGTATTTGAATACTGAAGAAGTTAAAAAATTTTGTCCAATAATAAATACATCTCCAGACATAAGATACCCTGTATTAGGTGGAACTTTACAAAAAAGAGCTGGAACTGCAAGACATGATGCAGTTGCATGGGGATATGCACGAGGTGCAGATGAAATGGGTGTGGATATAATTCAGAATTGTGAGGTTAAAGGTATTAAGAGAAATGGCGATACAGTTGAGGGTATTGAAACTACAAAAGGATTTATTAAAGCTAATAAAATTGGTGTAGTAGCTGCAGGTCACTCTAGTGTGATAGCTAATATGGCTGGATTAAGGTTGCCATTAGAAAGTAAACCGCTTCAAGCTTTAGTTTCAGAGCCTGTAAAACCAATCATAGATACAGTTGTTATGTCAAATGCTGTTCATGCATATGTTAGTCAATCAGATAAAGGTGAATTAGTAATCGGTGCGGGAACTGATGATTACGTATCGTACTCACAAAAAGGAAGCCATGATATTGTTGAGGGAACATTAAATGCAATTTTAGAGTTATACCCTATCTTTAGTCGTATGCGAATGTTAAGACAATGGGGTGGAATTGTAGATATTTGTCCAGATGCAAGCCCAATTATAAGTAAAACATCAATCAAAGGCTTATATTTTAATTGTGGTTGGGGAACAGGAGGATTTAAAGCTACACCTGGCTCTGGAGATTTGTTTGCTCATACAATAGCCAACGATGAACCACACAAACTTAATGCTGCATTTAATTTGAATAGATTTGTAAGTGGTGACCTTGTCGACGAACATGGTGCAGCAGCTGTAGCACACTAATGTTTTTAATTAATTGTCCTTTTTGTGGTGAACGAGAACAAAGTGAATTTAAAGCTGGTGGAGAAGCTCATATTGTTAGGCCCAAACAACCAACTGAATTAAGTGACGATCAATGGGCAGAATATTTATTCATGAGAAAAAATATTAAAGGTATTCAATTCGAAAGATGGAACCACATTCATGGTTGCAGAAAATGGTTTAACATGGTGAGAGATACATCAAATGATGAAATTAAAGCCGTTTACAAAATGGGTGAAAAACCACCGGTTAAATAATCAATGACAAAAAATTTAAGAGTTAAAAGTAGTAAATTAGTCGATGAAACATATCGAATTTCATTTAAATTTAATGGTAAAACTTTTTATGGATTTAAAGGTGATACACTTGCTTCTGCCCTATTGGCTAATAACATACACCTAGTTGGTAGAAGTTTTAAATACCATAGACCTAGAGGAATTATGACTGCTGGGTCAGAGGAACCAAACGCCATTGTTCAACTTCATAATGGAACTTCAAGAACAGAACCAAATGTAAGAGCTACTGAAATAGAAATATATGAGGGTCTTGTTGCTTCAAGTCAAAATTGTTGGCCTAGCGTAAAGTTTGATATTGGAGGTATAAACAATTTTTTAAGTCCATTATTACCTGCAGGTTTTTACTACAAGACTTTTATGTGGCCAGCAAGTTTTTGGGGGAAATATGAATATTTTATTAGAAAATCTGCTGGTTTAGGAAAATCACCTGATGTTCCAGACCCTGACATATATGAACACAAATACATTCATTGCGATGTATTAGTTATTGGTGCAGGTATTTCAGGAATTATTGCAGCAAAAACCGCTGCAAAAAATGGTTTTAAAACACTATTAGTTGAGGAAAAATCATATTTAGGTGGTTCTACAATTTATCAAGACTCAGAATTTTTTAAAATTAACAATCAAAATTCAGCTTCATGGTTAGAAAAGGAAATCAATGAAATAAAAAAAATTGAAAATTTAGAAATTAAAACCAGAACGAGTGTTGCTGCTTTTCATGGTTATAATTTTTTATTAGCAAGGGAAAATTTAACTGATCACTTGCCACTTGAACAAAGAGAAAATAAAACTCGTCAAAGATTACTTAAAATACGTGCTAAAAAAGTTATTACAGCCACAGGGTCTATAGAAAGACCTTTAATTTTTGACAATAACGATCGCCCAGGAATATTACTCTCATCTGCCATAAAAAAATATGCAGATTTATTTGGTGTAGCATGTGGTGAGAAAAATATTTTATTTACCAATAATGATAACGCTTATGAAACTGCAATAAGCTTAATTCAAAAAGGGATTAAAGTGCCAGCGATAATTGACAATAGAGAAGAAATTGATTCTAAACTTATTAAAGAAACTGAAAAAAACAATATAAAAATTTATAAAGGTTACACTATTGTAGATACATTTGGATACAAAAGAATTAATAGTGTCTCTATAATGAAATTGTCTAAAGATGGTCAAAAGGTTATAGGATCAAAAGAAAATATTTCATGCGATAGTTTGGGCATTTCAGGAGGTTGGACACCAGCAGTTCATTTATTTACTCAATCGGGTGGAAAACTTAAATTTAGAGATGATGATCAAGTTTTTATTCCAAATACTTATCCATCAAATCATATAAGTATCGGAAGTTGTAATGGTGATTTTACTTTAGATGAAATATTAATTAATGCACCTAAATTACTCAAAGAATTTTTAAATATCAAAAAAACCGAATATGAAAATATTGAAATATATTCAGCATTTAACAAATCAAAAAGAAATATTTGGTTATTGCCTTCAAATAAAATTGTAGGAAAAACTAAATCATTTGTAGATTTTCAAAATGATGCAACAGCCAAAGATATTAAATTAGCATTAAGAGAAGGTTTCAGGTCTATTGAACATGTTAAAAGATATACAACAACAGGTATGGGTACAGATCAAGGTAAACTTGGAAATATGCATGCCTTAGGAATAATTTCCGAAACAGCATCTTCTAAAATGGGTGAACTTGGTACTACAACATTTAGACCACCCTACACTCCTCTTACGTTTGGTACTATCGTTGGAAGAAATGTTGGTAAATATTTTGATATAACAAGAAAAACGCCAATTCACGAATGGCATGTTGAAAACAAAGCTGAATTTGAGAATGTAGGACAATGGAAAAGAGCTTGGTATTATCCACAGAATGGTGAAAACATGCACGAAGCAGTTCAAAGAGAAAGTAAAGCTGCAAGAGATAGTGCAGGCATATTAGATGCATCCACGTTAGGTAAAATTGATATTCAAGGTACCGATGCCTCTGAATTTTTAAATAGAGTTTACACCAATGCTTGGTCAAAACTTGAGATTGGAAAATGTCGATATGGTTTAATGCTGAACGAAGATGGCATGGTCTATGACGATGGTGTTACTACCAGATTAGACGAAAATCATTATATCATGACTACGACAACTGGTGGTGCTGCTACAGTTTTAGGTAAACTTGAAGATTATCTTCAAACAGAATGGCCTGAACTAGATGTGTATTTGACATCTGTAACTGACCATTACGCAACTATTAGTGTTTGTGGTCCTAATAGTAAAAAGATAATACAAAAAGTAATACCTGAAATCGATTTATCAGATAAAGATTTTCCTCATATGTCATTTAAGAATTCAAAAATTGGTAAAGTGAAATGTCGAGTTATGAGAATAAGTTTTACTGGTGAGCAAAGTTACGAAATCAATATTCAGGCCAATTACGCTAAATCAGTATGGGAAAATTGCATGGAGGCAGGAAAAGAATTTAATATTACTCCCTATGGGACTGAAACAATGCATTTATTGAGAGCGGAAAAAGGATTTATCATAGCCGGTCAAGACACAGATGCAACTATGACACCAATTGATTTACAAATGGATTGGATAGTTAGTAAAAAGAAATTTGATTTTATAGGTAAAAGATCTTTATATAGATCAGATACTGTTAGGGAAGATAGAAAACAATTAGTAGGTCTTATCACAGACAATCCAGAAGAAATATTAGAAGAAGGGGCACAAATTGTTTCAGATATGAACAAAACACCAATAGAAATGTTGGGTCATGTTACTTCTAGTTATTTTAGTCCAAATTTAAAAAAATCTATTGCTCTAGGAGTAGTTAAGGGTGGAAAAAATATGATGGGTCAAAAATTGATAATTCCAATGGAAAAAAAACAAATCAATGTAACAGTTACAGATCCGGTATTCCTAGACAAGGAGAACAAAAGATTAAATGCTTAATTATTCAAATGTAATTGAAAATGATAAATCTTATCCAGGTTTGCAAATGAGAGAAATAAAACCTGTCATGAAACTTATTATTAGAGGAAAAAAAAGACAGTTTTTATCTGCAGTTGGAAAATCATTAAATCTACTTTTGCCAAATGAGGCAAATACTTCCTCAAGAAGTGATCAATTAACAGCTCTTTGGTTAAGCCCAGATGAATGGATGATTTTTTCAAATGAAATTTTAAAATCAGATGATAATAACTACAATGTAGAAAAATTACTCAATAAAAATATTTATAAAACAAATTTGGGTGCTGTAACTGATGTCACAGATCAATTTGTATTAATAAATCTTAAAGGTGATAAAATTTTTGATTTATTTGAAACTGGATCTCCGTTTAATTTTAACGATTTTAAATCCAAAAAAGGCCTTGTAACTCAAACAATTTTGACAAAAATTGATATAATTGTTCACAATCAGGACATTAACGATGTAAATTTATTTGTGAGAAGATCCTTTTCAGATCATTTATTTTCATGGATGAATGATAGTGCGTCAAGATTATAGATCTCAATGATAAAAAAAATAATATAGTCCTATTAGTTATGAAAAAATTACTATTATTAATATTATTTACCTTTTTACCATTCTCACTTAATGCAGATTCAAATTTAGATAAAATACTATCATCAGGTGTATTAAAAGTTGGCACTACTGGAGATTGGGATCCCATGACAGTTAAGGATCCAGCTACTAATAAATATAAGGGTTTTGATATTGATGTCATGAATCAACTTGCAAAAGATATGGGTGTAAAGATTGAATTTGTACCAGCAGAATGGAAAACTATTGTTTCAGGTATAACATCAGCAAGGTATGATATTTCAACAAGTGTAACAAAAACCCCAAAAAGAGCTGAAGTAGCAGGATTTACTGATACTTATTACAAATATGCTACTGTTCCACTAGTTCTTAAAAAGAACTTAAAAAAATTCCCTACTTGGGACTCTCTAAATAATGAGAATGTAACAATAGCAACTACTCTTGGAACTTCTCAAGAAGAAAAGGCTAAAGAATTTTTTCCAAAATCAAAATTAAACTCAATTGAAGCTCCAGCTAGAGACTTTCAAGAGGTATTAGCAGGTAGAGCTGATGGTAATATTACAAGTTCAACAGAAGCAAATAAATTGGTTATCAAATATCCTCAATTAGCAATTGTTCCAGATGGTGGAAAAAATCCAGCTTTTTTAGCAATGATGGTGCCAAAAGGTGATACCAAGTGGAACGATTATGTAAACAAATGGATTAAAGATAAAAAATCCTCAGGGTTCTTCACTAAGTTATTAGCTAAATATAATTTAAAGAGTTTATAAAAAATTAGTAATTAATTTTTAATTCTTTATAACTTGAAGAGTGAGAAATTTATTTTTTTTACTCTTAATCTTTCCATTAACTTCATGCGGTAAAAGTGAATTAAATTGGTTAATCTTGTCTCCAAACAATATTGAAGGATTAACTAACTTAAAGTTTTTATTAAGTGGTTTAACAACCACTATCTATATTAGTATAGTCTCTATAATTATTTCAATTATTCTTGGTCTTTTAGTCGCTATTCCATCACTAGCTAAAAGCAAATTTTTAACCTATCTGAATATTGGTTATGTGGAGATTGTAAGAGCAATTCCTTTACTAGTTTTGATTTTATGGATTTATTATGGTTTACCAATTATGACAGGTATAAGTTTTAGTCCTTTTGTTTCTGGTATAATAGCTCTTTCAATTAGTGAAAGTGCTTTTCAAGCTGAAATATTTAGAGCAGGAATTAATTCAATTAAAAAATCACAATGGGAAGCGGGAAGTTCTTTGGGATTAAGTTTTTTTAGAAAATTAAGATTAGTTATCTTACCTCAAGCAATAAAAAATATTTTACCAGCTATAGGTAATCAATTTGTTTATGTTCTTAAAATGTCATCACTTGTGTCAATAATTGGTATTGGAGATTTAACAAGAAAAGCAAACGAATTAGTTGTGACAACTTATCGGCCGCTAGAAATTTATACATTTTTAATCCTCGAGTATCTTGTTTTAATTTTGGTTGTTTCTTTTTTAGTTAGAAAATTAGAGAAAAGATTACAAAAAGATTAATTTTTTTTTCTCCAATCCCAAGGATATTCAAATTTCATAGACCACATTCCTAAATTATTTAATCTTGCATAATTCTCATCGGGTACGAATTTTTTTGAATATTTTCTATATGCAAAGGCATAACCTTCTTTAACTAAATAACTTGATAAACTGATATTATTTACGAAACATTCAGCTAAAATTCTTTTATACTGATCCTTCCCCTCTTCAACACATTTTATCTCATTATTTCCTATTCTATTAATTAATAATTTTTTTGCTTCAATCCCACAAAAAATTATTTGATTATCCTTACTACAGGTTTGTTTCAATTCAGGGGTATCAATTCCACTAAATCTAATTTTTTTTCCATTTAAATGTATAGTATCACCATCAACAACTTTAATTTCATATGATTTGACTTCTTTTAGAGTTAAAAAAAAAGAGGATAGGAAAAAACTAGTAACTAAAAATAGCTTTATTTTGTTTAAATACATTATTTAGAAAGTACCCAATAAATATTAAAACAGCAATTCCCATAGCCCAATTAGTCACCATGATAGTATAAAAAATATCTTGGTAATCACCACCTCTTATATTTATCACATACCATAAACTGAGAAAAGGAAACGCAGTTAATCTTAAAATACTCAAATAGAGACTATACAAAGGTTTTTTAACAGCTTGAAATACCGCTGTAGTAATAAAGAAGACCGGATAAATTGGTCCAATTAAAGCTGCAACCTTGAGATAAATAGCACCACTCATAACTGCTTCTTGATTATCAGTAAATAAAGATACAAAAAATTCAGCCCCAAAAAAAATTATTACTCCAGCAATAGTCATAAATGATATTCCAAAAAATAAAGCCTTAGTATAAAGCTCTCTTATTCTATTATAGGCTTTTGCACCAAAATTTTGTCCTCCGATTGAAAGGACTGCAGTATTTAAACCAATAACAGGTAATAAAAAAACTTGCTCTACTCTTAATGCTGCACCATAACCAGCTGTTGCTAATTCCCCAAATTTACCTATGAAATATAAGATGTTAAATATACCTACACCAATAAACAACATACTGAACATTACTGGTACAGCTTGATTTGTTAATGATTTTAAATATTCAAATTTTGGAATAAAGCATTGAGGTTTAAGATAATTCCTTATTTGACAATTATTAACCTTAAAAGCTAAATAGATTGTACCTATTGATTGAGAAATTACAGTAGCAATAGCAAGGCCAGCTATTCCAAATCCTGGGATAAATCCATATCCCCATATAAAAAGAGGATTTAAAAAAATGTTAAGAAAAAAACTAAATATCAATACATTTCTATAACTTCTGGTATCACCTTGAGCATTTAGAGTTCCATTTAAAGATATCTGTATCAATACAATAAAAGTTCCGTAGAAAATAATATCTAAATATTCTCTTGTTAAAATTATTCCAGCTTCATCAGAGCCCATGACACCTAAAAGATAATTTGATGCATTTAAACCAAATATTGTAACAATTATTGATACTAATACTGCAAAGATTAAAGACTGAGCCACATATAATGATGCAACTCTTATTTTCTTTTCACCGATTGAATTACCAATTAAAGCATTAGTTGCGGCACCTAATCCAACACCAACAGCTATAATGGTAAAATATATTGGAAACGATTTCGCAATTGCACCTATTGCTTCTGCAGAGATTCTACCTGCAAACCAAGTATCAACTAAATTATAAAATGTTTGAAATAATGAGCCTACACTTGCAGGTATCGTAACTCTTCTCAATAGTGTCCAGATTGGATCTTTTGTTAATTTTATTGATTTAGACAAAATTATCCTTATTTAAATTCTTTTTGAAAAATATATTTTTTTCCAGATTGCTTTGCTTTGTATATCTGACTTTGTCTCATTCTAAAACGAGATTTTTGGTTATTTGAGAGTTTATCAATACAATTGGGACAAGTTACACCCTCCTCATATCTTTTAGATTTTTTATCTTTAGTTGAAATTGGTTGTCTACATCCACTACAAATTGAATAGGTTCCTTTTACCAATCCATGTTTTAGAGTTACTCTATTGTCAAATACAAAACACTCACCTTTCCATAAACTGTTTTTTTGTTTGATTTTTTTTAAGTAATTCAAAATTCCACCCTTTAATTGATAAATATTTTTAAAACCTTTTTTTTCTAAAAATACAGAGGCTTTTTCACACCTAATTCCACCGGTGCAAAACATTGCTATTGGTTGATTTTTTTTTAATTTTTTTAAGTATTTTGGGAAATCTCTAAAGTTGTCTATATTTGGATTTACTGATTTTTTAAAGGAACCAACTTTATGCTCAAAAGGTTTTCTTGCATCTAATAAAAAAGTTTTCTTATCTTTTATTAATTCGTTCCACTTTGTTGGTTCAATATGAGTATTCTTTTTTTTAATTTTATTTGAGATTTTAAGATCCATTGGAACGACTTCTTTTTTAATTTTCACTTTAGATTTGTGGAAAGGTTTAAATTTACTTTTTGAATTATTAAAACTATCAAAATCTTTAATACCAAAAATTTTTTTTAATCTAATAATTGTAGCCTTAATATCTTTATTTTTCCCAGATATAGATCCATTTAAACCTTCTTCTGATACAATAATTGATCCATATATGTTTTTATTAACTAAAAGATTATTCAATATTTTTTGATTTTTTTTTAAATTATTTATTTTTTGAAATTTATAAAATCCAAACACAGTAAACATTAAATTTTCCTACAGACTGTCATTCCATCTCCAAAAGGCACCATAACCTTTTCAATTCTTCTGTCCTTTGAAATAAAATCATTTAAATCTCTGATACTTTTCGTATATTTGTCATTAATATCTTTATTAACAACTTCTCCATGCCATAAAACATTATCAATAATTACTAAACCCTCCTTATTCAATAGATCTAGTGAAATTTCATAATATTTTTGGTAATTCATTTTATCAGCATCAATAAAGACTAAATCAAATTTTTCATTTCTAATACTTATCAAACTTTCTAAAGCTGGTTTAATTATTGTTTTAATTTTGTGGTTTTGATTAGCTTTTTTAAAAAAATTTTGAGCGATTTTATTTGTTTCTTCATTTTTATCTAAAGCAATTATACTACCCTCATCTGGTAATGCTAAGGCCATAGACAACGTGCTTAAACCTGTAAAGGTTCCTATCTCTAAGACTTTTGTAATTTTGGAAATCTTAATAATCAGATGTAAAAATTGACATTGGGAAATAGATATTTGCATTCTTTTAATATCACCAAGTGATAAGTTATAGTCTATTATTTCTTTTTGAATTGGATGTAGTTTCAAACCATTCTTTAGTATGTAATCTTGTAAATGCTTGGTGATATTAAGGTCTGAACCCATAACCTTACAATTTTTTCTTCAGGATCTCATTGATCAATTGAGGATTAGCTTTTCCACCAGATGCCTTCATTGCTTGACCAACAAAAAAACCAAATAATTTTTCTTTACCTTGTTTATATTCAATAGCTTTTTCTCGGTTATTATTAATTATTTTATCAATTAAAGCCTCTAAAGCCTTTGGATCACTTTGTTGTTTTAATCCTTTTTCTTCAACAATTTTTTGTGGATCTTTATCTCCATCAATCATTAATTCAAAAACAGTTTTTGCTATTTTTCCAGAAATGGTTCCATTTTTAATTAGATTTATCAATATGGCGAAGTTCTTAGCACTTACTGGACTTCGAGAAATTTCTAAACCTTTGCTATTTAAAACAGCAAATAGTTCTCCTGTAATCCAATTGACTGCTAACTTAATATTTTTGTTCTTGCCCATTTTAGCTACAACTTCTTCAAAGTATTTTGCGGTATCAATATCAGACACTAAAATATTAGCTTCATAAGGAGACAATTTAAACTCTTCAATAAATCTTTTCTTTTTATCATCTGGAAGCTCTGGAATATCATTTTTAAGTTCTTCAATTAATTTTTCCGATACCTCCAAAGGTAATAAATCAGGGTCAGGAAAATATCTATAATCATGAGCATCTTCCTTTGATCTCATTGATCTTGTTTCATTTTTTTTCGTATCAAAAAGTCTTGTTTCTTGATCAATAGTTTTGCCCTCTTCTATTAAATCAACTTGCCGATTAGCCTCATATTCTATTGCCATTTGCATAAACTTAATTGAATTAACATTTTTAATTTCACATCGAGTGCCGAATTCTTTTGAGCCTTTTGGTCTTACAGAAACATTCACATCCGCTCTCAAAGAGCCTTCTTGCATATTTCCATCACAAGTTCCTAGGTATCTCATTATAGATCGTAATTTCTTAATGTAAGCATTAACCTCATCTGGGGATCTTAGATCAGGTTTGCTCACTATTTCCATCAAAGCTACCCCTGATCTGTTTAAATCTACAAACGTATTTTGTGGGTCAAGATCATGAATACTTTTTCCAGCATCTTGTTCTAGATGTAATCTTTCTATACCTACTTCTTTTTGACCATTAGGCATATCCAAAATAACTTTGCCCTCACCTACTATTGGATCTTTAAATTGTGATATTTGATATCCTTGAGGTAAATCAGCATAAAAATAATTTTTTCTATCAAATACAGAGCGTTTATTAATTTTTGCATTAAGACCAATACCAGTTTTAATAGCCTGTTTGATACAAAATTCATTTATTACAGGTAGCATTCCAGGAAATGCAGCGTCAACTAAGCTTACTTGTGTATTTGGTTCAGCACCAAATTTAGTTGATGAAGAAGAAAATAGTTTTGACTCAGATAATACTTGAGCATGTACCTCTAATCCGATTACAACTTCATATTGATTATCTTTCCGATTAATCAAATATTCTGTGTTTTTCTTATTCACTTAATCCACCAATCAGTAATTTTGTTTTTAAAATTTATTTTCTCCTCCATAGCAAAAGCAATGTTTAATATATTTTGTTCATCAAAGGCTTTACCGATAATTTGTAACCCTAGAGGATAACCTTTGGTATCGTGTCCTGCAGGAATTGATATACCAGGCAAGCCTGCTAAATTAACTGGTACTGTAAATATATCATTTAAATACATCGAAACTGGATCATTTGTTTTTTCACCTATTTTAAAAGCTGAGCTAGGAGTTGATGGCGTTAAAATTGCATCAACTTTCTTATATGCTTCATCAAAATCATTTTTGATAAGTTTTCTCACTTTTTGAGCTTTTAGATAGTATGCATCATAATAACCAGATGATAATACATAAGTTCCAATCATAATTCTTCTTTGAACTTCTGCACCAAAGCCTTCAGATCTAGTTTTTTCATACATATCAATTAAATTTTCACCTTTAGCTCTATATCCATACTTTACACCATCATATCTTGCTAAATTAGAAGATGCCTCTGCTGGAGCAACAATATAATAAGTTGGTAAAGCATAACTTGTATGTGGCAGTGATATGTCAATTGTTTCAGCACCACAATCTTTTGCGTATTGAATACCTTTTTGCCAAAGATCCTCAATTTCTTTAGGCATACCATCAACTCTGTATTCTTTTGGAATTCCAATTTTTTTTCCTTTTATATTTTTTGTAAGTTCTTTGCTATAATGATTTCTTTTGAAATTGATTGAAGTAGAATCTTTTGAATCATATGTGCTGATTACTTCTTGTAATAAAGCACAATCTTTTACATTTTGGGCCATTGGTCCTGCTTGATCTAATGAGGAAGCAAATGCAACTATCCCATATCGTGAGCAACTTCCGTATGTTGGTTTTAAACCTACAATTCCAGTAAATGAAGCAGGTTGTCTAATCGATCCTCCAGTATCAGTACCAATTGTGATTGGAGTTAATTGTCCAGCAACTGCTGATGCTGAACCACCTGATGATCCACCGGGGACTAAATTCTTATCAATAGGATTTTGTACGTTTCCAAAATGACTTGTCTCATTAGATGAACCCATTGCAAACTCATCACAATTTAATTTACCCAGAAGTATTGCACCTTCATTCCAAATATTTTCAGTAACAGTAGACTCATAAGTTGGAACAAAATTATTCAAAATTTTACTACCAGCAGTTGTTTTAACATTTTTGGTACAAAACAAATCTTTAACTGCAATAGGTATACCAGGTAATTTTAAATCTAAATTTGGGTTCTGATCAAACTTTTTTGCTTTATCTAAAGCCGATGTAAAATCATCTGTGATATAAGCATTTAACTCACTAGACTTTTCAGACCTTTGAATAAATGCTTGGGTCACATCTGTTGAAGAAAGTTTCTTATTTTTAATATTCTCTACTAATTCTGTTAAGGGTTGTTTTGTAATTTCTGACATTATTCAATTACCTTTGGTACAACAAAATAATCCTCGTTATTTTCAGGAGAATTTTTGATTATTTGTTCTCTAATATTTTTACTTTTGATCTTATCAGATCTGAATTTTAAAGTTGTTTCAGCTATTGATGTTAATGGTTTTACATCATCCGTTTTTAATTCATTGAGCTTTTCAATAAATTCAAAAATTGAATTCAAATCATCAGCTAATTTTTCTGCCCTTTTTTCATCAACAGAAATTCTTGATAATTTAGATATGTGTTTTATTGTTTTAAGATCTATACTCATATGCTATTTAGGTATGACGCAAACTATCATTTAAGTTAAAAATATACAATATGATCACGTTAGAGGAATTTAAAAAAAATCACTTAGATAAGTGCAGATTGATAGGCTTAGACCTTGGTTCAAAACGAATAGGAGTTTCAATATGTGACGAAAAACAATTAATTGCCACACCATTTATAACTATAGAAAAAAAATCCTCTCAAAACCTTATAGATCAACTTAAATCAATTATCGTCGAAAACAACATAAAGGGAATCATAATAGGAAACCCCTTAAATATGGATGGCTCTTCTGGCAAATCTTCTCAATCAGCTAAAGATGTTTCCACTTATATTGAAAAGAACATTGATATTCCAGTTTGTTTATGGGATGAGAGACTATCAACTGTTGGTGCATTTAATCTTTCCAGTCAATTAGATGTTAATGTGAGTAAAAGAGAAAAAAAAATTGATGAAAATGCTGCTGCTTTTATATTGCAAGGAGCAATAGATTTTTTGAACAATTAATACTTGCTATTATACAACTTTATAGCTATAGAGTTGGTTTTAATGGCAATTAAAACAAATAAAGCTATTAAAATTTCCCAAAAACATCTGTTAGGTATCCAAGATTTATCTATAAATGATGTTAATCTAATACTTGATGAAGCTCACGATTTTATAAAAGTAAACCAAAGTAAAAATAAAAAAATTGATGCGCTTAGAGGAAAAACACAGATTAATTTATTTTTTGAGCCCTCAACAAGAACACAAAGTTCATTTGAATTAGCAGGAAAAAGACTTGGAGCTGATGTGATGTCAATGAATATAAGTAATTCTGCAATTAAAAAAGGTGAAACTCTTATTGATACAGCAATGACACTAAATGCTATGCATCCTGATATTATTGTAATAAGACACCAAGACTCTGGAGCATGTAATCTACTTTCTCAAAAAGTTAATTGTGCAGTTTTAAATGCCGGAGATGGAAGAAGGGAACACCCTACTCAAGCTTTATTAGATGCGTTGACAATTATAAATCGAAAAAAAAAAATTGAAGGTTTAAGAATTGCCATCTGTGGAGATATCCTGCATTCAAGAGTTGCAAGATCTAATATTTATTTATTGAATATGTTAGGAGCAGAAGTAAATATAATTGCGCCCACAAATTTGATGCCTAAGGAAATAGAAAAATTTGGTGTAAATACATTCACCGATATGAAAAAAGGATTAAAAGATTGTGATATTGTAATGATGTTAAGATTACAAAATGAAAGAATGACAAGTTCCTTTCTTTCATCTAACAGAGAGTATTATGAATATTATGGCCTTACACCAGATAAATTAGAATATGCAAAAGCTGATGCATTAATCATGCACCCTGGTCCAATGAATAGAGGTATCGAGATAGATACTAATTTAGCTGATGATATCAATAAAAGTGTAATTAAAGAACAAGTAGAACTAGGAGTTGCTGTAAGAATGGCCTGTTTAAAGATTTTTTGTACTTAAATGAAAAAACAATATTTTATAAACGCAAATATAATTGACCCACACAATTCAATTAACGAGACTGGTGGTCTTATAATCTCTGAAGAAGGAAAGATAGAAGCGGTAGGAAAAAAGGTTAATACAAATAATCTTCCTTCAAGAGAAAAACCAATTGACTTAAAGGGAAAATATATATTTCCAGGTTTAGTTGACATGAGAGTATTTGTAGGTGAACCAGGCTATGAATATAAAGAAAATTTTAGAACCTTAAGTAATGCTGCTTTAGCTGGTGGCGTAACTTCTGTGGTAACAATGCCAAATACTGATCCGATAATAGACAACGTATCAATAGTCGATTTTCTAAAAAGAAGAGGAAGAGATAAATCTAGAATAAACATTTTTCCGTGTGCATCACTTACAAAAAATACTGAAGGAAACAATATGACAGAATTTGGTCTTCTCCAAAGTAAAGGTATAATAGCATTTACTGATGGCATTAAAACTATTCAAAATCCCAGATTAATGTCTCGGATAATGAATTCTGCAAAAGATATTGGCTGTTTAATAATGCAACATGCAGAAGATTATGAACTTGCAAAAAATGGGATGATAAATTCAGGCATTATCGCATCTAAATTAGGATTATCAGGTATTCCTGAGATCGCAGAAAGAATTTTGATTGAAAGAGATCTTACTTTACTTGAAAGAGTAAAATGTAGATATCATATTTCTCAATTATCATCGCAAAAATCTATTGAGGTAATCAAACATAGGAAAGAAATCGTAAAATTCACATCCGGTGTTTCGATAAATAATCTCTCTTTAAATGAAAATGATATTGGTGATTTTAGAACTTTTTTAAAACTATCTCCGCCTTTGAGGCGTGAGGAAGATAGAATTGCTCTAGTAGAAGGATTAAAGGATGGATTAATAGATGTGATTGTTTCAGATCACAAACCTGAAGATGAAGAGTCAAAGAGATTAACATTTTCTCAAGCTGCAACAGGTGCATCAGGTATAGAAACTCTATTATCTTTAAGTTTAGAGTTGTATCATAATGGATCTTTAAAATTAGAAACATTAATTAAAGCGCTTAGTTCAAATCCTGCAAAAATTCTCAAAATAGATAAAGGTAACCTCTCCATTGGCAATGATGCAGATTTTTGTGTTGTAGATATAAGTAAACCATGGATTGTAAAAAAAGAAAAATTGGTTTCAAAATCAAAAAATACTTCAATTGAAGACAAAAAACTCCAAGGTAAGGTCACGAATACATTTGTAAAAGGAAAAGAATTATTTAAGCTTTAGTATGGATATTTTTTTGATAGGTATCATTTCCTACCTCATGGGCTCAATACCTTTTGGATATATACTTACAAAGATATTTTTAAAAAAAGATATAAGAGAAATCGGATCCGGTAATATTGGAGCTACCAATGCTTTGAGAACTGGAAATAAAAGTATTGGTTATTTCACTTTAGTATTAGATATTTTAAAAGCAATTATTCCAGTTATTTATGTAAAAATTTTCTACCAAGATTTTTTATATATTGCATCTTTATGTGCCTTTTTAGGTCATGTATTTCCAATTTGGCTTAGGTTTAAAGGTGGCAAAGGTGTTGCTACCTATGTCGGTATTTTATTTGCTATAAATTTATATTTTGGAATTATATTTTCTGTATGTTGGTTTGTAACTTTTTTCATTTCTAAATTTTCATCTCTATCATCTTTAGTGGCTTCGATATCTATACCAATCTATCTATTAATCTTTAGTCAGTTTAATCAAGCAATTTTTTTTACGATCATGTTTATCTTGATTTTTTTTACTCACAGAGAAAATATTAAAAGATTGATAAATAAAGAAGAAACTAAGACAAAAATTTATTAAATTGACTATCTAAAGCTTTTGGGTAGTTTGTAGTTTATGAATTTGGTCATTGTAGAAAGTCCTGCTAAAGCAAAAACTATTAATAAATACCTAGGTGATAATTATAAAGTTTTAGCAAGTTATGGTCATATAAGAGATTTGCCGTCAAAAAATGGTTCTGTCAATCCAGATCAAGATTTTAAAATGGAATGGGAAGTTGATAGTTTTTCAAAAAAATATTTAAAAGAAATAACTGATGCGGCTAAAGACTCATCTAAAATTATATTAGCAACTGACCCTGATCGTGAAGGTGAAGCCATTGCTTGGCATGTCAAAGAATATTTGAATGAAAAAAAACTTTTAAAAGATAAAGAAATTGAACGAGTTGTATTTAATGAAATAACCAAAAAAGCTGTTATTCAAGGAATTGAAAATCCTAGGCAAATTGAGCCATTACTAGTCGATGCGTATATGGCTAGAAGAGCCTTAGACTACTTGGTTGGTTTTAATATATCCCCGATCCTCTGGACGAAACTTCCAGGTTCAAAATCTGCAGGAAGAGTTCAATCTGTTGCTCTAAAATTAATTACTGAGAGAGAACATGCAATCGAATCTTTTAAACCTGAGGAATTTTGGACTTTAAGTATTAAATTTGCTGATACTTTAAATCAGAATTTCACTGCCAGTATTAGTCAGCTTGACAACAATAAAATTGAAAAATTTTCATTTAGAAATAAAGAAGAGATAAATAAAGCCATATCAAGTATTAATAAAAAAAAATTTAGTGTAACCGATATTTCTAGCAAAATAGTGAATCGTAATCCCTCTGGACCATTTACGACTTCTACTCTTCAACAAACCGCATCGAGTCGACTAGGTTTTGGTGCATCTAGAACAATGCAAATTGCCCAAAAACTTTATCAAGGTATAGAGATAGAGGGTGAAACAATTGGCTTAATTACTTATATGAGAACAGATGGAACTAATTTATCTAAAGATGCTGTTACAAGTTTCAGAAACTATATCCAAAAAGAAATTGGTAATGAATACTTGCCTAAAGATGTTTTGAATTATTCAGGTAAAAAAGCTAAAAATGCACAAGAAGCTCACGAAGCAATCAGACCTACTGATATTATTAGAACTCCTCAAAGTGTTAAAAAATATTTAAGTACAGATCAAAATAAACTTTATGATCTTATCTGGAGTAGAGCTTTATCTTCTCAGATGGAGTCAGCCAAATTTGATAGAAATACTATCACCATAGCGTCAGATAATAATGATACAATTTGTAAAGCTAGTGGATCAGTTTTAAAATTTGATGGTTTCTTAAAGATTTATAATAATCAAAGCAAAGATGATGATGAAACTATTTTACCTGCTGTGTCTAAAGGACCTATTAATATTGAGGCGCTAATAGATGAACAGCATTATACACAACCACCACCAAGATATTCCGAGGCTAGTTTAGTTAAAAAGCTTGAAGAGCTTGGTATCGGGAGGCCTTCTACGTATGCAAGTATTATTTCTACTATTGCCAATCGAGGTTATGCAGAGATATTAAATAAAAGATTTTTTCCTACAGATAGAGGTAAATTAATTTCAGCCTTTTTAGAAAAATTATTCTCAAAATATGTAGATTACAACTTTACAGCAGGATTAGAAGATCAACTTGATGAGATCACTACTGGCAAAGAAAGTTGGATTAAAGTTTTGGAACTTTTTTGGAAAGACTTCAATAATAATGTTTCGGAAGTGAAAGAAAAAAGAACTAGAGAGGTGTTGGATTTACTCAATGATAGTCTAGGTGAATTAATTTTTGATAAAGATAATGAAGGTAATGTAGTAAGAAAATGTCAATTATGTAGTTCTGGAACACTTAGTTTAAAGAATAGTTTCAGAGGTGGTGCTTTTATAGGGTGTTCAAATTATCCAGAATGTAAATTTACACGACCCTTGTCTAAAGCAAAAGCTGCTGCTCAAGCACAATTAGCTGAACCAAAATTTATAGGAAAACATGAAAATGGAAATGATATATATTTAAAAAATGGTAGATTTGGCCCCTACCTTCAATACGAGAAAATCCTCTCTGATTTAGAAGTTGAAAAAAATAGTAAGAAAAAGAAAAAAACTAAAAAATTAAAGTCAGATGTAAATGAACTTTTAAAAAATGTTTCAATACCAAAAGGATTAGAATTAGAGAGTATTAATTTGGAAAAAGCTCAATTTTTATGTTCGCTACCTAAATCTTTGGGAATAAATCCAGATAATCAAAAAGACATTACATTAAACGTTGGAAGATTTGGTCCTTACTTAAAATGTGAAAATAAATCAGCAAGAATAGAAAATGTAGAGGAAATATTTTCCATAGGTTTAAATAGAGCAATAACATTAATAGCTGAGGCTAAACCTGGTCGAATGTCCTCTTCTATGATAAAAGATTTGGGAGAACATCCTGAAGATAAAAAACCTGTTAGAGTCATGAAGGGTCAGTATGGGCCTTATATAAAGTATAAATCACTCAATGCAACTATTCCTGAGGAAAAAGACCCCACTGAATTAACGATGGAAGAAGCTTTAATATTGATTGAGAAAAGAAAAGAATACGATAAGAGTAAAAAATCAAAAAGTAAGAAAAAAAAATGAAAAAAATATTTATAATTTCAATATTTTATTTATTTTCAACAAATATTCTAATTGCTGATGACCATAAATGTTCTGGGATGAAAAAACTTTCGAAAGAGTATTTCGCATGTACAGCCAAAAATATTAAAGAAGGTGCTGTCAAAAAGAAAGATCAAGTTAAAGAAGGGTCTATAAAAAAAACAAATCAAATTAAAGAAGGTACAAAGAAAATATTTAATAAAGTTAAAACTAAAATCAAAAAAAATTAATTGATTATGAACTTTGAAGATAAAATTAAAGAACTTAATATAAAGCTTCCTGAAGCGAAAGCACCAGTTGGTAATTATGTTGCAACAAAAATTACAGGAAAAATGTTATTCATATCAGGACAAATTTCTATTGATGATAATGGTGAATTAATTAAAGGAAAAGTTGGTAAAGAATTAGATGTCACGGCTGGTTACAATGCTGCTAAGAGATGCGCTTTAAGTATTATTGCCCAAGTTAAAAAAGCCTGCGACAATGATTTATCAAAAATAAAATCATGTGTGAAATTAACAGGATTTGTAAATTCAACAGATGACTTTATTGATCAACCTAAAGTATTAAATGGCGCATCTGATTTGATAGCTTCAATTTTTGGAGACGCAGGTATGCATACTAGAGCTGCTGTAAGCACAAATAGTTTACCATTAGGTGTTTCTGTTGAAGTAGATGCAATATTTGAGTTAAATTAGATTACTACTTTCCAACGCTGTAATATTTAAATCCTTGGTCTTTAATCTTTGATGAAGAATATATATTTCTCATATCAAAAATCATGAACTTCTTACCTTTAACTAAACTTTTAAAATTAATTGATTTAAAATCATTCCATTCAGTATGAATAATTACAAGATCAGCCCCATGAACAGCATCTTTTATTGAAGTCTTATTAATTACATTTTTAAACTTCATAAATTCAGTTTTATAACCAGTTGGATCAAAATATTTTATAGTTGCTCCTTTTTTTGATAACCATGGTATCATTTTTAAACTTGAGGAATCTCTCATATCATCTGTATTAGCTTTAAATGTAACACCTAAAAAAGTAATTATTTTATTTTTAATTTTTCTATTTAGGATTCTATAAATTCTATCTAGTAAAATTTTAGATCTATTTTCATTTGATTTAATCACTGATTTAACCACTGATAAATTTGTTTGAAATTTATCTGCTGTTGTAATAATGGCTTTTGTATCTTTAGGAAAACAAGATCCACCATAAGCAGGTCCTGCTCTAAGAAATCGACTGCCTATTCTTTTATCCAATCCCATACCTATTGATATATCCTCAACATTAATGTTAGTTTTTTCACATAAATTAGCTATTTCATTTATAAAAGTAATCTTTGTTGCCAAAAAAGCATTAGAGGCATATTTAATCAATTCTGCGGCTCTTCTAGAAGTTTGTAAATAAGAAGCACCCTTAGAAATAAGTGGGCTATAAAGATTTTTTAAAATTCTACCTGCTTTTTTATCATTAGTTCCGATAACGACACGATCAGGATAAACAAAATCTCTTATTGCTTCTCCTTCTCTTAGAAATTCAGGATTTGAAACAACAGAAAATTTCTTTTTACTATTTTTTTTAGATAATATTTTTTCAATTTCATCTCCTGTCGTCACGGGGACTGTTGATTTTGTTATGATAATTTTAAATTTATTAATTGAAGAACTTATTTCTTTAGAAACTTTGTAAATTTGACTTAAATCTGCTGAACTCCCACCTTTTTTTGTTGGTGTACCAACACAAATGAAAATTATGTCTGAGTCTTTAATTGATTTTTTTAAATCTGTAGAAAAATTTAATTTTTTATTCTTAAAATTCTTTATTACTAATTCTGATAAACCAGGTTCATAAATTGGAATCTTTCCTTTTTTTAGTAAATTTATTTTGTCAATATTATTATCTACACAAATTACATCATTTCCTAAATCAGCAAAACATACTCCGCTTACTAAACCTACATAACCAGTACCAATCATACACAATTTCATGATTTAGCTATTTCTAAAGTTGATTTGATGTAACCACTCATGCTTCCACAATCAAGATATTTTCCAGAAAAATTATGAGCAATAAATTTTTTATCATTTTGAATTAATGTTTGGATAGCATCTGTAATATGTATCTCTCCTCCTTTACCTGGTTTTTGTTTGAGTAATTTTGAAAAAATTTCTCTAGGTAAAATATATCTTCCAATCACTGCTTTACTAGATGGTGCTTTTTTTACAGAAGGTTTTTCAATTACATCTGAAATCAAATAATTATTCTTATTTATTTTAGTTTGTAACTTATAAATTCCCCATCTTGAAACATTATCTTTTTTAACATTCATGCTAGCCATAACTGACGCGTTGTATTTTTTATGAATCTTTATCATTGATTTAGAACAATTTCTTTTAATAATAAGATCATCTGGTAACAACATTAAAAAAAAATTATTTTTTATGAATTTTTTTGTTTTTAAAACGGCATCTCCAGTGCCAAGTGGTTTGTTTTGATAAACAAATTTTATCATTTTTTTATATCTTAAAATTTTTTTGTATTCATCCTTAATTCTTTTATCTTTCTTTTTTTTAATAATTTTTTTATAAAAATTATCATTATAAAAATAAGTCTTTATCATTTTCTTCTTATTTGAAATTATAAAAATAATCTCTTTAATACCTGCATCAATGCATTCATCTAGAATGTATTCAATTCCTGGTTTGCCATTAATAGGTAAAAGTTCTTTTGGAAATACACTGGTTAATGGAAGTAAACGTGTACCCAAACCAGCTAAAGGAATAATTGCTTGTTTAATCATTCAAATGTTTTACTTATTAAAAAGTTTTATACAAATGAAAATTTTATTAAATAATAATGATTTAAATGAGGCATTAGAAAATGTGTCTAATCTAGGTTTTGTACCTACCATGGGAAGTCTTCATAAAGGCCATATATCGTTAATTAAACAATCCAAAAAAAAATGTAATAAAACTATTGTAAGTATATTTGTAAATCCAAAACAATTTAATAATAAAAATGATTTTAAGAAATATCCAAGAAATAGAAAGAAGGACTTATCGATTTTGAAAAGACTTAAAGTTAATTATGTATATTTACCAACTGTTAAGGAAATTTATAGAGTAAAGAGATCCTCTAAGATTATAATTTCAAAAAAAGACAAGATATTATGTGCTAAGTACAGAAAAGGACATTTCGAGGGTGTAATTGATGTAATGGAACGGCTAATTGAAAACATCAAACCTCAAAAAATTTTTATGGGAGAAAAAGATTTTCAACAATTATATCTTTTAAAAAAATATTTAAGAAAATACTCTTCAAAAATGATAGAATGTAGAACAATTAGAGAAAGAAACAAATTAGCATTATCTTCCAGAAATTCATTATTACAAAAACGTGAAAAAAATTTGGCTGCAAAATTAATTACTAATATTATGAAACTTAAAAGAAAGTTACATATGCGATCAAATATTAAAAAAGCACTTAATAAAACTGGAAATGAAATTAATAGATTACAAAATGTTAAGATTGAATATCTCGAATTAAGAAATATTAAAAATCTTAAAATTTCTAATAAATTAAAAAATTCAAAAATTTTCGTATCTTTTTATATTAATAATGTAAGGTTGATTGATAATTTTTAAAATTCTATAAAAAATAAGCCCCAACACCTAAAAAAGAAACAAAACCTATTACATCAGTTATTGTTGTGACGAAAACACTAGAGGCAATTGCTGGATCAATTTTCATTTTTTTTAAAGTAACTGGAACAAGTATTCCAAATAAACCTGCCACTACCATTGTCAAAATCATTGAGATCGATATTATTAATGATAATTGGTAATCTTGAAACCAGACTTGGACGATAAAAGAACTTATAACAGCAAAAATTATTCCATTTAGAATACCAATATTAAATTCCTTAATGATGTTTTGATTAAAGTTATTTTTTGTTAAATCATTTGTTGCTAAAGTTCTAACAGTGACTGCTAAAGTTTGCATACCTGCATTACCACCCATCGATGCAACTATTGGCATTAAAAATGCCAAGACAACCATTTGTTCAATTGTTGCACCAAACAAACTAATACAATAAGTAGCCAGAAATGCTGTGAATAAATTTAAAAGTAACCAGTTAAATCGTCTTTTGGTTTTTGTGATAACACCATCTGTAATTTCTTCGTCACCAACACCAGCTAATCTTAAAGCATCTTCCTCAGCTTCTTCTTTTAAAACTGTTAATACATCATCGGAAGTTATCATTCCTACAAGTTTATTATTCTTATCTACAACACAAGCTGAGTTTAAATTGTAATTTTCAAATGAATTACCAACTTCTTCTCTATCCATATCTACTGGAACTAAAAAAATTGAATCATCCATAATTGAGGACATTTTTGATTCTCTAGGTGTTCTTAATACTTTAGAGGATGGTACAGCACCAATAGGTTTAAAATTTTCATCAACAATGTAAATTTCTAAAAATTCTTCTGGTAAGTCTTTATTCTCTCTTAAATAATCAATAGTTTGTCCTACCGACCAGTTACTTGGGATTGCTGTAAATTCTCTTTGCATTATCCTAGCAGCACTATCCTCTGGATAACTAAGACCTTCTAATAAAGCAAATCGATCTTTTGGGGGTAATAAACTTAATATTGAATTTTTATCTTTTTCTTCAACATTCTCTAAAATAGCTATGGCGTCATCAGATTCTAAATTTTTTAAAATCCTAACAATTGCATCAGAGGAAAGATATTTAATGATTTCTGATTGAACAGACTCGTTTAATTCAACAAATACTTCTGGATCAATCTTAAAATTATTTAATTTTATTAAACTTTCTCTGTCATTTTCACTTAAATGCTCAATAATATCAGCAGCATCAGCGGGATGCATTTCCTCAAAAGATCTAGTTATAAAAGATGCATCATTTGAGGTAATTTTGTCTGTTACAACTTTTATATATTCCTTATTAAATTCAAAATTTACTTTTTTATCTTTAATTTTTTTTATTAAAGTCATAAATACACCTATTATTTAGACGGATCTTTTAATACAAAATAAAAAGAATACAATTTTTAAATGACTATAGAAATTAAAAAGTCCCAAAATCCAGTAAAATACAAAGAAGCGATATCTTTTATGGAAGATCGACTTAAAGATATCGATCTAAAAAAAGTAGATGATTTGATTTGGGTTTTAGAACACGATCATATCTATACATCAGGAACAAGCTATAATGAAAATGAGATAATAGATAAATCTATAAATATTATAAAAACTAATAGAGGTGGCAAAATAACTTATCATGGACCAGGTCAACTAATTTGTTATTTTGTAATTGATTTAAAAAAAGGTAAAAAAGATATTAGAAAGTTCATATCAGTAATTGAAAAATCAATTATTGAAACCCTGAAACTCTATGACATTGAAACTTTCGCTGATAAAGAAAATATTGGCATTTGGTATAATGATAATTCAACTATAAAAAAAGTTGCTGCAATTGGAGTTAGAGTAAGTAAATGGATAGCCTATCATGGTTTTTCTATCAATATTAATAACGATTTAAAAAAATATGATGCGATTATTCCTTGTGGGATTAAGGATAAAGGTATTACTAATCTCAAACAAATTAAAGATCAAAATTATGACGAATTAAAAAATAAGCTAATAGAAATATTTAAAACTAATTTGAAAAATTTAATCTTTTAGTCTTCAACAACTTATTAAAATAATCTGGTAATAAGGCTTTGTAAGTATATTTTTTTTCATTAATCATAAATTTTATTTGATAGGAATGAAGCATTAAATCTTTATTTATACCCTTCGAAGAAACAGATGAATTATATTTTTTATCACCAAAAATTGAATGTCCTATGTTAAACAATTGTTTTCGCAATTGATGTTTTCTTCCAGTGATTGGCTTCATTTCTACTAAACTTGCATTGGTATTTTTATCTATCACTTTAAAAATTGTTTTAGCTTTTTCTGTAATCTTTTTTCCATTGTCGTACCTAATCAAATTATCATTCCATTCACCTGAATCTTTTTCAATTTCTCCGTTACATATTGCTAAATAAGTTTTGTGCACTTTTCTTAATCTAAATAGAGTGGTCAATAGTTGGGCTGTTTGTCTATTTTTCGCAATAATAAAAACACCTGAAGTATCTTTGTCTAATCTATGAACAGAGAATGGTTTTGTTCCTTGAAATATTTCACTTTTTGCAAATATATCTACTAGATTTTTTTTTGACTTTGTTCCACCTTGAACTGATATTCCTGCACTTTTATTTAAAACTATAAAATCTTCATTGTTATCTATGATCAGATCTTCGTTGGATTTTATTACCTCAATGGATGGATTGAATTGTTTTTTATCGTGTTTAATTTTTTCTTTAAAATCAAAATTGAAGAGTTCTATTTTATCATTTGTTTTAATCTTAAAAGAGCTTTTAATCTTTTTTTTGTTTATTTTAATTTTTCCTAACCTTAAACTCTTTTCAATAAGACTTTGCGGTACTTTTCCTAATTTATTTCTTAACCATCTATCAATACGCATGTTATTAAACGTTGACTCAACGATAAAACTTCTAATCATTAATATTTAAGGCTTTTATTTATGCTGTGGCAGCTTTCTTATCTTCTTTTTTTTCAACTTCTTTTGCTGGATCTTTCTTTTTTTTATCAACTTTTTTGGCTTGAGCGTCTCTATCAACAAATTCAATTATAGCCATAGGCGCATTATCTCCGTATCTAAAACCTGCTTTAATAATTCTTGTATAACCACCAGCTCTTTTTTCGTATCTTTTAGATAAGGTTTTTTTTACTTTATTGGCTGACTTAATATCCTGCAATTGAGAAATCAAAATTTTAGTATTATGCAAACTATCTTTTTTACCTAATGTGATTATTTTATCAGCCTGTGGCTTCAAAAATTTTGCTTTTGGTAAAGTTGTTTTAATTTGCTCATACTTTATTAAGGAATTAAGCATATTCTTAAGAAGCGCTTTTCGGTGTTCAGAAGTTCTGTTTAACTTCTTATTTGCCATTCCATGTCTCATTAGATACTTTCCTCTAATTTTTTAGACATTTCTGCGATATTATCTGGTGGCCAATTTGGAATTTCCATCCCTAAATAAAGTGACATACCAGTTAAAACTTCTTTAATTTCATTTAATGATTTTCTTCCAAAATTTGGGGTTCTTAACATCTCGCCCTCAGATTTTTGAACTAAATCACCAATATAAATTATATTATCATTTTTAAGACAATTCATTGATCTAACAGATAATTCAAGCTCGTCTACTTTTCTTAATAAATTTTTATTAAATTCAGGCTCTGTTGAAACTTCTTTAACTGGAGCTTCCACAGGTTCATCAAAATTAATAAACATTTTTAATTGATCTTGAAAAATTCTAGCAGAATAAGCAACTGCATCTTCAGCAGAAATTGACCCGTTTGTCTCAACTTCCATCGTTAATTTATCGTAATCTAAAGCCTTACCTTCTCTTGCGGTACTTACTGAATAAGAAACTTTTTTAACGGGACTATATAATGAGTCAATTGCAATTAAACCTAAAGGTGGTTCCTCAGGTTTATTTAAATCAGCTGGAACATAACCTTTTCCAGTATTAACATTCATTTCCATATGGAAGTGAGTATTTTCATCTAAATTACAAATAACTAAGTCAGGATTCAAAATTTCAACATCAGGAACTGATGCGATGTCAGATGCTTTTATTTCACCAGGTCCTTTGGCATCTAATACTAGTTTTTTTGTTCCCTCAGCAGCACATTTTAATGCCAGAGATTTAACATTTAATACAATATCAGTAACATCTTCTCTTACACCTTTAATAGATGTAAACTCATGAAGTACACCATCAATTTGAATTGAGGTTACTGCTGCTCCTCTGATTGAGGATAATAAAATTCTTCTAAGTGAATTACCAAGTGTTAAACCATAACCTTTTTCTAATGGTTCAGCGATGATTGTAGCGTGAGTTAAATCATCACTTATTTTAACATCAAGTTTCGCAGGTTTGATTAATGATTTCCAATTTTTTACATTTACATTTTCTACATCCATTAAACTCTCCTTTTTTTTGGTGGCCTAGTACCATTATGTGGCATCGGTGTTGTATCTTTAATTGATAAAATTCTAAATCCTCTCGCTTGTAGCGCTCTTAATGCTGTTTCTCTGCCTGAACCAGGACCCTTAACTTCCACAGATAAAGTTTTCATGCCAAACTCTAAGGCTTTAGATGCAGCAGCATCAGCAGCTATTTGTGCTGCATATGGAGTTGATTTTCTAGAACCTTTAAAACCTTTTTGTCCAGCTGATGCCCATGAAATTACGTTTCCATTAGTGTCAGCGATTGAAATAATTGTATTATTAAAAGTTGATTGAACATATGCAATTCCATTTAAGATATTTTTTTTAGTTTTCTTTTTTTTTGAATAAGAACTTTTGACAGCTTTTTTTGGCGACTTATCTTGACTCAGTTCTTTATTATCTTTTTTTTCTGCTTTTGCCATGCTTATTTCTTAAGTGGTGTTAATTTTTTTCCAGCTATCGCAATAGCTTTTCCTTTTCTCGTTCGAGCATTACATCTAGTTCTTTGACCTCTTACAGGTAATTTTTTTCTATGTCTCGAACCTCTATAGCAAGCTAAATCAATTAATCTTTTTATGCTCAGTGAATAATCTCTTCTAAGATCTCCTTCAACTTTAAAATTTTGATCAATGTATTCTCTTATTTTCAAAATTTCATCATCAGTAAGTTGATTTACTCTTTTTTCTTTAGGGATTGCTAATGATGTACAAATTTGCTTTGAAAATTTATCACCAATACCATAAATATAAGTTAGCCCTACTTGAACTAATTTATTCTGGGGGATATTTATTCCTGCAATACGAGCCATAAATTTTGAGATAAATTTAGCCTTTTATATAAGAAGTTCTTTCAAAGTCAACGTCTTAAACATTAAGAAAAGCATCTATTTTAGCGGTTATTTGTTCGATTTTAAGCGCACCATCTATTTCATAAAAGTTTGAATTTTTGGAATAGAAATCTAAAACGGGGCGTGTCATATCCATATAGGTATCATATCTTTTTAGAATAATATTTGAGTCATCATCTGATCTTTTTTCTAAAGTTTTTCTTTTTTGAACTCGTTTAATTATTACTTCTTTTTCGACATTAAGAAAAAAAATATAATCAATCTTTTGATTTGAACTTTCTAAAATAGTTTCTAAATTTTTAGCTTGTTCCAATGATCTAGGATATCCATCAAAAATAAGTTTATTTTTATATTTTTCATCAAAAATAACTTTTTTAATCAATTCATTAACAATTTCATCACTTACAAATTTACCATCATTCATGTCATTGATTATTTTTTTTCCTATTTCAGAATTTTTCTTTATTTCATCCCTTAACATATCGCCTGTTGAAACTTGAAAACCATTTATCTTTTTAACTAAATATTTTGCTTGTGTTCCTTTTCCAGCACCGGGAGGTCCAAATAGGATTATATTCACGAATTATCTTCCGAATTTTGTTTTTTTAATCAACTGTTCGTATTGGGAACTCATTAATCTTGTTTGTATTTGTGTAACAGTATCAATTGCAACAACAACTACAATTAAAATTGATGTGCCTCCCAGATAGAAAGGAATTGGATAATTAGCAATTAAAAACTCAGGCATTAAACAAACTAAAGTTAAATATAAAGCACCTATTGTTGTCAACTTTGTTAAAATATTATCGATATAAATTGCTGTGCTTTCTCCAGGTCTTATCCCGGGTACAAAACCACCATATTTTCTCAAATTGTCAGCTGTTTCTGTTGGATTAAAAGTTATCGATGTATAAAAAAAGGTAAAAAATATTATTCCTGACGCATAAAGCAACATATACAAAGGTTGTCCTTGAGTAAAATATGAACTTATATTTAAAAAAGTTTCATTATCAGAAAAATTAAAATTTGAAAAAGTTACTGGTAATAATAATAATGCCGAAGCGAAGATTGCAGGAATTACTCCAGCTTGATTAATCTTGAGTGGCAAATGAGATGACTCTCCTCCATACATTTTATTACCAACTTGTCTTTTAGGGTAATTTATTAGTATTTTTCTTAAAGCTCTTTCCATAAAAACAATAAATAAAATTGTTAAGATTAACAAAACAAATAAAGCTAAGATCATTAATGTAGAGACTGCTCCTGTTCTACCAAGTTCGAAAGTGGTAACTAAAGCTCTTGGAATTTCCGCAACAATACCAGCGAAAATAATAAGAGATATACCATTACCAATTCCTCTTTGAGTAATCTGTTCTCCTAACCACATTAAAAAAATAGTCCCAGAGACAATTGTGGTAACAGTTGAAATCTTAAAAAAAATACCAGGATTAATTACTAACCCAGCTGAGGACTCTAGACCTACTGCTAATCCATAACCTTGAACTGTTGCAAGTAAAACAGTTCCATAACGAGTTATCTGAGTAATTTTTGCTCTACCAGTTTCTCCTTGTGATTTTAAATTTTTGAAATAATCAGAAACACCTGTTAATAGTTGGACAATAATTGATGAGGAAATATATGGCATGATTCCTAATGCAAAAATAGCCATTCTACTCACTGCACCACCAGCAAAAACATTAAACATTCCTAATAAACCTTTTTGATTTCCTTCCATCATTATTTTGAGTTGTTCAGGGTCTATCCCAGGTAAAGGGACAAAAGTACCAAATCTATAGACCACTAAAATTGCAAGGGTAAATATTATTCTATTTCTTAAATCAGTATTTGATGATGATGCGCTCATTAAATTAAACTATTTTTTTAATTGTATTGAACCACCAATTTTCTCAAGTTTTTCAACAGCAGACTTTGATGCAAGATCTGCTTCAATATTAATTTTATCTTTAATGGCTCCGGAACCTAAAATTTTTAATTTAATTGAATTTTGATCTATTAATTTTAGTTTTTTTAGTAAATTTGAATTCAGGGTGTCTGTAGTTTTAATATTTTTTTTATCAATATAAGATTGGATTTTGTCTAGATTTAAAATAGCAATCGTTTTTTTATTAATAGGGTTGAACCCTCTTTTTGGAAGTCTTCTGTATAGTGGCATTTGTCCACCCTCAAAACTCTTAATCGCTACACCAGATCTGGATTTTTGACCTTTTACACCTCTTCCAGATGTTTTGCCCTTTCCAGAACCGATACCTCTGCCAACTCTAAGTTTACTTTTATTAATCTTATTTCTATTATTTAATTTAATCATTATCCTCTTTTTTCTATTATCTCAGAAATCTTTTTATTTCTTATTGAAGATATTTGTTTTGGCGAATTTTGTTTCAACAGTGCTTTCATTGTAGCCCTAATCACATTATGGGCATTTGATGTACCCATTGATTTTGCAACAATATCTTTTACTCCTAAAACCTCACACACAGCTCGAACAGGGCCTCCAGCTATAATTCCTGTTCCTTTAGAGGCTGCTCTTAATACAATTCTGCCAGATCCATCTTTAGCTTTAACATCATGATGAATAGTTCTACCTTCTCGAAGAGGTATATGAATAAGCTTTCTTCGTGCCATTTCATTCGCTTTTTTTATTGCATCTGGCACTTGTTTTGCTTTAGCGTGAGCTATTCCAATTTTACCGGACTGGTTTCCAACAACAACTAGTGCTGAAAAACCAAATCTACGTCCACCTTTTACTACTTTTGTTATACGGTTAATGTGAACTAATTTTTCTAAAATATCGTCAGTTTTTTTATCTTTATTATTATCCATATTAAAATTCCATTCCATTTTTACGTAGAGTTTCAGCAAAAACCTTCACTCTTCCATGATATTTATAAATACCTCTATCAAAGTAAATCTTAGTAATTTTTTTCTCTTGTGCTTTTTTTGCTAACTTTTCGGCTACAATCTTAGATAATTCAGTTTTATTTACCTTTTCGCCAGACTTAATATCTTTTTCAATTGATGATGCTGATAATAAAGTAACATTTTTCATATCATCAATTATTTGCGCCGAGATATTCTTTGATGATCTAGAAATACTTAGTCTATATCTGTCGTTTGAAGCAACATTTTTAACCTTATTGCTCACTCTAAATCTTTTTCTTTTACTAGTATCTAGTTTCATTATTTCTTCTTTCCTTCTTTTTTCAAAATATGTTGACCCTTTTCTCTTACACCCTTGCCTTTGTATGGTTCAATTTTTCTCAGAGTTTTAAGTTTAGATGCAATTGCACCAACTTGTTGTTTATCAGCACCACTTATTTTCAGAGTTGTTTGCTTTTCAACATTGATTTTAATCCCTTCTGGAATATCAAAATTGATATCATGGCTATAACCTAATTGTAAATTAAGTTGATTGCCTTTTAAAGCAGCTCTATATCCAACACCTACCAATTCTAGTGTCTTCTCATATCCTGTGCTTGAGCCAATAACTGCATTATTAATTAAACTTCTATTCATACCCCATAATCGTTTGGTTTCCTGATCAATTTTTTTTGGTTTGATTGATATTTCTTTTCCATCTTTTATATCAAGATTAAAAACTTCTAAGTCAATATTAATTGATTTTTTCCCAGAAGGCCCTTCTATGTTCAACATATTGCCAGCCAAAGCAACTTTGACTTTTTCAGGGATTGAAATATTAATTTTACCAATTTTAGACATTAAAATACCTTACAAATTATTTCTCCACCCACTCTTTGCTTTCTTGCATCAATATCCGTCATGACACCTTTGGGGGTTGATACAATTGCTATACCTAAACCATTATTTATTTTTGGTAAACTTTCTGCACTAGAAAATATTCTTCTCCCTGGTTTTGAAACCCTCTCAAAAGTACTTATAACCGGGTTTCCAGAATGATATTTAAGCTCTAAAGATAATAAAGATTTATTATTTTCTTTGTTCACTTTGAAGTCTTTTATAAAGCCTTCATTCTTTAAAATATCAGCAATCTTAGTTTTAAAATTTGAAGAAGGTAATTCAACTTTCTTATGGCTTCTATCTTGAGCATTTTTTATTCTTGCTATCATATCTCCAATTGGATCACTTAAACTCATATTTTCCTTTCTACCAACTTGATTTAACTAAACCTGGTATCTTTCCTTGCAGACCTAATTGTCTTAATGCAATTCTAGATATTTTCAATTTTCTATAAACTCCATGAGGTCTTCCGGTAATCTGGCATCTATTCATTACTCTTACTTTCGCAGAGTTTCTAGGTAACTTTGATAATTTTTGTTGTGCTTTAAATCTTTCCTCTAAAGGAAGCTTTTTATTCATAACAATCTTTTTTAACTTTTGTCTTTTTTTAAATAATCTGTCCGATAATTTTATTCGTTTATTGTTCTTATTTATTGAGCTTAATTTAGCCATTTTAGTTGTCTCCTTTTTTAATAAATGGAAAATTTAATTTTTCTAAAAGCGCAAAACTATGCTCTTTGCTTTTAGCTGATATTACGATCACAATATCAATACCACGAACCTTATCAGCACGATCAAAACTTACTTCGGGAAATATAATATGTTCTTTAACACCAAATGTGTAATTTCCGAATTTATCAAAACCATTTGCAGACAGGCCTCTAAAATCTTTTATTCTTGGTAAAGCTATATTCACAAGTCTATCTAAAAATTCATACATTTTATCTTTTCTAAGTGTTACCTTTAAGCCAGCGTTTGACCCTTTTCTTGTTTTAAAATTTGCAACTGATTTCTTAAATTTAGTAATTACAGGTTTTTGACCTGTTATTTTTGCTAAATCCTCTTCACAAGACTTTAATATTTTTGAATCATTTCCATCCAAACCTAAGCCCATATTTAAGACAATTTTTTCAATTTTAGGCCCCATGTACAAATTTTTAAAACCAAATTGAGATTTCAATGCAGGTTGTATTTCTTTATAATAAAGTTCTTTTAATCTCGGACTCATTATTTTTTAGCCTCAGTTTTTTTTGTTTTTGTTTTTTCGTCAATTAATTTTAAATTCGATAAATGAATAAAACTTTCCTTTGAAAAAATTCCACCTTTTTTTTCCTTAGTTGTTTTTACGTGTCTCTTCACCATATTAATATCTTTAACTTTTGCTCTGTTGTTTGCTCTATCAATTTCAATTACTTCACCTTCTTTTTTTTTATCTCTGCCTGATAAAACTCGCACTTTTATCCCTTTTTTAATCATTACAAAACCTCTGGGGCTAATGAGATTATTTTCATTTGCCCTTTATTCCTTAATTCTCTAGTTACTGGACCAAAAATTCTAGTTCCAACTGGTTCACCTTTATCATCAACCAGAACAGCAGCATTATTATCAAATTTTACTTTTGATCCGTCATCCCGATGAATTCCTTTTTTTACTCTTACCACCACAGCTTTATGAACTGATCCTTTTTTTACTTTTCCCTTAGGAATTGCTTCTTTTACAGCAATCACTATCGTATCCCCTATGCTTGCATATCTTCTTTTCGATCCACCTAAGACTTTGATACATTCAATTTTCTTTGCCCCAGTGTTATCAGCTACATTTAATTCTGTTTGGACCTGTATCATTATTTTGTGTTCTCCATTACTTGAAATTTCTTATTTTTTGAGAAAGGTTTGCTCTCAATGATTGATACTTTGTCACCTGTTTTAAATTTATTATTTTCATCGTGGGCATTGTATTTTTTTCTCAATTTTATTACTTTCTTTAATAATGGATGAGAATATTTTCGTTCAACTAAAACAGTTATAGTTTTGTTGGGTTTATCACTTACAACCACGCCTGTTAATATTTTCTTAGGCATTTAATTTTCCTTTTAATTTTGTTTTTAATCTAGCAATTGTTTTTTTTGTTTCACTAATTTTTGCCGGATTTGTAATCTGTGAATTCATCTTTTGAAATCTAAAATTGAATAAATCTTTTTTTAATTTATCAATGTTTTTAATAATTTGATCTTTTGAGAGTTTTTTAATTTCTTGTTTTTTCATATTACGCAAATCTCTTTATTGTTTTTGTTTTAATTGGCAATTTTGCAGATGCTTTGTATAATGCTTCTTTAGCTATCTGTTCTGAAACACCATCTACCTCAAATAAAATTCTACCTGGTTTTACACGACATGCATAAAATTCTGGAGAACCTTTTCCTTTACCCATACGTACTTCAATAGGTTTTTTTGAAACTGGAATATTTGGAAAAATTCTTGTCCAAACTCGTCCTTGTCTTTTCATGTGCCTTGTTAGAGCAACTCTAGCAGCCTCTATTTGTTTTCCAGTAACCCTATCAGGAGATAGCGCTTTTAAAGCATATGCACCATAGTTAATGAAATTCGCTCTTGAGGCAGTTCCATGAATTCTACCTTTGTGAGCTTTTCTCCATTTTGTTCTAACTGGTTGTAACATTTATTGTTTTACCTCTTTAGGTGTGACTTTATTCGTTTCTTGACTAAATTCTCTAGCAAAAACTTCACCTTTATAAATCCAAACTTTTATCCCAATTATTCCGTAAGTCGTAAGTGCTTCTGCTTCTGCATAATCTATATCTGCTCTTAATGTGTGGGAAGGTATACTGCCATCTCTTAACCATTCAGTTCTAGCAATCTCATTTCCACCCAATCTTCCACTCACTGAAACTTTAATTCCTTTAGCACCCAATCTTAAACAAGATTGCATTGCTCTTTTCATTGCTCTTCTATAAGAAATTCTTTTAACTAATTGTTGAGCAATATTTTCTGCAACTAAATAAGCATTTGTTTCAGGTTTTTTTACTTCTTTAATATTTAAAGTAACCTCATTTGAAGTAAACTTAGATAAATTATTTTTTATCTTATCTATATCACTACCTTTTTTTCCAATAACAAAACCTGGTCTAGAAGTGTAAATTGTAACATAACATTTGTTTGCTGTTCTTTCGATCATCACTTTTGAAACCCCAGAATTAATTACATTTTTTTTGATATATTCTCTTATTTTAAAATCTTCTATAAGGTAATTACCAAAATCTTTCTTTTTAGCGTACCAAACAGAGTCCCAACCTCTGTTAACACCTAATCTAAAACCTACTGGATTAACTTTTTGTCCCATGACTCTCCATTTTCTTTGCCTCTGATAAAATAATTGTAACACTTGAATAAGGTTTTAAAATTGGAGCGGCTCTTCCTTTTGCTCTTGGTCTAAACCTCTTCATGGTAATTTTCTTCCCACAATAAGCTTCTTTAACGACAAGTTTATCGATATCATACTGAAAATTATTTTCCGCATTTGCAACAGCAGATGAAATAGTCTTTCTGATATCACGAGTAATTCTTTTTTCTGAAAACTGAAGATCTCTAATAGCTAACTCTACTTTTTTTCCAACTATACCTTTTAAAATAGGATTAAGCTTTCTTACACTTGATCTAATATTGTTATTAATAGATTTCACTATTTTTTCTTTTTTTTTCACTAATTTCTTTTTTTTACTCATAATTATTTCTTCGCCTCTGCCTCAGCAGGTTTTGCTTTTTTATCTGCAGGTGTGTGACCAAAAAAAGTTCTTGTTGGAGCAAATTCACCTAACTTATGACCAACCATGTCTTCAGATATGGTAATGGGTATAAATTTTTTTCCGTTATAAATCAAAAAACTAACTCCTACAAAATCTGGAATTATTGTTGATTTTCTTGACCAAGTCTTGATAGGAATTTTTTTTGGATCAGTCTTATATTTATCAACTTTTTTGATTAAACTTTCTTCCACAAAAGGTCCTTTCCATACTGCTCTAGCCATTATTTTGTATCCTTCCTTTTGTTTCTTCTCTTCACAATATATTTATCAGTTCTCTTATTGTCTCTTGTTTTCAATCCTTTTGCTGATTGTCCTTTAGGAGAAACTGGATGTCTTCCACCTGCTGATTTACCTTCTCCACCACCATGTGGGTGATCTACTGGATTTTTAACAACACCTCTGGTGTGAGGTCTTCTTCCTAACCATCTTGATCTTCCTGCTTTTCCAATTTTTATATTTTTTTGATCAGGGTTACTTAATACGCCAATTGTTGCCAATGATCTTGAATCGATTTTTCTAACTTCACCTGATGCTAATTTAATCAAACTATAATTCCCATCCAATCCACTAATCGTAACAGAAGTTCCAGCAGATCTTGCAATTTTACCTCCACCACCTGGTTGTATTTCAACATTGTGAATATCTATACCAACTGGGATATCTTGTAATGGCATGCAATTTCCAATTTTTATCTCTTTTTTTGATCCATTTTCAACTTTATCACCCACCTTTATTTTTTGTGGTGCAAGATAATATGCATGTGAATTATCATCGAATTTTACTAACATAATGTAACAAGATCTGTTCGGATCATATTCAATTCTTTCAACTGTTGCAGGCATATCAAATTTTTTTCTGTAGAAGTCAACATGTCGATACATTTTTTTATGTCCACCAGCTCTATTTATAGAGGTAATATGGCCATTGTTGTTTCTCCCTTTCATAGCATTTTTTGGGGAAACTAAAGATTTAAATGGTTTACCTTTCCAAAGACCAGTTCTATCTACAAGAATTGTTCCTCGAGTAGATTTTGTATATGGTTTAAATGTTTTTAGCGCCATTTTAAATTCCAGTTGTTAGATCAATACTTTGACCTTTTTTAAGTGTTATAATTGCTTTTTTAAAACCAGAGACTTTAACTTTTCTTCCTCTAGTTAATTTAGTTCTATTTTGTTTATTGATAATATTTATCTTTGTAACATTTACTTTGAAAATTTTTTCAATGTTGTTTTTTATATTTTTCTTATTTGCTTTTGAAGGCACCTTAAATACAATCTTATTTTGTTCTGATAAATTTGTTGATTTTTCAGTAACTAAAGGTGATAAAATTTTGTCATATAAATGTATCTTATCCATGTTAAGCATACCTCTTTTCTAATTCTTTTACGGATGTTTCAGTAAACACAACCTTTTCAAACTTGACTAAATCAAACGCACTAAAATGATTAATGTCTGTTACCTTGATATTTGGAATATTTCTAATTGATTTTTCAACATTATCTTTTGAGGTTTTGTCTAGGATTATTATTGAATTTGATATTTCAAATTTCTTTAAAATTAACTTCATCTCTTTAGTCTTTTTTATCTTAGAACTAAAATCGCTAAAAATTAGAAGGTTATCATTCTTTATCTTGTCACTGATTAAAGATGCTATACTTTGTTTTTTTTCACTCTTATTCAATTTTCTTTTTTTATATGATAACTCTCCTTTAGGACCATGAGCTATACCACCACCAACAAAGATTGGGGCTTTTCTACTTGCGTGTCTAGCATTACCTGTTCCTTTTTGTGCATAAATTTTTGATGTTGGACCTGAGACTTCGTTTTGCTGCTTAGTTTTTGCGTGCCTACCTTTATAGTTAGCATTAGTCTTATATAAAACTGTGTTCACTAATTTCTTATTTATTTTAGCTGAAAAAATTTTATCTAGGACTTCAATAGAACTTTTTTTACCATCTAAATTAATTTTATCGACTTTCATTATTTTTTCTTTTTCTCCGGTGTTTTCTTAGCTAATTCAGCAGCTTTGTGTTTTTCACTGATAGTCATTTTTTTTATATTTTTAACTGAACCTTTTACTAGAATTTCAGAGTTTTTTGCTCCTGGGATAGAACCTTTTAAATATAGAAGTTCATTTTCTAAATCTGTTTTAATAATTTCGATATTTTGCATAGTTCTTAATTTATCTCCCATATGTCCAGCCATTTTTTTTCCCTTAAATACTTTACCAGGATCTTGTCTTTGACCCGTTGAACCATGTGATCTATGTGAAATTGAAACACCATGTGTAGCTCTCAAACCACCAAAATTGTGTCTTTTCATAGCTCCTGCAAAACCTTTTCCAATTGTTTTTGATCTAGTATCTACAAATTTAACATCTTTAAAAATCTCTAATCCAAATTCATTTCCCTCTTTATAATTTTCAATGTTTTGAACTCTATATTCTTTAAGTTTCCTTTTAGCTTCAGTATTTCTTTTTGAAAAATAACCTTTCATAGCCTTTGTTAGTTTTGAGTTTTTGATTTTTCCGTATCCAAGTTGAACAGCGGTGTAACCTCTTTTTTCTTTATCTATTATCTGGATTACTCTAGCTTTTTCCATTTTTAACACAGTAACTGGCACCAACTGACCAGATTTATAAAATTCTCTAGTCATTCCAATTTTTTTTCCTAATAAAGCTATCTCACTCATAATTATATCTTAATCTCCACATCGACACCTGATGCTAAATCTAACTTCATTAAAGCCTCGACAGTCTGTGGTGTTGGCTCAATTATATCAATTAATCTTTTATGAGTTCTCGACTCAAATTGTTCTCTACTTTTTTTATCTATATGAGGAGATCTTAAAACTGTATATCTTTCAATTCTAGTTGGTAATGGAATTGGACCTTTTATTGTAGCTCCAGTTCTTTTGACTGTATTAACAATCTCCTCAGTTGAAGCATCTAAAATCTTATTGTCGTAAGCTCTAAGTTTAATTCTAATATTCTGTTTTTCCATTTTAGCCTGCTATTTTTTTTGTTACTTCGTCTTGAACATTTTGTGGCACTTTTGCGTAGTGATCAAAAAACATTGAATATTGTGCTCGCCCTTGTGACATTGATCTTAAACTATTAATGTATCCGAACATATTTGCTAAAGGCACCATTGCAGTTATTACAGTTGCATTACCTCTTTGTTCTTGAGTGCTTATTTGTCCTCTTCGACTATTTAAGTCTCCAATAACATCGCCCATATAGTCTTCTGGCGTTACTACTTCAACTCTCATGACTGGCTCTAATAATTTTAAACCACCTTTTGTACAAGCATCTTTAAAACATGCTCTACTTGCTAGTTCAAAAGCTAATACACTAGAATCAACGTCGTGATGTAAACCATCTAAAATTGTAACTTTATAATCAATCATTGGAAATCCTGCTAAAATTCCACCATCTGATACTGTTTCGATACCTTTTTCCACACCTGGAATGAATTCTTTTGGAATTGCTCCACCTTTAATTTTACTTTCAACAGCTCTCCCTTTACCAGGTTCTTGTGGTTCTACTAATAATTTTACTTTTGCAAATTGTCCTGCACCACCACTTTGTTTTTTATGTGTGTATTCTACTTCTGAAGAGTTTTCGATTGTTTCTCTGTATGCTACTTGTGGGGCTCCAACATTTGCTTCAACTTTAAATTCTCTTTTCATTCTATCAACAATTATATCTAAGTGTAATTCACCCATTCCTTTTATAATCGTTTGTCCAGATTCTTCGTCAGATGAAACTCTAAACGAGGGATCTTCTTTGGCTAATCTGCCTAATGCTTCTCCCATTTTCTCTTGGTCAGCTTTTGTTTTTGGTTCAACAGCAATTTCAATAACTGGGTCAGGAAATTCCATAGGCTCGAGAAGAACTGGATTATCTTTATTACATAGCGTGTGTCCAGTAATGGTATTTTTCAAGCCAGCTAGTGATACAATATCACCTGCATTAGCTTCTTTAATGTCCTCTCGAGAGTTAGCATGCATTAATAACATTCTACCAACTCTTTCTTCTTTTTCTTTTGAAGAATTATATACAGCCGTTCCTGTTTTTATTGTACCTGAATAAACTCTAATAAATGTTAATGATCCAACAAATGGATCATTTGCCACTTTAAATGCTAAAGCAGAAAATGGTGCACTATCTTCAAATTTCATTTCTATTTCATCCTCTGAACCTAATTTAGTTCCTTTTATTGAACCAATATCAATAGGACTTGGAAGATAATTAATCACTGCATCAAGTAGTGGCTGAACACCCTTATTTTTAAAAGCTGAACCAGTTAATACAGGAACAAAATCAAAATTTAATGTTCCTTTTCTTATACATTTAATTAAATCTTCTTCTTTAATTTCTTCACCATTTAAATAAGACTCCATCAATTTTTCGTCTTGTTCTACAGCCATTTCGACTAATTCTGTTCGGTATTTTTGAGAGATTTCTTTAAGATCCTCTGGGATATCTTTATATTCCCATTCGGCACCTAAAGCTTCATTTTTCCAAACTTGTGCTTTCATTTTAACAAGGTCAACAACACCAGTTAAAGAGGCTTCGATACCGATTGGTACTTGTATGACCAATGGTTTTGCTCCCAATCTGTCTTTGATCATATCTACACATCTAAAAAAATCTGCACCCGTTCTATCTAACTTATTTACAAAACAAATTCTCGGTACTTTATATTTATCAGCTTGTCGCCATACTGTTTCTGATTGAGGTTCCACACCTGCTACACCATCAAACACTGCAACTGCACCATCAAGTACTTTAAGTGATCTTTCAACTTCAATGGTAAAATCTACGTGACCTGGTGTATCGATAATATTAATTCTATGGTCTTGCCAGAAACAAGTTGTTGCTGCTGATGTAATTGTAATACCTCTTTCTTGCTCTTGTTCCATCCAATCCATCGTAGCTGCACCATCGTGAACTTCACCAATCTTATGACTTTTCCCCGTGTAATATAAAATTCTTTCAGTTGTAGTTGTTTTACCAGCATCTATGTGGGCCATGATCCCAATGTTTCTATATTTGTCTAATGTGTGAGATCTAGCCATAATATTTTACCACCTGAAGTGTGCAAAAGCCTTGTTAGACTCTGCCATTTTATGCACATCCTCTTTTTTCTTTACAGCAGCACCTTTTTTTTCATATGCATCAAAAAGTTCATTAAAAATTTTATCAGACATATGTTTATCTTTTCTTTTTCTTGCTGAATCTATAAGCCATCTGATAGCTAAAGCTTGTGCTCTTTTACTTTTAACTTCAACTGGAACTTGATAGGTGGCACCACCTACTCTTCGTGATCTCACTTCAACAGTTGGTTTAATATTATTAATTGCTTCATTAAAAATATTAATAGGTTCATCTTTTGACTTAGTTTTAATTTTTTCAATTGCATCATAAACTATTTTAGTGGCTACACCTCTTTTGCCGTCATACATAATATTATTAATTAATTTAGGAATAATTGTTGAATTAAATTTTGGATCAGGAACAATATTTTTTTTAGGTTGTGTTTTTTTTCTAGACATATTTATTTACCCTTTTTTGTTCCGTACAAAGATCTTCTTTTCTTTCTATTTGCCACTCCTTGAGTGTCTAAATTACCTCTTAAAATGTGATAACGTACACCTGGTAAATCTTTAACCCTACCACCTCTAATTAATACAACAGAGTGTTCTTGAAGATTATGACCTTCTCCAGGTATATAAGCAGTTACTTCAAACCCATTTGATAGTCTCACTCTTGCAACTTTTCTTAAAGCAGAATTAGGTTTTTTTGGAGTTGTTGTATAAACTTTTACACAAACTCCTCGTTTGAGTGGTTGTTTTTGTAATGCTGGAACCTTGTTCCTAGCAATTGGTTTAGTTCTTTTTTTTCTTAACAACTGGTTAATAGTTGGCATATCTGTAAATTTTATAATTGTTTATTTTTGAATGAAATAACTGACAGGTTATTTGTGGCAGCGTTTAGTGTCTAAAGTTAACACTACATTCCAACCAAAAAATATCGCCAAAATACTTATTAATTTAATTTTGTCAAACTAAAACTAATTAGCAAACGTGTTATTTTTATTGATTTACAGGAGTTTCTGGCTGTTCAATCTGCTCTTGCTCAGAAAGAAATTTATTGTCATCTTGTAGAGCTTTTTTGTTCCATTTGTTTTTAATATTACCAGTTCCAGCAGGTACTAATCGTCCAACTATTACATTCTCTTTTAAACCATTAAGTGGATCAACTTTACCTTTGATAGCAGCATCTGTAAGAACTCTTGTAGTTTCCTGGAATGATGCAGCAGAAATAAATGACTCTGTCTGCAGAGAAGCTTTGGTAATTCCCATTAAAACTCTTTCTCCAGTGGCTGGTTTTTTACCCTCAGATTTTAATTTTTCATTAACATTATCAAATTTTATTCTATCAATGATTTCTCCAGGTAAATAGGAGGAATCACCAGTTGTTTTTACCTCAACTTTTTTCAACATTTGTCTTAAAATAGTTTCTATGTGTTTATCGTTAATAATTACACCCTGTAATCTATAAACCTCTTGAACCTGATTAACAAAATACTCAGTTAGATCTTTTATGCCCATAATTCTAAGAATATCGTGTGGTAATGGCTGTCCATCTAATAAATATTCTCCTTTTTTAATTTTTTCACCCTGATTAAAATTAATATGTTTTCCCTTGGGTATTAAATAATTAGATGGTTCTGATCCATCTTCAGGCACAATTGATATTCTTTGTTTTCCCCTAACTTCTTTTCCAAATATAACTTGTCCATCATTTTCAGCAATGATTGCACTATCTTTAGCTTTTCTAGCTTCAAATAATTCAGCAACCCTTGGAAGACCTCCGGTAATATCTTTAGTTTTAGTAGTTTCTTTTGGCAGTCTAGCAATAACGTCGCCAGCAGAAACTTTTTGACCATCTTTCACTGATAAAATTGAATCAGGAACTAAATAATATCTAGCCTCATTATCATCTGCCTTTTTAATAACGTTTCCTTTTTCATCTCTTAAAGTAATTCTTGGTTTTAAATCAGTACTTTTTGATTGAGATCTCCAATCAACTACAGATTTTGAGGAAATACCTGTAGCGTCATCAGTTGTTTCTTGAATTGATACACCATCAATCAAATCAACAAAACTTGCAATACCACTTTTTTCAGCAATTACTGGTGTGGTATACGGATCCCATTCACAAATTTTTGTGTTGGCTTTTACTTTATCACCATTCTTGAAAAATAATTTTGAACCATAAGCTACTTTGTAAACAGCAATTTGAACTCCATTATCATCTTCGATAGATAATTGTGTATTTCTACCCATAACAATCAAGTTCTTTTTAGAGTCCTCTAAAATGTTTGAGTTAATAATTTTTAAAGTCCCTTCATTTTTAGTGACTATTTGTGAGTCTTGCTTGACTGAAGCGGTACCACCTACGTGAAAAGTTCTCATCGTTAATTGTGTTCCCGGTTCTCCAATTGATTGTGCAGAAATCATTCCGATTGCTTCACCTACATGAACCATCTGACCTCTAGATAAATCTCTACCATAAGAAGTGGCACATACACCCTCTTTAGATCCACATGTCATAACAGAATAAACCTTAACTGATTTAATTCCTGCAGAATCTATTTTATCACAACCAGCCTCGTCAATCATAGTTAACTTTTTAATTATAATTTCACCAGTTATCGGATGCTTTACGTCGTCAAAAGTAACTCTTCCCAAAGCTCTTTCTGATAAGCTTACAACAACATTTCCACCTTCCAAAATTTCAGAAAGTTCGATGAACCCAGGATTTTTACAGTCGCATTCTTTTTTTGTTACGGTTAAATCTTGGGCTACATCACATAATCTTCTAGTTAAATATCCTGAGCTAGCTGTTTTTAAGGCAGTATCAGCCAAACCTTTCCTTGCTCCGTGTGTTGAATTAAAATATTCTAAAGCTGTTAATCCCTCTTTAAAATTAGATGTAATTGGACTCTCAATAATCTCACCAGATGGTTTTGCAATAAGACCTCTCATACCTGCTAATTGCTTCATTTGTGCTGCTGACCCCCTCGCACCGCTATCTGCCATCATAAATACTGAATTTATTTTCAAACCCTCTGTGGTTTTTTCTGTGGCAGAAATTCCTTTCATCATTTCAGATGCTACTTGGTCAGTACATTTTGACCATGCATCAACAACTTTGTTGTATTTTTCTCCTCTTGTAATTAGTCCCTCAGAATATTGAGTTTCATAGTCAGCTATTAGTTTTTTAGTATCATCAATAAGTTTATTTTTACTTTCTGGAATGACTAAATCATCTTTACCAAAAGAAATTCCAGCTTTGAATGCGTGTTTAAACCCTAAGTCTTTTAATTTATCACAGAAAATAACTGTTGTTTTTTGACCACAAAATCTAAAGACAATATCAATAATTTCTGAGACTGTTTTTTTTGGTAAAATTCTGTCAATTAAAGAAAACTTTATATTATTATTTTTTGGTAATAAGTTAGCTAGTAGAAATCTTCCTGCAGTAGACGTATACTTTTCAAATTTTTGATTACCTTTTTCATCAATTGTTTCAAATCTAGAAATAATCGTACTATGGACTTTTATTTGACCAGAAGAAAGAGCAAATTCAATTTGATCTGCATTTAAAAAATATCCAGCTGGCTTATCGGTGACTGGTTCTTGAGATAAATAATAAATTCCTAAAATCATATCCTGACTAGGGACAATTATTGGTTTTCCGTTAGATGGAGAAAGAATATTGTTAGTTGATAGCATTAATATTCTGGCCTCAAGTTGAGCCTCCAAACTTAAAGGAACATGAACAGCCATTTGATCACCATCAAAATCTGCATTAAATGCAGCACATGTTAAGGGATGTAATTCAATCGCATCTCCCTCAATTAATTTTGGTTCAAAAGCTTGAACACCCAACCTATGAAGTGTTGGAGCCCTATTTAATAAAACCGGATGTTCTCTAACAATTAATTCAAGTGCGTCCCAGACAGCATTGGTTTCTTTCTCAACTAATTTTTTTGCTTGTTTAATTGTTGAAGCTAAACCTAGTTTATTAAGTCTTGCATATAAAAATGGCTTAAATAACTCTAAAGCCATTTTTTTTGGCAATCCACATTCGTGTAATTTTAGGTCTGGACCTACTACGATGACTGAACGACCAGAGTAATCAACTCTTTTACCAAGAAGATTTTGTCTAAATCTTCCTTGTTTTCCTTTTAACATCTCAGCTAAAGATTTTAATGGTCTTTTACCTGTTCCAGTAATTACTCTACCTCTTCTTCCGTTATCAAAAAGTGCATCAACAGATTCTTGTAACATTCTTTTTTCATTTCTGATGATAATATCTGGTGCCTTAAGATCCATCAGTCTCTTTAAACGATTATTTCTATTAATAACTCTTCTATAAAGATCATTTAGATCTGATGTTGCAAATCTTCCACCATCTAAAGGAACCAGTGGTCTTAATTCTGGTGGAATAACTGGAACAACAGTCATGATCATCCACTCAGGTTTTTGACCCGTTTCAATAAAAGACTCGATTAATTTTAATCTCTTAATAGCTCTTTCTTCATTAACTTTTGATTTCGTTTCTTTGATATAATCAACAAGATTTTTTCTCTCTAAATCTAAATCAAGATTTTTAAGCATTTCCAGAACTGCTTCAGCTCCAATTCCAGCCGTAAAAGCTTCCTCTCCATATTCATCTTGATATTTTGCTAGTTCTTCTTCATTTAAAAGCTGATTTTTTTGCAGACCTGTTAAACCTGGTTCAATGACAATAAAATTTTCAAAATACAAAACCCTTTCGACTTCTTTGAGCTTCATATCAACAGCAAGTGCTATTCGACTTGGTAATGATTTTAAAAACCATATGTGTGCAACAGGTGTTGCTAAATTAATGTGACCCATTCGTTCTCTTCGAACATTTGATTTTGTTACCTCAACACCACATTTTTCACATATGATACCTCTAAATTTCATTCTTTTATATTTTCCACACAAACACTCGTAATCTTTAATTGGACCAAATATTCTTGCACAGAAAAGGCCATCTTTCTCTGGTCTAAAAGTTCTATAATTGATAGTTTCTGGTTTTTTAATTTCACCATAGGTCCAAGATTTTATTTTCTCTGGGCTAGCTAATGAGATCTTGATACTATTAAAATTTTGAGCTTCAGATATTTCTGAATTTTTAAATAGATCTGTTAGTTCTTTTTTCATAATTAATTTAATTCCACATTTAATGCCAAAGATTTAATTTCTTTAACAAGTACATTAAATGATTCTGGTATTCCAGACTCAAAGTTTTCTTCACCTTTAACAATAGTCTCATAAACTTTTACTCTTCCAGCAACATCATCAGATTTTACAGTAAGTATTTCTTGAAGTGTGTATGATGCACCATATGCCTCAAGTGCCCATACCTCCATTTCACCAAACCTTTGTCCACCTAATTGAGCTTTTCCACCCAATGGTTGTTGAGTTACTAGACTATAAGGACCTGTAGATCTAGCGTGAATTTTGTCTTCCACTAAATGATGAAGTTTAAGCATATAAATTATTCCAACAGTAACTGGTCGGTCAAATTTTTCACCAGTTCTTCCATCCCATAAAAAAGTTTGTCCTGATTTAGGTAAATTTGCTAACTCTAACATCTCTGTTACATTTTTTTCTTTAGCTCCATCAAAAACTGGTGTGGATATAGCTATACCATTTTGTAAATTTTCACATAAATCCTTAAATTCTGTTTTACTTAATTTATCAACTTTTTGATCAAATATTTCCTCACCATAAACAGATTTTAAAAAACTCTCGATTTTTTCATTTCTCTCAATTTTTTTATTATTTTCATTAACTAGATTTTTAATTTGTTCCCCAAATTCTTTACAAGCCCATCCCAAATGAGTTTCAAGAATTTGACCCACATTCATACGACTCGGAACACCTAAAGGATTTAAAACTATATCTACTGGTCGACCATCTTCTCTGTAAGGCATGTCTTCAACTGGTACAATTTTACTGACGACACCTTTATTACCATGTCTCCCTGACATCTTATCACCTGGTCTTAACCTTCTTTTAATTGCAACAAAAACTTTTACCATTTTCATTACACTAGGCAATAAATCATCACCACTTCTTATTTTTAAAACTTTATCCTCAAATCTTTCAGTAATGTCTTGTTTTGCATTATTATACTGATCCTTTAATTGTAATAATGCATTTTCATTTTTTGGATTTGAAATAGCTAATTTAAATAAATCATTAATAGATATCTTATTAATTGTTTCAAAATCCAATTTAGACCCTGCTTCAACATCTTTTATTTTCTTAGAAAGGGTCTCTCCTGACAAAATTTGTGCAGCTCTTTGTTTGATGCTTCTCTCTAAAATTTCCTCTTCAACAATTTTGTCTTGTTGAACTTGATCAATTTCAGCTCTTTCAATTGTGATAGATCTTTCATCTTTTTCTATTCCATGTCTATTAAACACTCTTACATCAACTACAGTACCACTGCTTCCTCTAGACATCCTTAAAGATGTATCCGTTACATCAATTGCTTTCTCTCCAAAAATCGATCTCAATAACTTTTCCTCAGGACCAGATGCTGAATCTCCTTTAGGAGTTACTTTTCCTACTAATATATCACCCGCGTTTACTTCTGCGCCAATGTATACTATCCCTGATTCATCTAAATTTTTTAAAGCTTCTTCATTAACATTGGGTATGTCTCTTGTAATTTCTTCTTCACCAAGTTTTGTGTCTCTTGCCATAATCTCATACTCAACAATATGTACTGAAGTAAATACATCATCAGTTACACATCTTTCTGAAATTAAAATAGAGTCCTCAAAATTGTATCCTTGCCAAGGCATAAATGCTACAGTAACATTTTTTCCTAGAGCTAACTCACCTAATTTTGTAGAAGGACCATCAGCAATGATATCACCAGTTTTTACCTTATCCCCCACTCTAACTAAAGGTCTTTGGTTTATACACGTGTTTTGGTTAGATCTTTTAAATTTTTGTAAATTGTAAATATCAACACCAGATTTTGAGAAATCAGTTTCCTCTGTAACTTTAATTACAATTCTTTTACCATCAATTTTATCTACTACGCCGTCTCTTTTAGCAACAATTGTAACTCCCGAATCTAATGCAACATCACTTTCAATTCCAGTACCAACCAAGGGTGCCTCAGGTTTTAATAACGGAACTGCTTGTCTCATCATGTTAGAACCCATTAATGCTCTGTTCGCATCATCATTCTCTAGGAAAGGTATCAATGAAGCTGCCACCGAAACCAATTGTTTAGGTGATACGTCAATATAATCTATCGTTTCTGGTTTTGCTAAAAGGAAATTTAAGTTTTGTCTACAAGAAACTAATTCCTCCACTATTTGACCATTTTTATCAATTTTAGTATTTGCTTGAGCTATGGTAAATTTTGTTTCCTCCATTGCTGATAAATATTCTACTTTATCTTGAACAACACCTTCTTTTACTCTCTTGTAAGGACTTTCAATAAAACCATATTTATTAATTTTTGCATAAGTAGATAAACTATTGATTAAACCAATATTTGGACCTTCTGGAGTCTCAATAGGACAAATTCTTCCATAATGTGTTGGATGCACGTCTCTAACCTCAAACCCTGCTCTCTCCCTTGTTAGTCCACCAGGGCCTAAAGCAGAAACTCTTCTTTTATGAGTAATTTCTGAAAGTGGGTTTGTTTGATCCATAAATTGAGAAAGTTGAGAACTTGCAAAAAAATCTTTTAGTGAAATTGTGAGTGGTTTTGCATTTATCAAATCTTGTGGCATTGCTGACTCGATATCTAAGGTGGTCATTTTTTCTTTAATAGCTCTTTCCATTCTATAAACACCAATTCGAGCTTGATTTTCAACTAATTCACCTACAGATCTAACTCTTCTATTTCCAAGATGGTCAATGTCATCAACATCATCTTTACCATCCCTTAAGTCCAACATTTTACGAATTATTGCTAAAATATCATCATTTCTTAATATTGTAATTTTATCTGAGCATTCTAAATCTAATCTAGAATTCATTTTAACTCTTCCAACGTCAGACAAGTCATATCGGTCTGAACTAAAGAATAAATTATTGAAAATTTGAGTTGCTATTTCAATTGTTGGAGGCTCACCAGGTCTTAACATCTTATAAATTTCAGTAATTGCCTCATCTTTAGTATTATTTTTGTCATTCAGGATTGTAGTGAGTAAATAAGCACCTTTGTTTATAGAATTTGTTACAGAAATATCTAGACTTGTAATATCAGCATCTAAAATTTGTTGAATGATTGTCTCATTTAACTCAGTACCAATTTTTAATAATCCATCCTCTTGATCATTTAATTTAATATCTTTATGTAAAAACTTTCCGAATAATGATTCTTTAGCAACTAGAATATCTTTTAATCCATCATTAGATAATTTTTTCGCGTTTAAATAATTTATTTTTTCCCCTAATTTGATTACAACTTTTCCTAATTTAGCATCAACAACTTCCTCAGAGAAGTTTTTAGCTTTATAATTTTCAGGATTGAATTTTGTTTTCCACTTTTCTGATTTTGTATCGAAAGTATATTTTTCTGACTCGTAAAATTCATTTACTATTTCGCTCTTTGAATAACCAAGAGCAAGCAATAAAGTAGATGCAAGAATTTTTTTCTTCCTATCAATCTTAAAATATAAAAAATCTTTTACATCATATTCAAAATCTAACCAAGATCCTCGATTTGGTATTACTCTACAATTAAACAAAAGTTTACCACTTGCATGAGTTTTACCTTTGTCATGATCAAAAAAAACTCCTGGACTTCTATGCATTTGATTTACAACAACCCTTTGAACACCATTCGTTATGAATGTACCGCTATTAGTCATCATAGGTACTTCACCCATATAAACCTCTTGCTCTTTTGCTGACAAAATATCTTTAGTGTTGGTTTCTTGATTTATTTCATAAACAACCAGTCTCAATGTGCATTTTAAAGCAGAGGAGTAGGTTAAGCCTCTAGCAATACATTCTTCTACATCAAATTTTGGTTTTTCAAGTCTGTATGATACATATTCTAAAGTTGCTTTATCATTTAGATCTTCAATAGGAAAAATACTTTTAAATACTCTGTCAAATCCTTTAGTTAAATCACCTGCTTCAGGGTTAAAAAATGTTAATTCGTCGTATGAATTTTTTTGAACTTCTATTAGATTGGGAATGGATAAACTTTCTTTTAGTTTTCCAAAACTCTTTCTAATATTTTTCTTTTCAGTAAAAGATATTTGCATCTATGTCTTAATACTGATTAAATTTAATTAATCAGTACTTAAAAATTTCCTATTAATTTACTTAAGTTCTACTTTTGCCCCTGCAGCTTCTAACTTAGCTTTAATTTCCTCTGCTTCTTTTTTAGGTACACCAGCTTTTACTTCTTTAGGTGCGCCCTCTACCAAGTCTTTTGCTTCTTTTAGACCAAGAGAAGTTGCTGCTCTTACTTCTTTAATAACATTAATTTTTTTATCTCCTGCAGAAACAAGCATGATTGAAAAGTCATCCTTATCTTCTGCCGCTGCCGCTGCTCCTGCTGCAGCTGGAGCTGCCGCCGCCATTGGCGTAACACCCCATTTTTCCTCTAATTGTTTTGAAAGATCTGCTGCTTCAGCAACAGTTAAACTTGATAAGTCCTCTATAATTTTATTTAGATCTGGCATAATTTACTCTTTAGGTTGTGTTTCAGAATTTTCTGGGGGTAAACTACTCATTTTTTCCGATCGTGCAAGCAAAATACTCACTAATTTTGATGCAGATGCATTCAAAATACCCACAATATTAGCCCTTGCTTCGTCTAAAGTAGGTAAATTTGCGACATTCATTACTCCAGCTTGATCAAGAATTTCATTTTCCATCATTCCACCAATCAATTTAAGATTCTCATTATCTTTTGCAAACTTAGATAAAATTCGAGCTGACATAATTGCATCTTCTCCAAATGCAACAGCTGTTGGACCGGTAAATAAATTTGATAAATCTTTACACTTAGTTTTTTCTAATGCTAATTTTGTAATTCTATTTTTTGTGATTTTAAAAATTATACCATGTTCTCTCATTTTTGATCTTAATTCATCTAATTGAGTCATTGTCAGACCTTGATAGTGAGTAACCATAACTGCTTTACTATTCTCAAATTGCGTTGTCATTTCAGCAATATAGTTTTTCTTTTGCTCTTTATTCATCATAACTTAAATATTTTTTCCTAACTTTAATTTATATGAAACACCCATTGTTGATGTTAAAAAAATAGACTTTATTAAATCTCCTTTTACAGCATTATTTGATTTTTCCTTTTCAAGTGTATCTATAACAGCATTAAAATTTTTGATTAACTTATCATCAGTAAAAGATTTTTTTCCTATACTTACACCTATATTTCCATCTTTATCATTTCTAATTTCTGCTTGGCCAGATTTTGCATCTGAAATTGCAATTTTTAAATTTTCTGTCACAGTTCCTAATTTTGGATTAGGCATCAGACCTTTTGGTCCTAACACTTTTCCTAACTTTGACAATTTAATCATCATGGATGGAGTACAAATTAATTTTTCAAAATCCATTTCACCATTTTTAATTTTTTCGATAAATTCATCACCACCGACAATATCTGCACCAGCACTTTTAGCTTCATCGGATTTTGTATCTTCACATACGACAGCAACTTTTATCTTTTTACCAGTTCCACCAGGAAGATTTACCACAGTCCTAATATTTATCTCACTTTTTTTTTGTTTATTGTTGATCTGAAAACTTAAATCGACTGACTCATCAAATTTAGTTGTACAATTTTTTTTAACTACTGGAAGTAATTTTTCAATTACTTCAGATGGAAGTTCTGTAGTTTTTTTAGGAAGTTTTTTAAATCTTTTTGAAGACATAATTAATCTTTTACCTCGATACCCATTGATCTTGCAGAACCAGCAATAATTTTGACCGCTTGATCTAAATCAAGAGCATTCAAATCTTCCATTTTTTGTTTAGCAATTTCTTCAGCTTGTTTTTTTGTTATTGAAGCAACAATATTTCGGCCAGGTTCTTGCGAACCACTCTTTAGTTTTGCGGCTTCTCTTATAAAAAAAGAAGCAGGTGGGGATTTAATTTTAAAGTCAAATTTTTTGTCTTTGTAGACAGTAATTTCAACTGGTACAGGTTTGCCAGCTAACTTTTTTGTTTTGTCATTAAAAGCTTTACAAAATTCCATTATGTTTACTCCACGTTGACCCAATGCTGGTCCAACCGGTGGAGCAGGATTTGCTTGACCACCTTTAATTTGTAACTTTATAAAACCACTAATTTCTTTTTTAGCTGCCATAATTTTAACTCACCTTCTCCACTTGATTATATTCTAAATCAACTGGTGTTGGCCTTCCAAATATAGAAACTGACACCTTAAGTCTAGACTTTTCTTCATCAATTTCCTCAACCATTCCACTAAATGAAGCAAAAGGTCCATCAATTACCTGTACTTTTTCACCAACTGTATACTCTATTGCTGATTTTGGTTGGGCAACTCCGTCTTTTATCTGACCTAAAATTTTATCAATTTCTTTGTCTGATACTGGAACAGGCATGCCCTTTGTTCCAAGGAAACCACTGACACGTTTTATATTTTTTATCATGTGGTAAATATCATTATCCATCTCACTTTTAATTAGAACATAACCTGGAAAATATTTTTTTTTTCTTTGAATTCGCTTACCTCTTTTAACCTCAGTTACATCATGAGTTGGAACGATAATTTCCTCAAATTTTTCTGAAATTTTAGCTTTATCTGCCTCTTCTTTAATTAGACCTGCAACTTTGTTTTCAAAACTTGAGTGAGATTGAACTATGTACCAATTTTTCATTAAATGCTCACTTTAAGTAATAGTTCTAAGAAAAATTTTAAAACCTGATCTAATAATAGAAAAAATAAAGACATTACTACTGCCATTGCAAAAACCATTAATGCACCTTGGAGTGTCTCTTTTCCTGTAGGCCAAGAAACTTTGAATGCCTCTTGTTTTACTTCTTGTATAAATTTAATCGGGTTCTTCATAGTTATTTATTTCATATTGGCAGGAGCGGAGGGACTCGAACCCTCAGCCTCCGGTTTTGGAGACCGGCGCTCTACCAATTGAGCTACACTCCTATATAGAGTTTACTCTATAATTTTAGTTACTACTCCAGCTCCAACAGTTCTTCCACCTTCACGAATAGCAAAATTCAATTTCTCTGACATCGCAATAGGTGTAATTAGTTTAACTGTAAATTTAGCATCATCACCAGGCATAACCATTTCAGTCCCAGCCGGTAACTCTACTTCTCCAGTTACATCTGTAGTTCTAAAATAAAATTGTGGTCTATACTTTGTGAAAAAAGGTGTATGTCTTCCACCCTCCTCTTTTTTAAGTACATATGCTTGAGCCTCAAATTTAGTATGTGGTGTAACAGAACCTGGTTTACAAAGAACTTGTCCTCTTTCAATGTCAGTTCTTTCTACACCTCTCAAAAGTACTCCAACGTTATCTCCTGCTTCTCCGGAGTCTAAAAGTTTTCTAAACATTTCAACGCCAGTACAAACCGATTTTTTAGTTTCTCTAATACCAACTATCTCAAGTTCATCTCCTGTTTTTAGTACACCTGACTCAACTCTTCCAGTTGCAACCGTACCTCTTCCTGAGATTGAGAAAACATCCTCTACTGGCATCAAGAAATCTTTATCTTTTGGTCTGTCTGGTTGCGGAATAAATTCATCAACATTTTTCATTAATTCTAGAATTGAATTTTTTCCAATTTCATCATCTCTTCCCTCAACAGCTGCAAGTGCAGAACCTTTTGCGATAGGAGTTTTGTCACCAGGAAATTTATAAGAAGTTAGTAATTCTTTAATTTCCTCTTCAACCAGATCAATCATTTCTTTATCATCAACTTGATCTACTTTATTAAGATAAACACAAATTGCAGGAACCCCAACTTGTCTTGCTAAAAGAATGTGCTCTCTTGTTTGAGGCATAGGTCCATCAGCAGCGTTAACAACTAAAATTGCACCATCCATTTGTGCAGCACCTGTAATCATATTTTTTACATAGTCAGCGTGACCAGGACAATCTACGTGTGCATAGTGTCTCTTTTCAGTTTCATATTCAACATGTGCTGTTGAAATTGTAATCCCTCTCTCTTTCTCCTCTGGAGCTTTATCAATTTGATCGTATGCTACAGCTTGAGCTCCACCAGTTTCAGATAAAACTTTAGTGATAGCAGCAGTTAAAGTTGTTTTACCATGATCGACATGACCGATTGTCCCAATGTTACAATGCGGTTTATTTCTTACAAATTTTTCTTTCGACATTACTTATATTCCTCACTTTTATTTTTTTATAAACTATTTTTTTCTTGGAGCGGGTAAAGGGAATCGAACCCTTACATCCAGCTTGGAAGGCTAGCGTTCTACCATTGAACTACACCCGCACAACCCCAAGAGTAACACTCCAGTATTGCTAAAGATTATTGAATGGTGGAGGGGGAAAGATTCGAACTTTCGAAGACCGAAGTCAACGGGTTTACAGCCCGCCCCATTTGACCGCTCTGGAACCCCTCCCTTAGGGGAAGTGTCCCCTTGTTCAATAAAGCTTCAAACAACAAGCGTTTTATATATTTTATTTGTCCAAATGCAACACGTGATTTAATGGGCAAATATTTGAAAAAACGTGTAAAACAAAGGTAATTTATGAACAAATCATCTTTTTTTATCATTGGGCAACATGCTGTAATTGAGGCTCTTCGTAACCCTAAAAGAAAAGTTTTAAGATTATTTTTAACTGAGGAAAGTAAGAAGAATATTCATAAAAAAAATCCTAATAAAAACTTATTAAATGATATCAAAGTTTATTTTAAAACAAAAAAAGAGCTAGATAAGTATAGCACTAGAGAAGATTTACAGCATCAAGGTTATGTCGCAGAAGTTGAGCCTATAAATAAACCAATCCTTAAAGAATATATTAAAGATAAAGATAACATAACATTAATTTGTCTTGATGGTGTAACTGATCCAAGAAACATAGGATCTCTAATTAGAAGTGCTGCTTCTTTTAATATTGATGGTATCATTTTAAAAGAGAGAAACTTTCCGAGTGAAAGTAAACTTATGTATAAAGCAGCCAGCGGTGCTATTGAATATATGAATATATTCGAAGTTTCCAATATCAATTCAACACTAAAAAACTTAAAAGAAAAAAACTTTTGGGTATATGGTTTTGATGGTAATGGAAAGAAAGATTTTACTGATATTGAATGGAAAGGGAATAATATACTTTTATTTGGATCTGAGGGATCTGGAATGCATAAGCATACATCAAAATATGCAGATTTTTTAGTGAAGATTGAAATAGATAAAAAGATTGAGAGCCTCAATATATCAAATAGTGCTGCAATTGTATTTCATCACTTAAGTTATTTAAAAAAAAAGAGTTGATTAATTTATAAATAATTAATAATTATTGCGCATGCCCTTGTAGCTCAGCTGGTAGAGCAATTGATTTGTAATCAATAGGTCCGCGGTTCGAATCCGTGCGGGGGCACCAATTCATAATTAAAGTCTTTTGGTTTTTTAAATAATTTAAGTTATAAAGTAAAATGGAAAATTTGATTGTATTGAACAATGAAAAAGTTTCAGAACATAATGGTAAATTTTTTTCAAGAAATTATAACTTTAAAATATTACCTGAAGGTTTAAATAGGTATTTTAAAGTTGAATATATAGTTAGAAAATCTGAAGTTAAAGAAAGTCATGATTTAAATTTAGATAAAATCAAAATTGCATCTAATATTATTCAATTTATTTTTTATGTTTTATCAACTTTCAAAAATAAAAAATCAAAATATTTTTTGATCTGTATTACACCTTATACTTTTATTGCGTCTTTATTTTTGTTTATTTTCAGAAAAAAAGTTTATGTATATTTAATCAGTAGTGGTCATGAAGAATGGGCAAATTTATTAGGTAATTGGTCTGTATGGATCTATGATCTAATGTTCAAGATAGTTACATCCAACGCTACTGTTATAGCCCTGCACGATAGGCTTTATAATAAAAAAGATTTTCACGTAATAAATTCATCTACATTGGATGATAAATGGTTTAAGGATTTTAAGAAAGCAAGAACTGACAAGATAAGATTTTTATTTGTAGCAAGAATTAATCCAGTAAAAGGAATAAATGAATTTTTAGAAATGTTTAACAATCTAGAGATGGAAGCTGAATTATCAATAATTGGAAAAACAAACAATTTAAGACATCAAAAGAAATTTAAAAGTTTAATTGAAAATTCTAAAAATATAAAATTTCCTGGATATATATCTAGCAGACAAGAACTGATTAATATATATGATAATAATAATATATTAATTCTGCCATCATATACTGAAGGTCAACCATATGTGGTTGATGAGTCATTAGTTCGTAGAAGACCAGTTTTAATATTTGAGGATATTGCTCAAATTATTAAAGGCAGAAAGGGAATTTTTGTTGCTAAAAGAAACGCCACCTCATTTATTGAAACGACAAAATTTATCATGACTAACTATTCAAAAATACAAAAAGATATTGAACAAAATAATTTTCCTCTTGAAAAAGATATGTTTAAAGAAATATCTAATGTTGTTAAAAATAATTAACTTTGGAATAATCTTTCAATACCCTCAATTATTGAAATTCTTGGTTTCCATTTAATATCTTTTTTGATTCTAGAAATATTTGCACATGATCGATTAGGATCTCCTGGTCTTTTAGGAATAAAAATTTTTTTTCCACCTATGATATTGGCAATTTTATTGATTGATGTTTCTTTGCCTGAGCCTAAATTATAAATCTTATTTTTTAAATTACTTCTAGCAAGTTTTATAAATGCATTGGTTAAATCATCTACATGTATAAAATCTCTAGTTTGATTCCCATTACCAACTATTGTCAAAGGTCTTTTCCTTTTTTTTTGAATTAAAAAATTACCAAAAACAGCACCATATTGACTAGTTGTATTTAATCTTGGACCATAAACATTGAAAAACCGACAAGAAATATTTGGCATTTTAAAAAATTTTGCATACTTAATTACTGCTTCTTCTCCTAAAAACTTTGTGAATGCATAGGGATGTTGTGTATCAATTTTATCAGTTTCAGAAGTTGGAATTTTTTTTGGTGAACCATAACAACTTGAAGAAGCGGCATAGATAAATTTTTTAACTTTTGCTTTTTTAGCAGCCTCTAAAATATTTAAAGTTCCAAGAACATTATTAATAAAGTATTTTTTTGGATTTTTAATACTTGGCACAATTTCTGCCAAACCCGCTAAATGAAAAACATAACTTACATCTTTAAAGTATTTATCAAACTTTTTTGTATTTGAAATATCTAACCTTATGATTTTGACATTTCTTTTTAAGTGATGGGATAAATTACTTCTTTTACCTGATACAAAATTATCTAAAACTATTATTTTGTGCCCTTCTTTAACCAATCTATCTACTAAATTACTTCCAATAAAACCTGCACCACCAGTTATTATAGATTTAATTTTTTTCATTATTCACAAAAAAGATTTAAAGCCAACCACTCGCTCCAGTTAAATAATATTTGTCTGCTAAATTATAATTTTGCCATGCACCTTCATGATCGATAATAAATTTACAATTTTTGAGATATTTCTTTAGTTTTCTAGAAGATATTCTGAATTGTTTATGATTTACAGTAACAATCAAACAATCGAATTTTGTAAGTTGTTGTGGAAATTTAAATGTTTCCACATTTACAGCTTTTTTAATTTCTTCTTTATTAAAATATGGATCAAAAAGTTTTACATTCAATTTTTTCTTTTTTAAAGATTTTACTAATGGAATAACTTTAGATAAAACACTAACTTTTAAATCACCCTTATAAGATAAACCCAATACACCGATTCTTTTTAATTTTTTTTTGGTAATTGAGTTAGCAATTGTCAAACCCATATTATCATCAGTCTTTATCGTTTCTCTCAACAAGGTAAGTTTATTTTTATTTTTTATTTGGGATAAAACATATCTACTAGATAAGGGTATACAATATCCACCTGTTCCTATTCCTGGATGAAAAGTTTCAAGATTCCATTTTGTTCCGACTAATTTTAAAACTTCTCTCATGTTGTCTTTTGGAAAGGCCACAGAGAGCTGATTTGCAAGAGTAATGTCCATATGCCTGTATGCATTTTCAACACTTTTAACCATTTCAGATACTTTATAAGAAGTTGCAATATGTAATTTTTTACAGACTATTGAAAGAATATCCTTTGTAACTTTGGCAGAATATTTATCAGTGGAACCATAAACTCTATCAAGATTTTCCAAATTTTTAACACCTTCAATAAACCAATCTCTTCTTGGGGCAACAGAAAAAAGAATATTTTTACCGATTTGAAATTTTTTCCTTCTCAAAAATGGTAAAATTTTTTTATCTGAAACTTTTGGAGCAAGAGTTGACTCCACAATCACTAATGGTGGTATTTTTATTTCTTTATTTCTAATTTTAGCAATATTATTAAGCACACTCATCAATGGTTTGTAATAAGGTTTTCCATCTTTTTCGGTTGGAACAGCTATAAAATGAGCAATGAATTTTTCTGAAATTAAATCATCAGGGTTTGTAGTGGCTTGTAAATAACCATTTTTTACCATCTTTTTAATATTAAAACCAAACCATTTTTCTAAATCCTTTAAAGGAATTACTCCTGAATTTATTTTTCTTACTTTTTCTTTGTTAATATCAAAACCCACACATTTAATTTTTTTTTTTGAAAAATAAACCATTGTCGATAAACCGATATATCCAGTGCCCCAAATTCCGATTTTATATTTTTTTGATTTTAATAAATTTTTATAATTCATAAAATTTGTAATTATTATTATGAGGTTTCTTTACGTAATTGTTCTAATTTTATCTTTTTTTGAAGACTTTTATTTCTATCATATAAAAGATTAAATTTAATCTTTTGGTTTGTTTTTACAATTATATTTTTAGCATTTCTTATTTCAATATTGTCTGCAACAGCACTGATAGGTCTTTTTTTAGGACTTAAATTTTTAATCATTATTTTTGACTTATCACTTACAATTTTTCCCTTCCATCTTCTAGGCCTAAATGGACTTATGGGTGAAATAGACAGTTTCTTTGAGTTTAAACTTAGAATTGGCCCGTGAACTGAAAGATTATATGCAGTGCTTCCAGCTGGTGTTGAAACAAGAACCCCATCAGAGACTAATTTTTTTATAACTTGTTTGGAGCCATGATTAATTGACAAAGAAGCGGCTTGTCTACTTTGTCTTAAAATTGAAACTTCATTTATAGCGATATGTTTTTTTGTTTGGTTTTTATTATTTTTAACAGACATCTCTAAAGGAGATATAGTTATCATTTTTGCTTTATGTAAATTGCTTATGATATTTTTTGATGAAAATTTATTCATTAAAAATCCATAACTTCCAGAATTTACCCCATAAAAAAACTTTTTTAACTTTCTATTTTTTTTTAAAGTTTGAAGCATGAAACCATCACCGCCAATCACAATTATAATATTGGATCGTTTTATATTATTTTGTTTAATCTTTTTTTGAATTAGTGATTTAATCTTAAAAGATTTTTGATTTTTATCAGATATGATTTGAACTCTATTCATTTAATGGTGCCCTCGGCCAGACTCGAACTGGCACTCCGCAAGCGGCAAGGATTTTAAGTCCTTTGTGTCTACCAATTTCACCACGAGGGCATTAATGAATTTCATGAGTGTTTATGCTAATATTTATAATTGAACAAGTCCTATAAGTAAATTTTTTTTATTTTATCTGTCTAGGTACTAGTTTAGTACTAGTTGTCCTATAAAATCCTATTTTTTTTTGAAAATATAAAAACAGTTGAGCTCTATTAATTTTCAATTTTTAATTTTTAATTTTCCTGATTTTACTTTTATTTCAATATTATTTACATTAAAATAATTATCCATCTATGAAGATAGTTTTTCATCTAGGATATCCAAGAACAGGCAGTACTTTTCTCCAAACTCACGTATTTCCAAAACATAAAGAAATCAACTTTTTGGGTCCAAAAAATTATCTTAATTGGCAAGATGTTAAAATAAATCAAACTACTTTAGATAAGTTTAAAGACTTTTATCTTCTAAATAAACAAAATGATTTTAAAAATGATATTATTAAACTCTTTGACAAAGAAAAAATTAATGTAATATCATCTGAAAGATATTTAAGTTATAAAAATACGATTAATGATTTTTACGACTGTAAATATATCGAACAGTTATTTCAAAATGAAGAGTTGGAAATATCCTTCTTAATAGTTTTGAGAAATCAATATGATTTGATATATTCATTCTATCATCATGGATACGCTATTAATTATAAATTTTTGAATATAAAAGATTTTGAAAAATTAGTTTATAGAATTAATGATAAATTGAATTCTAACTTCAATAATTTTCCTTTAAAACTTTTCTTGGAATCATTTAATTTTAATCTAATTGATATAAAATTAAAAAAATTATTTAAGAATGCTAAGATAAAATATCTTTTTTATGAAGATTTAAAATATCACAAAAATATTTTCATAGATGAATTTTGTAATTTTTTAGCATTGGATAGAGAGTATACAAAAAGTTTTTTTGATGAAAAGTCAGTTAATAAAAGCAATATTCATAAAAATAATCAATTAGTTATTACTCCTTTAAAAAATAAAATTATAAGCAATAAAGTATTTATTGCTTTAAAGAATAAATTTCCTTTTAAGATTTTTTTTAGAAAATTCTATCTCAAATATTTTGTATATTCAAAAACAAAAAAAATTAATGATGAAAATAAATTAAAATATATTGTTAAAGAATATTTTAAACACTCAAATAAAACTTTTTTTAAAAATACAAAATTAAAAAATAAATTTGATTATTAAACCCTCCTCTCAACATATCGTCTAATTAAGTTTTCAACTATATTTGACATTTTTCTCATATCTTTATCAGCGACGACATTTTAAATCTATCAATCTTATTTTATTAATGGTGTAATTTACTTTTTTCTTACATAATAGTTAAAAATACTCTTTTACACTGCCAGCTGTTAGATCACTGACTAAATATTTTTCAAAATATATGAATATAAAAAGCACAGGTAAAGCAACAACTACTGAACCTGCCATTAAGTATTGACGTGGTGTTTCTGCATCTTCACTAGATATTAATCAGAATGTATTTCTTAATTCAATATTTGTTCCATATTCGGGAATTTCACTCATCAAACTATAATTCGAACTCATTCTGATATCAAAACCATTTAAATCTCTCTTATAACTTAAAGATGCTTTGTCGTTATCTAAAGTCATAGCATACTCAGTACTTTCAACAGGCACATAGCCAAACCCTATATATAAGGTATCACTATGAGCAATTTCACTTTGACTTCTTTCATAGATCGTCATTAGAGATAAACCATTATCCATTTCTAAATCAAATCCAATATTGCCTCTAATACTTTTAGAATCTTGACCTATGCCTCTAGTATATTCTGTTGTTTGTGAAATATACCTGTATGTTGCATCTGAAGTGGGGCTAAAGTCTAAACTAAATTCTAAACCTGCATTTGGTTCAAAAGTTAACGAGTTATAGTCAATAATATTACTTAAGTTAAAACCTGAGGATATCATTCCAGTTTCAACTACTTGTTTATTATAAACAAGACTAGCTGCCCCTGTTTCTGAATACTTTGACAATTCTGTGTAGCTGAGATCAATTCTTATATTAGGAAAAATATTGAATTTTTCTTTTTGATAAGTAGTAAAATAATTAATTGAGCCAAATACTTGTGATCCATTTCGATTACCTGTTCTAGTATTCCCTCCTCCTTTTCTTACATGATCAATCTTTAACTTGCTTACTCCCAAAATACCTTCAATAAATCTTTCATCATCATGAGGAAAAGTTCCATAAAGTGATAAACTAATAGAATCAGTATCCAGTGTGGTGCCAAAAGAGCCCACATCCACTTCATCTCGACCATACCGGAATGCGTATCCATATAATTTATTTTCACTTATCTTTTTATCCATTCCAAACGAGACACCTTTACTATCAATTTTTTTTGACGAAGAATGTGAGGTATCTCCTGCTCTTCCAAAACTAATACTGCCCTCACTCCAAAATGACCATTCATCCGATAGTTTATCTAACAACTCATTGGTTTTATTAGATACTGGAAGCATTTCTGATAATGAAGCCATCATTGAATTAGAAAAATTTAATCTAATATTTTGGTTACTTAATTGGTCATTACTTCTATGACGTCTTAACCAAAACATACGATTTAATACTGGCGTAGTGGCGTGGATAGCAATTTGTTTAGCGGTTGTTGTTTGTGAGTCAATTATAGCTAAATGATCTTTACCGCCTTTATATTTACCAACAGGGTCATCACAAGCACCATCAATTACGCTCCAATTACAGCTTAGGTTAAATTCAAAAACTTTATCATTTGCATCACCAATGAAAAACATTTTACTTCCATCGTTGCTAAAAGCCATTTCTCTTGCTTCGGTATCATAAGAACTTACATCAAAGCTACCTTCAAGGGATAAAGTAGAAGCATCATAAGGTGTAGTTAATTTAAACTGAGAAATCGTATTTTGATTACCATTAATGATAAACATTTTGGTACCATCGTCTTTAAAAGTAATTCCATCTAAGTAATTGTGAGAAGAACTTAGGTCTTCAGTATTAAGATGAGTAACTGTGGAGCTAAGATCATATGGTGTACTAAGTGAATATTCATGAATACGATGTTGGGACATATTTCCTGCACCAACTACAAACATTCTGGTACCATCATTGTTAAATGCAACTGAATTTGCTCTAATTTCTTGACCAGAAATAGGAAAAGCACCATCGTGTGTAGCAGTTGAAATATCAAATGCAGTGGTTAGTGACCAATAATCTATTTCCTTTTGATGAGCATGGTTAACAATAAACATTTTTGTTCCATCGTTATTGAACACTACTTGTGTTGCTATAAGCTTTCCATCTAAATATATATTTTTAGTTTGGTTTTCGGTTGCCGTTGAAATGTCATATGCGTTAGTTAATATAAATTCGATAACTACATCATTTGTATCTTCAACCTGACTTTCTAGTGCATACATTTTTGTACCATCGTTATTAAACGTAAGTCCATAATAATGATCGGCTGTCTCGAGTGATTTACTTTGCACAAAGGTTGGCTCCGCTATAGCTTTGGAAAAAAATAAAACTAAAAAAAATACAATGTAATGAATTTTATAAATATTTTTCACAACAATTAATCATTAATACCTCATAAAAATTAGAAAAATGAGTATTAAAATTTAAAACATTGCAATTCAAATGTCTAGGTAGGACAAAATTCATAATGCATAAATATCTTTAATAGTTATTATTATTTAATGAAAAACAATATTGTTAAATCTCACTTAAAAAAGAAATCACAGGCAAAGCTTGCTTTATCAATCAGCCTATTTTTTGTGCTTTTAACTGCAACTGGATACCTCTTTAATTCTAAAGAAGTAATTTTTCTATTTTATATTTTTTGTTTTGTATTTTTCTATAATTTAGTAATCCAATTTTTATTAGAAAGGTTTGATATTAAATCATGATTAAAACACTTATTAAATTAAAGATATTAAAATTAATACTAATTGGTGGGGTATCAACAGCTTATATTTTTAAGAAATATTGTGATCAAAAAAATGAAATAAAAAGTAAAAAAGATAAAAAACTTTTAAATTAAAAGAAACACCAAACAAATCATTTGAACAAAATTAATTACTACTGAGATAAAGTGTGAATATTTGAATTTTTTATCCTGTTTTTCATCTCTGTATTTATTAATTAACGGCATTAATAAATAGTTTGATATAGCAAATAAAATTGTGATTATTAAGATTAAATAAAAATCAACACCTAATTTACTTAAAAATAAAAAAAGTAGTAGAACAATAAAGCTAATCGCTAAATTAACATTATAATAAAAAGGAAATATTTTTCTTATAAACTTTCGAGCATTATCTTCATCTAAAGTAGTAAATACTACTGGAGCAATCACAAACGAAAAAAATAACATTATTCCTAAAATCATTGCTATTAAATAAATACTAACTTGTTCAATCATAATTTAATTTTCAATTGAATTTCCTTCCTTCATTAATATTGATCTTCCATCATGAACATTATTAAATCTTTTAATCTCTATCATAAACTTTTTCTCTCCAAATAGATCTTTTTTCCTCAAGGTGGATATTCTCATCTTTTTTCTTTGTGTGCCTGATATTCGTTTCAAATGATAAAGAAGAAGGAGGTAGCTGATAATTTTTATCTATAAAATTTAATATAGACGAATAAGACGGATAAAAGTCTTTTTTTTCATCAAAATTACTAAATTTCTTGTATTTTCTTGAAAATAAACCATTGCCATCATCATAAAATCTTTCTGTGGTTAAACCATATTTTTCATAAGGATAATAATTTAAATCATCTTTATTTATATGATTTACCCAACTGGCATAAGTCCAATATTCACCAAAAGAACCATATATATTTGCTGCTTTTATTATTAATTCAATCCAATTTTGATCTGATTTGAAGTGATCTTTAAATTTTAACTTAAGACTTTTTAAATATTTTTTTTTAAAAATCATATGATGTGAAGTAAATGTTCCCCTAATATCTTCGACAGGATTTATTTCCAATACATTGGTAATTAAATTTTTCCATGAATTTAAAACATCCTGGTTTCCATATGATTTATCTTGAAGTAAAGCAAACTTCTCATTATTTTCATCAATGATCGGCCATGATTTTACTGGTAACAAATCTGCATCCCATACTAAAAAAACATCCTCTAATTCATCTATAACATCACTAGCTCCTAATTTAATAATCTGTTGATACAACCAACCAGGGGAATAATTGGGTTTATTTTGAGTAATTTGAGAAACGATATCTTTTTTTGTTAAACCATATTTATTTAAAAAAAAATTATCCTCTTCCAGCAATGTTAAATTTTCAATATCCCAAGAGTTAGATTTATCTTTAAAAATTTTTATCTCATGATCCGATGTTACGACATAAATCTGTTTAGGTTTATATTTTTGAGAAATTCCCTCGAGAACTGATCTTGTACTCCAATTCACATGGTGAATTGGAATCACAAATTGGTACATTTTTATTAATTTAATTTCGCTTCTTTTTCTATCTTTTCATCTGCTTTAAAAACAGTGACTGGATCTTCAAGGCCAGCATCTGAACAAAGAGGTTCAACACCCAATCCTTTTCTAGGATATTTTGAAACTACTTGTTTATATTCTTGTATGATTTCTTTTAATTCAGGTTTTGTTAAATCGTTGATGTATTTACACTTTCCGATAGCAATTGGAACTGGAATAGCTAGATTGCCTCCTCTTTTTTGAAGAATTTTATCAAAACCTTCATTCATGCATTTTTCATCTAACAATATGTCATGCCATAAACTTAATTCGTATTCACTAAATAATTTTAAAATTCTATGCAAATCTTTTTCACTTAACCAGCCTCTTTTGTAAGACATAAAAGAACTTAAAGTCATTTCAACGCTAATAGCATGACCATGTAATAATCCTGCTTTAAGTTCAAAGTTTGCACTTAATCCATGGCCAAATGCATGATCTCTGATGCTGTGAACTTCGTGTAAATTATCATATTCGCTCTCAACATAGCTTTTTAAGGACAATCCAATAATTTTTTTTGATTTAGATACTATTTCATTTTGAGAATTACAATTTATTGTACCAAAGTGAGTTTTCATCAAATTAAGCCCTGTGTCTTCTAGTAAAATAAATAATTCTTTGTCTCTTATTACTGCCATTTTATGAATTTCTGCAATCCCGTGTCTAACCCACGAAGTTTTTAAACTTTTAAAGAATGATCGATCAGATATATTTAACACTGGTGCATGAAAAGATCCCAAAAGATTTTTAAAACCCCCAGCATCACAACACGATCTTGGACTTGGTCCACTATCTATTGCACTCACAACTGATGTTGATAACATTATATAAGGAGTGCTTCTATGATAAATAGATGCAGCAAAAGCTCCTATGTCTCCTATAACTCCTCCCCCAATTATCAAAATAGGTTCATTTCTGTTTACACCTAATTTTCTAAAATCCTCAACTATTTTTTCCACATTTTTTATATGTTTATCAACCTCCATAGCTCTATAAACCAATTTCTCTAATATAATAGAATGATGATTAAAATAATTTTCAATTGCTAGTCCATAATTATCCTCAATATTTTGATCTATTAAACAAACACATCTTCCAAATGATTTATAGTTATCTCTTAAAAGAGGATTGTTGATATTAAGCGTGTCCTCTTCAACCTTAATTGATGTAAATGTGTTTAAGTTCATTGTTGCTTCTATTTGTTGATAATCTTTTGAGCTAACAACATGTCCATTAGAATTTCTATAACTGGAAGTTGGATACAAAGCTAAGGGATTTTTCTGCTCATAATCTAAAATAAGCTGTTTATAAAAAGCATGTTTGGAGCTGTTAAGTAAATTTGAGATTAATTTAGAGTTTCCAAACTCTGTATCACTGATACTTGAAGATAAAAAATTTAGGTTTTTTGATAAATCTTTATTAAAGGGTAAAACTAAATGTGAAAGTTCAAGAAAAAATCTTTCAGTTGTTAAATTTAGAGAAGTTTTTAAAATTCTCAAATGAGGTAGTGAGGAAATAGCATTTAGTTTTGAAAATTCATTTGCTATTTTTACATCATAGGGATTTATTTCTGTAAGATTTATCAATAAATTTTCAAAATGATTATTATTTACAAAATTTTCTATTAAATCTTTATTAATTACAAAATTTTTTTTAATTAAAATAAAATATTCTGAAAATTTTTTAATCAAATTTAAAGTCATGAATTTTATTTAGAATGCATAAAATATTAGTCAAACTGCACTATGTCTCACATTTATATTTCTCAACTCACAAATTCATCTTCTACTAGAAATTATAAATAATAAATAATATTTCAATTGAATAATATTACTCTTTTACACTGCCAGCAGTTAGACCACTGACTAAATATTTTTCAAAATATATGAAAATTAAAAGTACTGGTACTGTGACTATGACTGATCCAGCCATTAAATATTGACGAGGAGTTTCTGCATCACCACTTAAATATTGAATGGCTCTTGATAAAGTAAAAGACTTAGGACTATCTAAAAACATCAAAGAAAAAAGGAATTCATTCCAAGCTATCATAAAGACATAGAGTGCAACGGATGCAATAGCTGGCAAACTTAAAGGAATAATAATCTTTAAAATTATACCAAACCAATTTTGACCATCCATAATGCCTGCATCTTCGATTTCTTTGGGAATACTTTTGAAATATCCTTGCAACATATAAATAGCGACTGGCAAGGTAGTTGCTGTATAAACAATCAATAAACCAAAGATTGAGTTTCTTAATCCAAGTTGACTAAACACAGTGTATAAAGGGATGACTAATACTATAGCTGGAAACATATAAATAATTAAGATCGAAGTTGATAAAAAGTTTTTGCCGAAGAAGTTTAATCTAGCAACAGCATAAGCTGCAGGGATTGCAAATAACAATGTGACAATAACAGTTCCAATTGAAACTGCTGAGCTTATTAAGATATATCTACCAAAATTATAAGTTTCAAAGATAACAAAATAAGATTTGAACAACTCAGTTAAACTTTTGGTAAAATCTAGACTAAAGTCTAAAGGATTTACTAATAAAGCGATCTGAGTTTTAAAACTGGTAACTAGCATAATGTAAAATGGAAATAGGATTACAAATGTAAAGAAAACAATGCCAAATAAGGTAATAAAATCAAAAATAATTTTTTCAGATATGAAATCTTCTTTTAAAGATTGCAAACTATATTTTTTAAGCTTGTTCGTAAAAAACAAAGTAATTAAGAAAACTCCAAATATATACCAATATGGAGATGCTTCATTTAAGTAAAAATATGAAATTGAAAATATAAAAGATAATAAGAGAATCTTTATTAAGTGATTCATCTTATTACCAATTAAGACAAATGTTAAAGATAATAAAATACCAATTAAGAGTACAGGTGTGATGTTTAAATTAGTAAAGCTTAGGCCTTGTAATGTAGCCATGATCTTCCAAATTGATAAAATGCATGTCAGAAAAAAAGATGAAATGATCAAAAATATTGAAAGAGACTTAAACTTCATTAGCCCTCTTTCCAATTAATCTGAAATAAATAACCATGAAACTTAGAAGCAACATCACAATAACTATTGAAACAGCAGAACCCATTCCAATATCTGAAACTGCAAATCCTTGTTGATAAACATTAATAGGTAAAGTTCTTGTGCCTGATGCTCCACCGGTTAATAAAAAGATATCTTCAAATTTATTAAAGTTCCAAATAAACCTAATCATAAATAAAATTGAGATAATCGCTGTAATTTGAGGCAGTGTAATATGGATAAATTTTTGAATTGGGCTTGCTCCATCCACCTCTGCTGCTTCATACAAACTTTGTGGTATTGCTTGCAATCTTGCTAAAATAAATAGAAAGGCGAGTGGAAAATAGCGCCAAATTTCAAAAAAGATAACTGTGGTCAAAGCTAACCTTAATTTAAATTCAAAACCTAAAATACTCATGGTTATGTATTTTTGGCCTAATAAATTTATTGGTTGCTCTATGATATTAAAATTAACCAATAATGCGTTTAAAGTTCCACTATTTGGATCTAGTAATAAAGTCCAAGTATAAGCTAAAGCAACTACTGGACCCACATACGGAAAAAGTAAAATACCTCGCATATAGGTTCGACCTTGAATATTTTGATTAACTAATTGTGCTGCTAAAATTCCAAAGATAATAGCACCAACTGTGCCAAAAAAAGTGAAGTAAAATGTCGTTAAAAGTAATTCAATAAAATTATTTTCATAAAAAACTTTTTTAAAATTTTCTAAAGTAAAATTCGTAGTGAGTAACGGGTTATCTGCTTTACCACTTAAAATTGGTTTTTGAGATTTAATTATTTTTTTATCAATTATTTCACCATTGTTATTCTGTATAATTATCTCAAAATTTTCCCTATATTTTGCCTGCCAATTTCCAAAATCACAAACAACCTTTTTAGATTGAAAATTACATCTTGGATCAAGATTGACTGGTGAAATATTTGTTGGAAATTTATCTTGAAACTGAACATTTCTTATTTCTTGAATTAAAGAACTATTTCTTAATTTATAAACAATTTTTAACTCTGATTGATTTTCTGAAATTGATTTAACAATTTTCTTTGCTCGAGGTTCTGGAATTCTAATATCTTTTAATTCAATGTCTTTGAAACTTATCCAAACATTGGCAAATATAGGAAATAATACAATGGCAAAAACTAATAAGACTGCAGGTAAAACTAAAGTGTAAGCAGTTCTTTTTTCTAATTTTGATAATGAATCACTCATAATAAAAAGCGGATAATAAAATATTATCCGCTCTTTATAAATTTATTATTTAAAACTTAGCTAATTCAGCGTTAATTTTCTTAACTGCCTCATCAACTGAGATTTGATCATCAATATATTCTCTTGTGATTCTATTTAAGAATTGAGAATTGATAATTTTTGATGCTCGAGATAGTTCACCCTCTTTAACACCCCATCTGTTTGCAGTATCTAAACCTGCAACGATGTTATCAATAACATCTGCAGAATAAAGATCTGTTAAAGGAGCTTTTCTATCAACACCTACTGGTAGTTTACTCCAAGCTTTAGTGTAAGCACTAGGATCACTCTTATTTCCTCTTCTTACTGGAAATTTTCCTTCCGGAGCAATTCCTAATGTAGCTGTATAACCTTCACTCATCGAGTACTCGATGAATTTTTTAGCTTCATCAGTATCTGCATCCGCAGTAATACCAAAGTATCTTACATCAGCCCAAGCAGCACCTTTTTTATTGTTTGGTCCACTAAAATTAGTAATGAAACCAGTTTTAGAAGCTAACTCTGGTGATGTTGGATCACTATTAATTGTTGGCGGAGCAGAGTCTCTTAAACCTGCTAACTCATCCATAATAAATGGTGACCAAATAATCATTGGTGTTTTTCCAGCAAAGTATAAAGCTCTTGATTGTTTCCAGAATAATTCTCCTGGAGGGCTTGCTTTAGCAATAACTTTATAAAATTCTAAAGAATTCTTTAAAGCTTTCCCTTGCTTTTTAGTTCCACCTTTTTTAACAAAATTAACTCCATTAGCTAAAAGTACATGTTCAAGTACTTGGCTCATAAAGTTTTCATCTGTTTTAGTGGCAGCTACAAAGCCAAACATGTCATTGCTTGATAATGCACTAACTGCTTTAACGATATTTGCATATGAAGTTGGTGGCTCTAAACCAGCTGCAGCAAATAGATCTTTTCTATAAACAACCATTTGCGTCCAGCCATCAACTGGCACAGCTGCAATTTTTCCACCCTTCTTAGCCATATTCAATGCACCTGGTGCAAATGTTTTTTTCCCTAACGACTTAACTACGGCGTTATTTGCATCAACATCTAATATGCCTGCCTCAGCCCATGGTAAAACATATTGAAGAGTGTGATAAATCACATCTGGAAGATCTCCAGCAGCTGCCGCTGCAGTAGCTCTGGTACCAAGATCCTTCTCTTCAATTGGTATGACTTCAACTTTGATGCCAGTTTTAGCTTCAAACGCTTTAGCCATCTCCTCTTGTTTTGCCATTCTTGCTGGTTGGACCTCTGTCGTCCAAAATTTAATATCTGCAAAACTAGTATTTGTAATTAAAAATACTAGAGCAAATATACTTACTATGATTTTTCTAATCATATATTCCCCCTCTTATATTGTTCCTTTCTGGTATTTAGTTTTCACTGATACACGCGATTTTTTCATTGCATAAATCTAGCAGTGTAATAAATTTTTAACAACATTTAATGGTTAGTTAAAATCCCTTTAAATCAAATAAATGTCAAAAATTGTTATTAAAAATCTCAAAAAATCTTTTGGCGATAATAAAGTTATAGATAATTTTAACATAGACATAAGAGATGGAGAATTTATTGTTTTAGTTGGTCCATCAGGTTGTGGAAAATCAACTCTTCTGAGAATGATCTCTGGTTTAGAAAGTGTTGACGAGGGAGAAATTTTTCTAGATACAAAATTGATTAATAATTTAATTCCTTCTAAACGTGAAATTGCAATGGTCTTTCAATCTTACGCTTTGTATCCACATATGAATGTTTTTGAAAATATGTCTTTTGGATTAAAAATGGAAAAAATTTCTAAAAATGAAATCCATGAAAAAGTAAATAATGCAGCTATCACACTTCAAATTGAGAATTTACTTGAAAGAAAACCAAAACAGCTTTCTGGAGGACAAAGGCAAAGAGTTGCAATTGGTAGAGCAATCACCAGAAACCCTAAAGTTTTCTTATTTGATGAGCCTTTATCAAACTTAGATGCTGCTTTGAGATCTGAGATGAGAGTTGAAATATCTAAACTTCATAAAAAACTAAATTCTAATATAATTTATGTAACCCATGACCAAATAGAAGCAATGACACTAGCTGATAGAATTGTAGTTCTTAATAAAGGAATTATTGAACAATTCGGTACACCAAATGAAATATACTCTAACCCAAATAACATTTTTGTCGCAGAATTCATTGGATCACCGAAAATGAATATTATTAAGATAAAAAATGAACAAATTATTAATTCAAACACTTTAGATTTATTTGATAATAAAATAACTTTTGAAAATTATAATTTTAATGACGAGATGTATATAGGGGTTAGACCTGAACATATTAGTTTAAAGAATGATTATGAAATCCAAATGAAAGTTGAAGTTGATCTTGTTGAAAATTTAGGATCTGAAAAAATAATTTATACTAAACAATTGAACAATCAAATAATAATAAAGTCTTCAGAAAATATAAATGAACAACCATCAAATATATCTTTTCCTAAAGACAAGGTTCTATTTTTTGATAAGTATGAAAATAGGATTAGATAGTTTCATTTGTATAAAAAATTTTCATTAATAATATTCACTGACCTAGATGGATCGTTGCTTCATAGAGATACTTTTAAATTTGATACAATCAAAGATTATATAAAAAGCCTTGATAACAGAGGAATAATCATTATTCCGAATTCAAGCAAAACTAAAACAGAGATAGAAAAATTTAATGAAGAACTTGGTATGGAGCTACCATTTATTTCAGAAAATGGTTCAGCAATTCATGGATTAAACCTGATCAATTCAAATTTACCAAATAAGATAATTCTTAGTAGAGATAAAGAAGAATTACTCAAAATTTTTAAAACTAAAGTTCCTGAAAGATTGTTAAGTAAATGTGTACAAATTTTTAAACTTGATAAAAAGGAACAGGAAAAAATATTTGGACAAAAAAATGAAAGGCTTAAAGATGTGTTGAATAGAAACTACACTATCCCTTTTTTATTTAATGGAGACACTGCAGAAAAAAATAATTTGATCAAAATTTTAAATTCAAATTCATTAACCTTGCAGGCAGGTGGTCGTGTTTTAAATCTGTGTGACAATGTAAATAAAGTAAAATCGATGAATAGAGTTGTAAAAATTTTAAAAAAGATTGAGGAAAAAATTAAAACAATTGCGGTTGGTGATAATTACAATGATTTAGATATGTTAAAGAATTGTGATATTCCATGCCTAGTTTTCAATGACCAATTTAAATTAGACCAAATAAATATTGATAATCTCATATTTTCTAATAAGCCATCTCCTGAAGGCTGGGCTGATGTGATTAAAAAGGCTCTAGCAAAATTAAATTATAATGACTAAGGTTTATAATGAGTGAATTTTCCCAAAATGGCATAATTTCTACATTGCATGATTTTGGTACTAGGTCCACAGCCGAAATAGAAAAAGATTTATTAAAATTTTCAAAAGAACGAAAAATGGAATTAATTTTACCATGTTTGTACTCTGAGTTAGAAGGTAATGCTTTGCCGAATATAGTGGAAGAAATAAGTAAGACTAAATATTTAGATCATATAATTGTTGGGCTAGATAAAGCAAGTGAAAAGCAAGCCAAAAAGGCATGGAAATTTTTCAAAAAATTAAAAACCCCTTTTTCAATTTTATGGAATGATGGTCCAAATTTAAAAAAGCTTGATCAAGAATTAAAAAAAAGAGATTTATCTCCTGACGAATTAGGTAAAGGTAGAAACGTTTGGTATTGCATCGGTATGTCAATAGCAAGAGATACTGCTCGTTCAGTTGCTCTTCATGATTGTGATATAAAAACATACGATAGAAGAATGTTAGCAAAACTTTTTTATCCTGTTGTAAATCCCCTTTTCAATTTTGAGTTTTGTAAAGGATACTACCCAAGAGTAGCAAACAACAAAATGAATGGAAGAGTTGCAAGATTGTTGGTTTTTCCTCTCTTGACTGCTTTAGAAAAAACAATTGGAAAAAGTGACTATTTAGAATTTATGAAGTCATTCAAATATCCACTTGCTGGTGAGTTTTCATTTAGAAGAAATGTTTTACCTGAATTAAGAATTTCCTCAGATTGGGGTATTGAAGTTGGTATTTTATCAGAAATGCAAAGAAGCTTTTCACCCCAAAATATTTGTCAGGTCGATTTAGCTGATACGTATGATCATAAACATCAAGTTCTCTCACTTGATGATGAAACTAAAGGGTTATCAAGAATGTCGATAGATATTATCAAAACATTTATTAAAAAATTAGCTACCCAAGGTAATTCTTTTAGTAGAGAAAGATTTCGAACATTAAAAGCAACTTATTACAGATCAGCTCTTGATTTAATCGATATATATAGAAGTGATGCTATGATGAATGGACTGAAATTTGACTCTCACTCTGAAGAGGAAGCTGTTGAATTGTTTGCAATGAATATAATGAAAGCTGGAGAAGCATTTATTCTAAATCCAATGGATACCCCATTTATACCCACATGGAGTAGAGTAAAAAGCGCTATACCAGATTTTCTTGGAAGACTTGAAAAAGTAGTTAATGATGATAATAAAAAATATTATTAATGTTAACTCAAAAAGATCAGAGAATTATAAGATCTAGACTAGATAATATTTACAAAATAATCTTATCTAAAAAAGATATTGATTATTTTGAGAATGAAATTGTTCAAACAATCAAAAATTTTAATAAAAAAAATCCAAAAAAGGAGAAAAATATCTCAGAAAAAACTACTTTAGTTATTTGTTATGGTGATAGTGTATATTCTGAGAAAAAGAAATCGATTAGAGTATTTCAAGGCTTCTTTAAGAAAAAATTAAAAAATTATTTTAATACTATTCATTTTTTACCATTTTATCCCTCAAGCAGTGATAGTGGCTTTGCTGTCAAAGATCATTATAAAGTTGAGAATAAACTTGGTAATTGGTTAGATATAAAGAATGTTTCGAAATCAAGTGATGTCATGGCCGATATGGTTATCAATCATTCATCAGCAAGAGGTTTGTGGTTTAAAAATTTTTTAAAAAAAAAGGAGCCTGGAAAAGATTATTTTTTAACAGTCAACAATAAATTTAACACTTCTAAAGTGGTTAGACCAAGAGATCATAAATTACTAAAAAAAATAAAAATTTTTAAAAAATCTGATTATCTTTGGCGAACATTTAGCCCAGATCAAATTGATTTAAATTTTAGAAATCCATCTGTATTAATTCAATTCATCAAAATAATGATTCATCTCATTAATAATGGTGTTACTATTTTTAGATTAGACGCTATTGCATACCTTTGGAAAGAAAATGGAAGTAAGTGTATTAATTTAAAACAAACTCATGAAATTATTAAACTTTTAAGAAATATAACTAATCTGCTAAGTGTAAAAACTACGATCATTACCGAGACAAATTTACCTGAAAAAGAAAATTTGAGTTATTTTGGTAAAAATGATGAGGCTAATTGGATATATAATTTTTCCTTACCACCATTATTAATTCATGCTTTTTTATTTGAAAATAGTTCATATCTAAATAAGTGGAGTAAAAATCTTCCAAATACAAAAAAAGAAAATTGTTATTTAAATTTTATTGCCTCACATGATGGAATAGGAATGAGACCAACAGAGGGATTGTTAAATGAAAAAACATTAAATAATTTTCTAAAGAGACTAAAAAAAAATGGCTCAAAATTTTCTTACAGAAAAGTTCAAAATAAAGTTAAAAAGGTATATGAGGCAAATATCACAGTTTTTGATGCTTTAAAAAAATCAGATTATGATCAAAAAGGTAAATTTTATTTAGAAAGATATATCTCAGCTCATGCTATAATGATTTCTTTTGAAGGAATACCGGCTATATATTTTAATTCTATTTTTGGTACTTCTAATGATGAAACTAAGTTTGTTATCACTGGTAATAATAGAGACGTAAACAGATATAGATGGAATTTTAAGAATATCATTAATAAACTGAGAAATAATAAAACTAAAGAAAGTATTTTTTATAAAAATATTTGTTATTTACTCAACACTAGAAGAAAGCAAAAAGCTTTCCACCCAAATGCAAAAAGAATAAATATGAATTTTGGATCAAAAGTATTTGGATTTAAAAGGATAAGTAGAGATAAAAAACAAACAATAACATGTGTTACGAATTTGAGTTCAGTGGCCCAAAAAATAAAAATTAAAAGAAACAATCAAAAAATTAGAAATTTAATGGGTTCAAAGATACAAATTAAAAATAACCAATTTGTATTTTTAAAACCTTTCGAAACTCTGTGGATATCTAATATATAGATTTATTATAAATAATTTTATAAAGTTAATTGATCCCAAAACAGCTATTTTTCTCAACAAATATAAAGTTTTTATCATCAATCAAATTTTCACAATTAAGAGGTAAATTTTTTTTATAAAAAAGAATATGTGTTACTTTTTCAATTTTATTAATGTTCTCTAAAATTAATTTTTTATCATCAAAATCTTTGGAGTTATAAAAACTTCTTGTAAGATCTAATCTTTCTTTCCAATGAATAATTTCATCATATTTAAAAGCATGGTGTTTCCAGTCAATAAATATTGGTAAACCTGTATTCATTCTTATATATGTCAAATTATCAGGAATCAAAATTCTCTCTATAGAGTCATAATTTTTATTAATTTTTTTTACCAACTCTAAATTCTTATTAAAATCTTTATTAGAATTTTTAATATAATGATTTTTAATAAAAAAGAAAAAACAAGATAAAACAAAAAAAACAATACTTACTAATTTGAGAGTTTTATTTTCTAATGAAATTTTTGATAATAAAAAAGATAAAATAATAGTTGTTGATAGTGGGATTAAAATAACTGAGCTTCTCCATGGAAATGCAAATGAAAGTGTATTATTTGAAATAAAATAATCAACAACAGATAAAAAAATTGCAACAAAACCAAAAATAAATATTGGTAAAAATATACGCTTGTTTTTATAAACAATAAGCAATGAAATTGAATAAGTAATAACAGATAATAAATCTTTATTAGAAAACCAATGATTTATATTTGCATGATGAGGAATTCTATTTAATAAAATTTTTTGACCTTCTAAAAGTATATCACTTTCTATGAGTAAGAAATTATAAATTACATAGATCGTTATAGGTAAAATTAAAATGATATAAAAGATTAAGACTTTAAAAAATTCTTTAAATTCTTTTCTAAAAATAAGATAAATTAAAATTCCACTTATCAAAAATCCTGAATGAAGTGTATAAGTGGGGTGAAAAGTTGCCGCCAGACATATAAAAAAAACTGCAAATAAATTTTTCTTTTTTAGGAAAAAATAAATACCAATAAAAAAAAGCACGCCAAAGCTTGCAGGTTGATAACCCTCATTGATAATATCTTGACCCGCAACACCGCCAAACAAACTATTTTCGTGATAAATGATTAAAAATAGTGCAAACCAAATTATAGATAAATAAACATTTGAAAGTTTTTTGAAATGAGTTTTACAAATTAAAAATAAAAAATAGGAACATAATGATAATAATATAAAATGAACAAAATATAATATTTTAAGTGAAAAAAATTTAATCAAATAATGATTAAACATAGTAAAAAATGGTAAATGATTAGTTTGATTAGCTATCCAGTCATTTTGTAACTTATTAAACTCAAAATCTTTTATCGCATGAAGCAAATGCAACGAGTTACCTTTAAAAAGTGGAAATTGCTGTACTGTTATTGCAAAAAAAAAGCTAAGTGTAATATATAAGATGATCTCTTTTTTTTTACTTAATTCCATTATTACGAAATAAATTTTATTATTGTGTTTAATTAATAACTCGAGGTTTCGGCAACGGCATAATAAACTTACCTTTATAACCTTTATTTCTTAAATTTTTCATCACATTTTTTCCATAATGCCAAGATAAAATAAGTGCATAATCTGGTTGATACTTTATCATATATTTTTCATCTATAATTTTTATATGTGTGCTTGGGGTAAACATATTTAACTTTAATGAACTACTTTGCTCAGCAATATAATCAATCAATTGATTAGTTATATTGCAATAAGCTAATAAAGTTATGCTTCTTCCAGGGCATCCTACTCCAACAATTCTTTTTCTTTTTAATCTTAATTTCCAAAGTAATTCAGTTAAATCTTTTTTTACCTTAATTACTTTATTTGCATATTGTTTATATTTTTTTTCGGAATAAAAGCCCCTCTTTTTTTCTTGATTTATTAACTTTTTTACACTTTTTTTTGGTTGTATGTTTTTATTAAGAGTTGCTGTGACTCTTATAGAGCCTGCATAATTTGGTATTCGGGATGCATCGATTACTTTAAAACCATATTTATTTAATAAAAAAATTAAAGGCCTTAATAAATAAAATCTTAAATGCTCATGATAAATTGAGTCAAATTGCATTTCATCTAAAATATTCACTGCATAATGAGACTCGGTGACGAAAATTCCATTTTTTATATTTATTAAACTTTTTACTCCTTTCATCAAACTATCAAGTTTATTGATATGAGCAAAAATATTTGTTCCAGTAATTACCTCGGCTTTCTGAAATCTTTTTCTTATATATTGAGCAGTTTTATTATCAAAAAATTTTTGAATTGTTTTGATTCCCTTTTTATTTGCTAATTTAGCTATATTTGTTGGTTCAACACCTAAAACTTTGAACCCTTGGTTTTTAAAACCTTCAAGAAGAGTACCATCATTCGATCCTATATCTATAGCCAGAGGGTTTTTTGAAAATTCAAAATTTTTAACTGCATATTTACTAGTACTATGTAATAAGTCTTTAAGAGTTTTTGTTATGCCACTTTTATATGGATAATCTAAATGAAAAACCTCTTTATTATCCACGACGTAATTTATTTGAAGTAAATGACAATTTTTACATTTAAAAAGTTTTAGTGGATAACTTTTTTCGTATTTATTTAAATCATCTTTCCTGAGTAAGCTGTCACACAAACCGGAATGTCCAAGATCTAAAATTTCATATATTCTTTTTGACCTGCAAATCTGACATTCATTAATAACACCAGGTTTTAAATCAGAAACACTCATATCTATTGAATAATAAATACCTTTATATAAGATAATAACAAGTCATTTAAATTAAAATGAAATATGATTTAGATATCATAGTGCCAGTTTTCAGAGAGGAAGGTAATATCTCAAAAACGTTACATGAAATTTCTAAAATTTCAGAAATAAATTATAGAATATTAGTTATTTATGATTTCGATGAAGATCCCACACTTAATGTAATAAATCACAGATTTAATAAATCTGAAGTAATTTGTTTAAAAAATAAATACGAAGGGTTTAATGGAGCTATAAAGACAGGTTTTGAGAATATTCAATCTAAGGCAACATTGCTTTACCCCGCAGATGATCACAAGAATTTTAATTTGATATCTAAAATGTTTAATAAGTTTAATGAAGGTTATGATATAGTTTGCGCGAGTAGATTTATTGATGGTGGAAGTTATGAGGGGGCGCCACTAATAAAAAGGTTAATTGTGAAGTTTGTGTCTTTTACATTAACTAATTTTACATCTTTACCCACAAAAGATGCAACCAACGGCTTTAGATTATTTTCAAAATCAATTGTTGAAAAATTCCCAATTGAGTCAAAGAAGGGTTTTACTTTTAGTATAGAATTGTTAGCAAAAGCACATAGAAATAATTATAAAATTACAGAATTGCCTGAAAAATGGCCAGTAAGAACAAGTGGTAAAAGTAAATTCAGTTATTATACAATTCCATTTTATTTTAAATGGTACCTATACATTTTAATATCTGCTTTTAAAAAATGAAAAAAATTAATTTAGGAATAATTGGAAAAAATTTTGGCTATAAACTTATTTTCACTGTAATTCAAAGAGTAAAAGAATTTAACACAATTGCTTTTTGTTTCAAAAATCCTAGTAATTTCAAAACTGTAAATAAAATTAAGATATATACGGACTGGAAAAAAATGCTTAGTAACAAAAAAATCAATGCAGTAATAATATCTTCTCCACCAGAAACACATCTAGAAATAATTAAAACAGCTATTAAGAAAAAAATTCACATTTTTTGTGAAAAACCTGTAACTAAATCTTACAAACAAGTCATACAAGTTACCAATTTATTAAAAAATAAAAAATTATTTCATATGGTGAATTATGAATTCCCAAAAATAGCAGCATTTAAATTTTTTAAAAAAAATATTTTAAAAAAAATTTATATCAAAAAAATTCAAATAAATTGGACAATCAGAATTTCTCAACAAAAAAGGTCTTCATGGAAAAATTCTCATTATAGAGGTGGTGGTATTTTTTATAATTACATATGTCATAGTATATATTATTTGGAGGACTTATTTGGTGATTTTGTCATTGAAAAACTGGATAAAAATAGAAAAAAGGATCCTACTTCTATAAAAATTAAATTAAGAAATATCAAAAAAAATTTTATTATTTACGTAAATTTTAAAATTTTATCTTTAAAATCTAAACAAAAACCTATTCACCAAATCAAGATTTTCAGTAAAAATAATAATTTTGAATTATTTTCAAAAACTGAGAGTTTAAGTGACCAATTTATTTTGAAAAAATCAAATAAAGTTATTTTTAAATCAATAAATGATAAAAAAGATTTCAGATTTTATCCTGTCTTTACAAATCTAAAAAATTTTCAAAAAAGTATTAATGAAAAAAAGTTATTAAAACCAAATTTTTTTGATGCAAAAAAAATTCATTTTATAATTAATGAGCTATCATCAATTTGATAAAGCTTTTAACAAATATTTTTGATCAAGTTTACAATCTTTATAACCCCTTTTTACAACATTAAGGTATCTTTCAGTTGGAAATCTAAAAGATGTTTTGTGAGTCATTGTATAAGTCATAACTTTTTTTCCATAATATAAAAAATAATACTTTTTATATAAATTTGGAAAATCCTCATATACATCAAGTTTTTTTTCGTCACTTTTAGATATTTCAAAAAGTCCACCGGGCACAATTGAATTTTTTTTTGGCTCTATATCTGCCGCTCTATATTTGCTTCTAAAGGTTAACTTAAAATTGTTTAAATTTATTTTCTTTAAAAAAATACTATCCTTACATCTTCTTTTCATTTGAAAATGATGAAGATTACTCCCATAGGCAAAATAAAGCATTTATCGATCTACTATTTCAATTTTTTTTTCTTTTATAAAATCTAAAATCTGAGCATTACAAGTATCGATTTTTGATTGCTGCTCAGATCTAAGAACTATGGATACACCAAGTTTCCCAGCATGGAAAAAAGGATAGCTTCCAATTTCAACATCTTTATTCTGATCTTGAACTTTTGATAAAGAATTTGCAATTTCACTTTCTACAGTTCTTAAACTTATTGTATGACTTATTATTGGATCACCCCCCACAATTTTTTGTTTCAAACTTCCTAACATTGATTTTAATATCGATGGAACACCTGGTAAACAAAACACATTCTCAACACTAAATCCTGGTGCCCCACTAGTTGGATTTAAAATTAATTTTGCATTATGTGGCATCCAGACCATTTTCTGTCTGCCTTTATTGAACTCTCCTGGTTTATAATAACTTTCTAGTATTTTAAAAGCTTCTGGATGTATTTCATATTTTAATCCAAAAGCTTCTGAGACAGATTCAGCGGTAATATCATCATGTGTTGGACCAATACCACCAGTTGTGAAAACATAATCATTATTTTTTCTTAAGACATTTAAATTTTCAATTATAATTTTTTTTGTATCTGGTATCACTCTTACTTCATTTACCTGAACTCCAAGTGAATTAAGCCATACAGCCAATGTGCTCGTATTTGTATCTTGAGTTCGGCCTGAAAGAATTTCATTTCCAATTATTAATATAGCAGCATTAACTTTTGTATTTTTTTTCATATTATCTATAATTTGAATATGGAATTTACCAAGTCTTTAGTAAAAGGCAAATTAATCAAAAGATATAAACGTTTTTTTGTAGATGTAAAAATAAATAAAGAAGTTGTTACAGCTCATTGTCCAAATACAGGCTCAATGAAAGGTCTCCTTGATGAAGGAAATGAAGTCTACTTACTCAAAAACGATAATCCAAAAAGAAAATTAAAATATGGTTTAGAATTGATTAAAGCCAATAATAATCTAGTTGGTGTAAATACCCACATGGCAAACAAAATTGTTGAACACGGACTAAATTCTAATTTAATAAATGAATTAAAAAACAATGATAGTATTAAGTCAGAAGTTTTTTACAATAAAGAAACCAGATTTGACTTTTTAATAGAGAAAAAAAAGCAAAAAAGTTTTATTGAAGTTAAAAATGTAACTCTTTTTAGAAAGAAAAAAACTGCCGAATTTCCTGATGCAATTACTATAAGGGGTTCAAAACATCTTCTTACCCTTATTGATGCCATAAAAAAAGGATATAAATCATATTTGATCTTTTTAGTTCAAATACAAAATATGGAAAATTTTAAAATTGCGAAAGATATTGATGAGGAATATTATAAAAACTATCTTATTGCGAAAAAAGCTGGTGTTAATTTTCTTGCTTATAGATGCAGTCTAAGTTCAAAAGAAATAAGAATAGAAAAAAAGTTAAAGATTATTAATGAATAGTTATTCAGAAAAATTTGAAAAAATGAGAATTGCAGGAAAGCTTGCAGCTCAGACCCTAGATATGCTTACTGAAAATATAAAAGAAGGTATTTCAACTGCACAAATTGATAAACTTGGTTACGAATTTATTAGAGACAACGGAGGTTACTCTGCCCCGCTTTATTACAGAGGCTTTACTAAATCATTATGTACATCATTAAACCATGTTGTTTGTCATGGAATTCCCTCTGAAGAAAGAATTTTAGAAGAAGGTGATGCTGTCAATGTGGATGTCACAGCAATTATTAATAACCACTACGGAGATACAAGTAGAATGTTTTGTATAGGTAAGACTTCTGTCAAATTAAATAATCTTATTGATGCAACTCACGAGTCGATGATGAGGGCCATAAAAATTTTAAAACCTGGAAAAAAACTTGGAGATATTGGTCATGAAATTCAAACATATGTAGAAGAAAAAGGTTTTTCAGTTGTCAGAGATTTTTGTGGACATGGTATAGGCACAACTTTTCATGAGTCACCAAATATTTTACATTATGGAACTAAAAATACAGGAATGGAACTAAAACCAGGAATGACATTTACAATTGAACCTATGATTAATGCAGGTAAATTTGCTACAAAAATGCTTAATGATGGTTGGACAGCAGTTACAAAAGATAAATCTTTGTCTGCACAATTTGAACATACAGTTGGAATAACAGAAAATGGTTATGAAATTTTTACAGAATCTGCTAAAGGTTATGTAAAGCCTCCATATTTATAATTAATGATTAAAAGATACTCGAGAAAAGAACTTACTGATATTTGGTCAGAGGAAAATAAATACAAAATTTGGTTAGATGTAGAGATAGCTGCAGCACAAGCTATGGAGAAATTAGATCAAATTCCTAAAGGGGTTTCTTCAATTGTTAGAAAAAAAGCGAGTATTAATGTTAAAAGAATTCACCAAATTGAGTCACAAGTTAAACATGATGTCATAGCTTTTTTAACTTCTGTTACAGAGAAAGCTGGAATTAAAGCAAGATATCTTCATCAAGGAATGACATCATCAGATGTTTTGGATACAAGTTTTAATATTCAGTTGGTTCAATCAGGAAAAATTATCCTCAAAGACCTTGACCAAATTTTAAAAGTCTTAAAAAGACAAGCAAACAGATATAAATTTACTCCATGTATGGGAAGAAGTCATGGCATACATGCTGAACCTATTACCTTCGGTTTAAAACTTGCTTCTTTTTATGCGGAATTTAAAAGAAATAGAAAAAGATTAGTTAATGCGATAGATGAAGTCTCGACATGTGCTATATCGGGTGCAGTTGGAACCTTTGCCAATATTAATCCCAACGTGGAAAAACATGTTGCTAAAAAACTTGGCTTAAAAGTTGAACCTATTTCAACTCAAGTTATTCCAAGGGATAGACATGCTTTTTATTTTTCAGTTCTAGGTATCATTGCTGGTTCAATTGAGAGAGTTGCTATAGAAATCAGACATTTACAAAGGAGTGAGGTGTATGAACTACAAGAATTTTTTTCAAAAAAACAAAAAGGCTCATCTGCTATGCCCCATAAAAAAAATCCTATTTTAAGTGAAAATTTAACGGGCCTTTCAAGAATGGTCCGAAGTACAGTAATTCCTGCGCTTGAAAATATAGCCTTATGGCATGAAAGGGATATTTCACATTCAAGTGTTGAGAGAAATATTGGTCCTGATGCTAATATAACTATTGATTTTGCTTTAGTAAGATTAACAAATATTTTAGATAATATGATTGTTTATCCAAAAAAAATGTTAGAGAATTTAAATTTAACGAAAGGTTTAATTTTTTCACAAGAGTTGATGCTTGAACTTACAAAAACTGGATTAACCCGAGAAAAATCATATAGAATGGTTCAAAATTTTTCGAAAAAATGTTTTGCTGAAAATTTAAATTTATTTGATGTAGTGCAATCTGATAAATATGTAGTGAGCAAAATTTCGACAAAGAAATTAAAATCAATATTTAGCTATTCAAAACACATGAGAAATGTCAATTTTATTTTTAGAAGAGTTATCAAATAATGAAAAAGGGGAAAAAACTATACGAAGGAAAAGCTAAAATTATTTACGCAACTTCTGATAAAAATCTAGTTATTCAATATTTTAAAGATGATGCAACAGCATTTAATAATCAAAAAAAAAGTACTATTGAGGGTAAAGGTGTCCTTAATAACAGAATTTCAGAGCATATACTCTCAAACCTAAATCAAATTGGAATTAAAAATCATTTAGTAAAAAGACTAAATATGAGAGAACAACTTGTGAAACTTGTGGATATAATTCCTATAGAGTTCATTGTAAGAAATATTGCAACTGGCTCTCTCACAAAACGATTGGGTATTGAGGATGGGACTGTACTTGACTATCCATTAATAGAGTATTGTCTCAAAGATGATAAATTAGGTGATCCAAATATAAGTAAAGAACATATTCTGGCATTTAATTGGCTTAACGCTATTCAACTTGATTCGATTGATGAAAATTTAAAACGATTGAATGATTTTTTACTAGGTTTATTTCGAGGTGTTGGAATTAAGTTAGTCGATTTTAAAGTAGAGTTTGGCTTCACTCATGAAAGTGGAAAAAATAATATTATTCTAGCAGATGAAATTAGTCCTGATACTTGTAGATTGTGGGATTCAATTACTGACAAAAAACTTGATAAGGACAGATTTAGAAAAGATTTGGGAGACTTGATACCAGCTTATACTGAGGTTGCAAAACGACTTGGTATTCTTCATGAACAATCAAATGTATCCGCTGTTAATGTCACAAAACTCTCTTCAATAAAAAAAAAGACTAAATGAAAGTTTCCGCAATAATAACACTAAAAAAGGATGTTTTAGATCCACAGGGCAAAGTCATCCATCAAGCGTTAGATGGGATGGGTTTTGAAAATATAAATGAAGTAAGACAAGGTAAATATTTTGAAATTGATGTTAATGAAAATGATCCAAGCAAAGCAAAAGCTATTGTAGAAGACATGTGTAAAAAACTTTTAGCTAATCTTGTAATCGAAAACTTTAAAATTATTGAAACACAATAATTAATGAAGTCATCAGTAATAACTTTTCCTGGCTCAAATTGTGATAGAGATATGGATGTAGCGCTCAAAAAATTTGGGTTTAACAACAAGATGGTTTGGCATGATGATAATGAACTCCCCAAAAGTGATTTAGTGGTACTTCCAGGTGGTTTTTCTTATGGAGATTACTTACGATGTGGAAGTATGGCTTCAAAGTCTAGGATAATGCAATCGGTTATAAATTTTGCAAAATCTGGAGGATTGGTCATGGGAATTTGTAATGGATTTCAAATATTGGTTGAGACGGGTTTAGTGCCAGGAGTTTTGTTAAGAAATAAATATTTGGAGTTTATATGTAAAAATGTCTTCGTAAAACTGGATAATAAAGAAAATGTTTATTTTAAAAATCTTAATAAAGATGTTTTAAAATTGCATATTGCTCATAATGAAGGCAATTATTTTTGTACTAAAGATCAATTGAAAGAAATTAAGGATAATAATCAGATAGCAATTTATTATTGTAATAATGAGGGCAAGATAGAAGAGCAATATAATCCTAATGGTTCAATTAGAAATATTGCAGGTATTTTTAATAAAGAAAAAAATGTCTTAGGGATGATGCCCCATCCAGAAAGAATGATAGACCAAAGTTTATCTGGGGAAGATGGCTCAATTTTTTTTAAAAACCTTATAAATAACATAAAATAATGGAAGTAAACGAACAGATTGCTATAGATCATGGTCTCAAGTCTGATGAATATAAAAAAATTTGCCAGTTACTTAAGAGAACTCCTAACATTACTGAGCTTGGAATTTTTTCTGCAATGTGGAATGAACATTGTTCATATAAGTCATCACGACTTCACCTTAAAAAACTACCAACTAAAGGAAAAAAAGTAATTCAAGGTCCAGGAGAAAATGCAGGTGTTATTGATATTGAAGATGGAGATGCAATTGTTTTTAAAATCGAAAGCCATAATCATCCTTCATTTATTGAACCATATCAAGGAGCTGCAACGGGTGTTGGGGGAATTATGAGGGATGTATTTACAATGGGAGCGAGACCCATAGCTAATTTGAATTCCATACATTTTGGATCTCCTCAACATAAAAAAACAAAAAATCTCTTACGAGGGGTAGTACACGGTATTGGTGGCTACGGAAATTGTATGGGTGTGCCAACCATAGCTGGACAAACTTCTTTTGATAGTTCCTACAATGGAAATATTTTAGTCAACGCAATGACACTTGGTCTGGTTAAAAAAAATAAAATTTTTTACTCAAAAGCTGCTGGTTTAAACAAACCTGTGATTTATGTGGGTTCTAAGACTGGTAGGGATGGAATTCATGGTGCAAGTATGGCTTCAGCTAGTTTTGATGAGAAGATTGAAGAAAAAAAACCAACTGTACAAGTTGGTGACCCTTTTACAGAAAAACTTTTATTAGAGGCATGTTTAGAATTAATGGCTGGTGACTCAATTATTGCCATTCAAGACATGGGAGCTGCTGGTCTTACTTCCTCAAGTATTGAAATGGCATCAAAAGGAAATTTGGGCATTGAAATTGATTTAAACAAAGTTCCTTGCAGAGAAACTAAAATGACCCCCTATGAAATCATGTTGTCTGAAAGCCAAGAACGAATGTTAATAGTTTTAGAAAATGGTAAAGAGGAAACTGCTAAAAAAATATTTGATAAATGGAATTTGGACTTTGCGGTGATTGGAAAAACAACAAACTCAAAAAACATTGAATTATTTTTTAATCAAGAACAAGTAGCAAAAATACCTGTTAATATTCTTGTCGAAAATTCTCCAATGTATGATCGAAAATGGAAAAAATCAAAGTTGCCGAAAAAAAATAAAATTAAGAATGAAGTCCTAAATAAATTAAAGATCAAAGATGTACTAAAGAAGATTTTATCTAATCAAAATATCTGTAGTAAAGAATGGATCTGGCAACAATATGATCATACAGTTATGGGTGACACTATTCAAAAACCAGGCGGAGACTCTGGTGTTGTAAGAGTACATGGAACAAACAAAGCTGTAGCAGCATCGGTGGACTCCTCAGCAGTTTATTGTTGGGCTCACCCATTAACAGGAGGTAAACAAGTTGTAGCGGAGAGTTGGAGAAATTTGATTTCAGTTGGAGCAAAACCGATCGCTATCACCAATTGTTTAAATTTTGGAAGTCCTGAAAAAGAAGATAACATGGGTGAGTTTGTTGAATGTGTTCAAGGTATAGGTGAAGCTAGCAAATATTTAAATTTCCCAGTGGTATCTGGCAATGTATCTTTTTACAACCAAACCAAAGAAGTTGGAATTAAACCAACTCCATCAATTGGTGGCGTGGGTCTTATTAAAGATTACAAAAAGATGATTTCAATGGATTTAAAAGAAGTGGATAATTTAGTTCTAATAATTGGTAAAACTGAAGGGCATATTGACCAAAGTTTATTTGCTAGAACAATTTTAGATGAAAAAAATGGACCTCCACCAGAGGTAAACCTGTTTAATGAAAAAAATAATGGAGAGTCAATTTTAAATTTAATTGAAAAAGGATACGTGAAAAGTGCTCACGACATATCCTTAGGAGGTCTATTGGTAGCGATAAGTAAAATGTGCATTAGAGGTAATAAGGGAATTAAGATTAATAAGTCAAAGAAGTTAATTAATGAAATTGAGTATTTTTTTGCAGAAGATCAAGGTAGATATTTAATAGAGGTGAACAAAGAAGATTTAAAAGAAGTTACAAAAATTTTAAACAAAAACTCAGTACATAATGAGGAATTAGGTATTATCATACAAAACGATATGATTATTAATGAAAAGACAAAAGTTACAATTGACGAATTAAAGTCTTATTATACAAATTGGTTATCAAAATACATGAGTTAAAAAATGGCAATGGATTTAAAAGAAATCGAAAAATATATCAAAGAAGCAATGCCAGATGCTGTAATAGATATTCAAGATCTAGCTGGAGATGGTAATCATTATTCAGCGACTATAACCTCTTCTCAATTTGTAGGTAAAAGTAAAATTGAGCAACACAAAATGGTTTATAATTCATTAAAAGGTAAGATGGGAAATGAACTACACGCTTTAGCAATTAAAACAAAGGAACAATAATGGATGATCAAACAAAAAGTTTAATTCAAAATCACATTGATACTAATGATGTGTGCCTTTTTATGAAAGGAACGCCAGATCAACCACAATGTGGTTTTTCAATGACTGTCTCAAATATACTTAAAATGTTAGAAATAAATTTTAAGGGTATAAATGTATTAGAAGATCAATCTTTGAGAGATGGAATTAAAGTATTCAGTGATTGGCCAACAATCCCTCAACTTTATATCAAAAAGGAATTTATAGGTGGATGTGATATCATTAAAGAAATGTATGAGAGCGGAGAATTAAAAAAAGTATTTGATGATAAAGGTATTAATTATAAAAAGTAATTATTACCTAGAGTAATATTCAATTACTAAATTTGGCTCCATAACAACTGGGTATGGCACTTCTTCAAATTTTGGAGTTCTAACAAACTTAAATTTTTTATTTTTTTCATCCATTTGAATATATTCTGGAGCTTCTCTTTCTTTACTGGCTAGAGCAATGTCGATTATTGCAAGTTGTTTTGACTTATCTCTAATTTCTATAGTATCTTCTTCTCTAACAGAATAACTAGAAATATTTACTTTTTTTCCATTAACTTTTACATGTCCATGGTTGATTAATTGTCTTGCAGAAAAAATTGTAGTTGCAAACTTTGCTCTATATATCACTGCATCTAATCTTCTTTCCAATAATCCAATTAAGTTCTCACTTGTATCGCCTTTAAGCATGCTAGCTTTTTTATAAATATTTCTAAATTGTCTCTCATTAATATTCCCGTAATAAGCTTTTAATTTTTGTTTTGCTTGTAACTGGATTCCATAGTCTGAAGGTTTTGAGGTTTTTGTCTGACCATGTTGGCCAGGTCCATATGCTCTTGTATTAAACGGACTTTTAGGTCTTCCCCAAAGATTTACTTTTAATCTTCTGTCAACTTTATGTTTAGAGTTTAGTCTTTTTGTCATTTAATAATGGAGCTTTATAAACTTACTCATTATTTTGTCAATCAACGTTTTTTGCCCAAACTCGCAAATACACCTGATAATATACGAGTTTCTTTGTCAGATAAGTCCATTTTATAGAAAATGTTTCTCAAGTTTTCAAGCATTTTTGGTCTCTTCTCTTTGGGTCTAAAAAAATTTATTTCATCTAAATTTTTAATGCAAAGGCTTAACATTGATTGAATTTCTTTTTTACTCGCTGATTTTACCTTTTTTGATTTTTTAAATGGAATATTTTTTGATTTGATAAGACTAGCAACATATTGAGCAATTATTATTAAACTATGAGATAAATTTAAAGACTTGAAATCAGGATTAGTAGATATTCGCAAAGTATAATTTGCATAACTTACCTCATCATTTGATAAACCTGAAGCCTCTGAACCAAATAAAAACCCAATTTTTTTTTTTAAATCAATCTTTTTTAGATCTTCTAAATTTATATGTTTTATATTTTTATTTCTAAATCTTGCTGAAGTGGCAATTAAAATATCAATCTTTCCTAAAGCTTTTTCTAAATTATCGTATTTTTTACTTTGGTTTATGATGTCTTTTGCTCCCACAGATGTGGCTATAATTTTATCATTTGGAAAAATAGGTTTTGGGCTAATTAAAACTAAATTTTTAAAATTAAAGTTTTTTATTGCTCTAGCGCATGCACCAATATTTTCTGATAATTGAGGTTTATGTAAAATAAATGAGATATTGTTTTTACTCATTTATTTACTAGCAGGTGCATTATCCTTAAATAGCTTATAATCTAAGCTATCAATCAATGCTTTAAAGGAGGCGTCAATTATGTTTGTTGATACACCAATTGTGAACCAATTTTTTCCTTTTGAGTCTGTACTTTCAATAGATACTCTAGTAACAGCCTCTGTTCCAGTATTTAAAATTCTTACTTTATAATCAACAAGTTTTAAATCTTTAAGATATTTTGAATATTTTGCGAGTCTATCTACGTTTTGTCTAATAGCATTATCTAGTGCATTTACTGGACCATTCCCTTCTCCTTCACACATTATTTTTTCTCCATCAACTTCTAATTGAGCTTTTGCAGAAGAAACTATTTCCCCAAACTTATTTTTTTTAACGGAAACATCATATTCATTAATTGAAATATATCTTGGTATTTCTCCAATAATTCTTCTAGCTAATAATTCAAAAGAGGCATCAGCTCCATCATAGCTATAACCAATAAATTCTCTATCCTTGACTTCGTCTAGTAGTTTTTTGATTTTTGGATTACTTTCCTCAATATTAATTTTGATGCTCTTTAATCTAGATATAATATTTGATTTTCCAGATTGGTCTGAAACAACAATATTTCTAGTATTACCAACTTCTTCTGGATTAATATGTTCATAAGTTTTTGGATTTTTTTGTACAGCAGACACATGCAATCCTCCTTTATGTGAAAATGCTGCAGCACCAACATAAGGTAAATGTTGATTAGGTTTTCTGTTTAAAATTTCATCTAATAATCTTGAACACTCTGTCAAATTTTTAATGTTTTCTGATTTAATACTTATTTCAAATTTAGATGAAAAATCTTTTTTCAAAAAAAATGTTGGAATTAGTGACATCAAATTTGCATTACCACATCTTTCACCTAATCCATTAATTGTTCCTTGAATTTGTCTTACACCAGATAACACTGCTGCTAATGAATTTGCAACTGCATTACCAGTATCATTATGTGCGTGTATCCCAAGATTTTTTCCTGGAACTACTTTAGAAACTTCATTTACTATTTGTGTGACTTCATGGGGAAGTGTTCCTCCATTCGTGTCACATAAAACGATCCACCTCGCACCTTGGTCATATGCAGCTTTTATACAAGATAATGCATATTTTGGATTTGCTTTATAACCATCAAAAAAATGCTCTGCATCAAACATAAATTCTTTTTTTGCTTTTACAAAATGTTTAACACTTTCAGAAATATTTTCTAAATTTTCTTCATTTGTTATTCCTAAAGCTACATCAACATGAAAGTCCCAGGACTTACCTACTAAACAAACAGCAGGAGTATTTGAATTCATGAGTGCTGATAACCCAGTATCGTTTTCTGCACTTCTTCCTGATCTTTTGGTCATACCAAATGATGTCAACTTTGAATTTTTAAAATTATGTTTTTTTTGAAAGAATTCTGTATCTGTTGGATTAGCTCCAGGCCATCCCGCTTCAATATAATCAACACCTAAATCATCTAAAGCTGAGGCAATTTTTTCTTTATCCTCTAAAGAAAAATCTACACCTTGCGTTTGAGCTCCATCTCTAAGAGTTGTATCAAATATGTATAATCTATCTTTGCTCATTTAAATTTCCAAAGTGTTTTACCATCTTTGTCTTCTATTAAAACACCTTTGTCTAAAAGTTCTTCCCTTATTCTATCTGCCTCTTTGTAATTCTTATTTTCTCTAGCTTTATCTCTTAAACTAAGCATGTTTTTAATTTCAGACTCACTAATAGATGCTTTATTCTTTTTAAAGTTATCCCATTGTTCTCTACTTTCATTCATCAGGCCAATAAACTGGCATGCGGATATGAATAAATTTATGTTTTCACCTTTGGTGGCTTTTTCAAATAATTTATGAAGATTTGCAATATAACCAGGAGTGTTCAAATCATCATATAATGGCTTTAAAATTTCATCTGGAACTTTAAAAGATTTTAAATCAGATGAATAGACTCTGTACCATTTATCTAAAGTATTTTCACAATCACTTAATAACTTATCATTCCAATCCAGTGGTTGTTTGTAATGTGTGCTCATTAAAGCTAATCTAATTATTTGACCACTAATCTTATTTCTAAAATCTTTAATCTTAAGAATATTGCCTTGCGACTTAGCCATTTTCTCATTAGAAATTGTAATAAAGGCATTATGGATCCAGTAATTAGCAAAAACTTTTGTATCATTTACACATCTAGATTGAGCAATTTCATTTTCGTGATGTGGGAAAATTAAATCTATACCACCCCCGTGAATATCAAATTCATTGCCCAAAAATTTTTTGGACATTGCAGAACATTCTAAATGCCAACCAGGTCTACCTTTCCCCCAAGGAGATTCCCAAAAAGGTTCATCCGCTGTTGATGGTTTCCATAAAACAAAATCTTCAGAATTTTTTTTATTTTCACTTATTTCTATCCTAGATCCAGCAATCAACTCGTCTAAATTTTTATTTGATAATTTTCCATAATCAGCAAATTTTTTTACCTCAAAGTACACATGTTTTTGATTTTCATAAGCAAAACCTTTTTCAATTAGTTCAGTAATCATAATTATCATTAGGTCAATATGTTCTGTAGCTTTAGGTTGATGAGTCGGATTTTCACAATTTAAAAATTCACAATCTTTTAAAAAACTTGAAGTTACTTTTTCTGTAAGTTCTTTGGTCGAAATTTTTTGTTCTCGGGACGATTTTATAATTTTATCATCAATATCAGTTATATTTCTAACATAAGTTACATTTGAAAAATTATTTTTAAGTAATTTAAACAAGATATCAAAAACAACCAAAGGTCTTGCATTACCAATATGTGGATCATCATAAACAGTAGGTCCACAAACATACATTCCTATTTTTTCTTTAATTTTTGGAATGAATTGTTCTTTTTTATTCGTTAAATTATTTGTTAAAAAAATATCCATCATAGATGATTAAGAAATATACCTTATTTGGTGATTTGTTAATCTAATTGATTAACTAGGAATCTTGCAAACTGGAATAGGCTCCATTTTATGCAAGTTTTGATTTCTAATTTTTTCGTATTGATCTCTATGTGGTGAATTTGGGTTACTCATTGCATCTTCCAATTCACTATAATTAAATCCTAATTGACCTTCATCTGTTCTACCGTCATCCCACAGGCCGTCAGTTGGTGGAGCATCTATTATCTCTTTTAATATTCCAAGCTCTTTGCCTAATTCCCATACTTCTGTTTTATTACAATCTGCTATTGGAGAAATATCAACACCTCCATCTCCATATTTTGTATAAAAACCAACACCAAAATCCTCGACTTTATTCCCAGTTCCAACAACGATACCTTTGTTGGCTGCAGCTACTTGATAAAGAGTTGTCATTCTTAACCTTGCTCTAGAATTTGCATAACCATGTTCATTATCAAACTTATTTAATGTCGACGAAAATGTTTCAAATAATTTATCTAGACTAATAGTATGTGCCTCAACATTTTTAAATTTTTTTAATAACCATTCCTGATGTTTTAAACTTAAATCATGTTGATTTTCTTTTTGTTTTATTGGCATAGTTAAAACAATTGTTTTTAAACCTGTCATCGCACTCAAAGTACTTGAAACAGATGAGTCGATACCTCCAGAAATACCAATCACCAAAGATTGAGCTTTACTTGGCATTCTATCAACATAACTCTTAATCCAATTTGATATGTATTTTATTTTTTCACTAGGATTCATAATTTTTTATTTAATATAAATTGATTCAAAAACAACAGTCTAAGATGCCGCTTGAATAGCATTTTTTGAATAGCTGCTATTCTTTTTAATCTCATCAGAAATTAAAAATGCTAGTTCAATTGCTTGATCTGAGTTTAAACGAGGATCACAATGAGTGTGATATCTACTTGATAAGTCAGCATCTGAGATTTTTCTTGCACCCCCTGTACACTCTGTCACATCTTGTCCAGTCATTTCAACATGTAGACCACCAGCGTAGGAACCTTCAGCCTGATGGACATCAAATACATTTTTAACCTCACTAACTACATCGTTAAAAGGTCTGGTTTTGAAACCAGTCGTCGATTTAATTGTATTTCCATGCATTGGATCACATGACCAAACAACATTTAAACCTTCTTTTTTAATTCCTCTAATTAATTTTGGTAAAAATTTCTCAACATTTTTATGACCAAATCTAGATATTAATGTAATTTTCCCCTTTTCATTATTTGGATTAATTAATTCACAAATTTTTGCAATTTCATCTGGCTTAGAAGTTGGTCCACATTTTATTCCTATGGGATTTTCAATTCCTTTACAAAATTCTACATGTCCACCATCAACCTGTCTTGTTCTGTCCCCAATCCAGACAAAGTGAGCTGAAGTATCATGGTATTCTCCAGTAGTAGAATCAATTCTAGTCATGCTTTCTTCGAAAGGTAAATGTAAAGCTTCATGTGAAGTCCAGAAATTAACTGTGTATAATCTATTATTAAAATCTGAAGTTATTCCACAAGCTTCCATAAATGCTAACGCATCAGCAATTTTATCCTCTAGCTCTTTAAATTTTTTAGCTTGAGGGCTTTTCTTAATATAATCTAAGTTCCATAAATGGACTTTGTTTAAATCTGCAAAACCACCTTTAGAAAAGGCTCGTAAAATATTTAATGTTGAAGCAGATTGTGAATAAGCTTTAAACATTCTTTTTGGATCTGGTCTTCTTGCTTTTTCTGTGAAATCAATTGCATTTATATTATCCCCTAAATAACTTGGTAATTCTTTACCACCCTGTATTTCAGTAGGGGCACTTCTTGGTTTTGAAAACTGACCAGCTATTCTTCCAAGTTTTACAACTGGTAAAGATGCAGAGTAAGTTAGAACTAATGACATCTGAAGGATAACTTTAAATGTGTCTCTTATATTGTCAGGATGAAATTCAGCAAAACTTTCTGCACAATCTCCTCCTTGTAATAAGAAAGCTTTTCCATCGACGACTTCAGCAAGCTGTTGTTTCAAATGTCTAGTTTCTCCAGCAAAAACCAAAGGTGGAAAAGTTTTAATTTTATTCAAAACTTGATCAAGCTCTTTTTTATCCGGATATTCCGGAATATGTTTTACTGGATATTTTCTCCAACTATTTACTTTCCAATTTTTCATATTCAAATAAAGATTGTTGTATCAGAGTTTAATAATTATTCAACTTTTGTAACTACAGAATATCAGAACTAATATACCATGCGTCAAATGCTGTTAATTTTTTGAATATTCTTACGTAATTATTATTACTTAAATACTCGTCTATTTTTGATTCATTGTCAGTAAAATTGTGCTCAATCGTAAATAATTTGGGTCTGTAATAATTTAAATCAAATGATTTTAAAATTTCATACTCAGATCCCTCAGTATCAATAGATATATAAGATGGACAAATATTACTAAAATATTCTTTTATAAGATCATTTAAAGATATTGTTTCAACAAGAATTAATTTTCCACTTTTTTTTCTTAATTCAGTATTTTTTGGCATAGAAATTTTATCGCTCTCAATAAAATCTTTTAAAGTAGATGCTTCTCCAATATCAGACATAAAAAATTCTATTTTTTTTCCCGTCTCTTTCCATACACACTTAGTTATTATCTTAGAAGTTTTTCTATTCTTTTTTAAAGCTTCATGCCATTGTGGGCTGGGTTCAGATAAAACTCCTTTCCAATTTAACGAATTTTCGAGTAAGAAAGAATTTGATAATTTTAAGCCATCTGTTGCACCAAATTCAAGAAATGTTTTTTCATACTTATCTCCTACCACAAAATGTGCAAATATATCTTGATATAGTTGTGATTGAATATCTTTTATTGTTCTAAAACTTTCAATGAAACTCTCTAACAAATCTCTATTATCTTCAATCAATGAATTTTGATCAAATGCTTGTTTCAACACCTCGTGGTGTCCCAATTTATGTAATCTTGCAAAAGTTGCCAATCTAAAAAAATTTACGCTTTTATTTTTAAAATCAATTTTAAACAAATTTTACTCAACTGTTACTGATTTTGCTAGATTTCTTGGTTTATCAATATCATAGCCTTTTTTTAGTGCTGAGTAATATGCTAATTTTTGGAGTGGAATCGTTAAAAGAAAAGGTAGAAGATCTTCATTAGTACTTTCAACTTCAATTTTCTCCCAAATATTTTCTGAAATTACTTCATCTTTACTTTTATTTGTAATTAATAAAACTTTAGCTCCCCTGGCAATTACTTCCTGCATATTTGAAATCGTTTTTTTATAATAACTATCTCTTGGAGCCAAAACTACAACTGGCATCCCCTCCTCTATTAATGCAAGAGGTCCATGTTTCATCTCTCCTGCCGGATAACCTTCGGCATGAATATAAGATAATTCTTTCAGTTTTAGTGCACCTTCAAGAGCAATCGGATAAGAAAAACCACGCCCCAAAAACATAGAGCCCTTTGCTTCATTAAAAGTATTTGAAATTGTTTGTATTTTATTATCAATCAATAGTGTTTGCTCAACAAGTTTTGGTAAATTTTTAAGTTCATCAATTTTTTTGATAAAATGAGTCTTTTCAATATCTTTTCTCAATAAAGCAAGTTTCAAGGCTAGAATATATAAAATTAATATTTGTCCTAAAAAAGCTTTGGTTGAAGCAACACCTATTTCAGTTCCACAATGTATTGGTAATACAAATTCGGAGTCTCTTGCGATTGAACTTTCTACTACGTTTACAACTGCACACGTTTTAACACCACGTTGTTTACAAAGGTCTAAAGCAGCATAAGTATCTGCTGTTTCTCCAGATTGTGAGACGAATACATAAAGTGTGTCTTTTTTAAATCTATTTTTTCTGTACCTAAATTCTGATGCTATATCAATATTCACATCTAACGATGTTATTTCCTCAAACCAATATTTTGCCATTAAACATGAGTGATATGCTGTCCCACATCCAATCAAGGTTATTGATTTAATCTCATTAGTTTTCCAAGGAAAGTTATAAATATTAATATCTTTATTAGACATATCTATATACTCATTAATTCCATTTCTAATTGTGTTTGGTTGTTCTTCAATTTCTTTAGCCATAAAATGTTTGTATTCACCTTTGTCATATTTTTCTTCTGAAGAGGACAATTCTAAAACTTTTTTATTAATTTTAGTTCCTTCCTCGCTAAAAAATTCCACATGATCTTTTTTTATAATGCAGAATTCACCATCATTTAAATACGTAATCTTATTTGTCATTGATTTAAGTGCATAGGAGTCTGAACCCAGATAATTTTCATTAGGACCATAACCAACAGCTAATGGTGAACCTCTTCTTGCACCAACAATTAAATCTGGTTGATCTTTAAAAATTATACCTAGTGCAAAGCTTCCATGTAATGACTTCAAAGTTTTTTGAATTGAATTAACGATGTTCTCTGTTTTAAGATTTTCAGTAATTAAATGGACTATTACCTCTGTATCTGTTTGAGACTTGAATTTGTGACCTTTTCCAATCAAAAATTTTTTTAATATTGTAGAATTTTCAATAATTCCATTATGAACAACAGAAACATTCTGGGAGGAATGTGGATGAGCGTTAATGCTATTAGGTAGCCCGTGTGTTGCCCATCGAACATGACCAATACCAATTGTTCCCTCCATGCTTTGTACTAAGGAATTTTTTTCTAAATTTTCAACTCTTCCCTCAGATTTTACTTCATTTATCAATCCATTATAGAGCGTTGCCATACCGGCTGAGTCATAACCTCTATACTCCAATTTTTTTAGAGAATTAATTATAGTTGCTGATACAGGTTTATTGCTATTAATTCCAATTATTCCACACATAATTATTTTGATTTTCTTTTATAGTTTTTAATTTCCGTCTGTAAACTTCTCGTTAATGCTAATGATTTTCTTTTAACATTTTTTGTAATAACCGAACCAGCCCCAACCACACTACCCTCTTCAATTGTAAGTGGTGCTACTAATGATGAATTTGATCCAATAAATACATTATCTTTTATTTTAGTTTTACTTTTTTTTACCCCATCATAATTACAAGTAATTGTTCCAGCACCAATATTGACTGATTTACCAATTTCACTATCACCAATGTATGTTAAATGATTTACTTTTGAATTTATGCCTAAAGTACTTTTTTTTATTTCAACAAAATTTCCAATTTTAGAACCACTTTTTAAAACTACCCCTGGTCTTATTCTGGCATAAGGTCCAACATCAACTTTATTTTCGATTTTACAATTTTCTAGATGTGAAAAAGATTTTATTGTAACATTATTTCCAATTTTCACATTTTTACCAATTACCACATAGGGTTCGATAATCACATTCTTACCTATCTTAGTGTCTTTCGAAAAAAAAATTGTTTCAGGACCAATCATTTTCACACCAATTTTTAAAAATTTTTTTCTAAGATTGTTTTGAAGCTTTTGTAAATTTAATTGTTTCATCTATAAAATCCTTTATATTAAGAATACATGTTTCTTAATTCACATAATATTTCTTAAAAAAACTTTTATTTATGCAGCAAAATTTTACAATTCTTTTTGATTTAGATGGAACTTTAGTGGATACAGCACCAGATTTGATGCGTGCACATAATCATGTAATGAAAAAATTTGGTTACTCCACAAAGTCTACTGAGGAAATAAGGAATCTTGTAGGCCAGGGCGCGGGTGCAATGCTTGGAAGGTCAATTTGGGGACAAGCTAAAAAAGAGTTTGGAAAAGTGCAAGACGAAAAGATTAAAAAAGAAATGATAAAAGATTTTACTGACTTCTATGGAAAAAACATTGTTAACGAAAGTACACTAATAAATGGTGTCAAAGATTTTCTAATATGGTCAAAAAAAAATAATATTTCTATGGCTGTTTGTACAAATAAAACTGATTACCTAGCCGTCGATCTTTTAAAAAAAATTGGGATTTATGATTTTTTTGAATATGTTGCTGGACATAATACATTCGATTATTGTAAGCCTGATCCTAGACACCTAACATCAGTAATTGAAATATTACAGGGTGATATAAAAAAATCATTAATGATTGGAGATAGTGAAACTGATGCAAATGCAGCAAAAAATGCCGGGATACCAGTTATCTTAATGGAAGATGGATATACTGAAAAAAAAACTGATGAAATTTACCATAATCACTTAGTAAAAGACTTTATTGGTATCGAAAAGATAGTGTCAAAATATCTTTAATATTGATTATTTTTTTTTAACTATTAAAAACAATCTCGTTATTTAGGAGTTATTTTGATAGTTCATAAAATTAAAGTCTACCCATCTAAAATTCACTTACCAAAAAAAAATCAGCTTGCATGGAAAATTGCAGAAATTGCAAGTGATAATTCTAAGTTAAATAAAGATGCAATTGAAATGTCAATAAATAGAATAATAGACAATGCATCAGTCGCAATAGCATCACTTAATAGAAGGCCAGTTGTTTCATCTAGAGAAATGGCTCTAAAACATTCTAGAAAAAATGGTGCAACATTATTTGGTATTAATAATAAATTAAAATTTGATTGCGAATGGGCAGCTTGGTCTAATGGAACTGCTGTAAGAGAATTAGATTTTCATGATACTTTTTTAGCTGCTGACTATAGTCATCCTGGAGACAATATTCCTCCTCTTATAAGCGTTGCTCAACAAAATAAAAAAAGCGGTTTAGATCTTTTAAGAGGAATTATAACTGCCTATGAAGTTCAAGTTAATTTAGTTAAAGGCATATGTTTACACAAACATAAAGTAGATCATATAGCCCATCTTGGTCCGAGTGTTGCAGCTGGGATTGGTTCAATGTTGAGATTAAAAACTGAAACTATCTATCAAGCTGTTCAACAAGCACTACATACAACTATTTCTACAAGACAATCTAGAAAAGGTGAAATTTCAAGTTGGAAAGCGTATGCTCCAGCTCATGCAGGTAAACTTGCTATTGAGGCTGTTGATAGAGTTATGCGCGGTGAAGGGGCACCAAGTCCAATTTATGAGGGTGAAGATAGTGTGATAGCAAGAATTCTTGATGGAAAAAAGGCATTATATAAAGTTCCATTACCAAAAAAAGGTGAAGCCAAAAAAGCAATACTTGAAACTTATACAAAAGAGTATTCTGCTGAATATCAATCACAAGCTTTAATAGACTTAGCAAAAAAACTTAAAAAGAAAGTTAAAAATCTTAATCAGATAAAAAAAATAGATATTTTTACAAGCCATCATACTCATTATGTGATTGGAACAGGTGCAAATGATCCACAAAAAATGGATCCTAATGCAAGTAGAGAAACTTTAGATCACTCGATAATGTATATATTTGCTGTTGCACTCGAGGATGGCACTTGGCATCATGAGAAATCTTATACCAAGGCTAGAGCAAAAAAGAAAAGTACAATTAAGATTTGGAAATCGATAAAAACTCATGAAGATAAAAAATGGACCAAAAATTATCATGATCCAAACCCACAAAAAAAAGCATTTGGTGCAAAAGTAGTAATAACTCTCAATAATGGTAAAAAGATTACTGAAGAACAAGGTGTAGCAGATGCACATCCTTATGGTTCACGTCC